>JBBREC010000151.1:0-8353 GCA_038203295.1 Caulobacterales bacterium
ACGCAGCGCCCCGACATCGGCAACGCCCTTGCGCAGGGCGTCCCGGAGGTCGCGGATCTCAAGCCGCCGGACGACTGGTACGGCCTGACCGACGTGCCGCGCCGGGTTGGGCAGGACCGCGCGGGCGATATCGCGCGCCGCCCAGCCGAGTTTCTCGATGACGAATTCGAACGGGTTTTCAACGTGATTTGGCTGCGCCATGCTTCAGTCTCCCGGACCATCGGTCTGGGGGCGTGCCTGCACAGCGACGCGTCGGGGCTCGTGGCGCGTCACAGACCACAACCCACAGAACCCAGAGGCAAGGATAGCACGGAAGCCGCGAGCGGCGCGAGTTCTGCGACCGCCCGGGCTCCGGGACGCTACTTGCGGGTCGGATCGTCCGCAGGATTGACGTAGGTCATCGCGAACGGACCCAGCGCCGCCACTTCGACCACCGCGCCGCTCTTGGTGAACGCAAAATGATTCATGCCCGTCGCCGCCTGGGCGAAGCCGCCTGCCGTGAGGGTGGCGCTCTTCGCCGGATCGAGCTTGTCACCCATGCCCAGGCTGAAATCGCCAGAGATCACGGTCACGTTCTCGTCGGTCGGATGATGGTGCGCGGGAATCTTGTAGCCGGCCGGCATCTTCAGGCGGATGATGAACAGGCCGCTCCTGCCCGGATCGCCGGCCATCACCGCCATCTTCGCGCCCTTCGGGAACACCGGCGGCGCGGGCCCCCACTTCACGTTGGCCGCGTTCACCTGCGCGTGAGCGGAGGCCGCGCTCAACACAAGCATTCCGAGCGCCAGGATCGATTTTCGCATCAGGTATCTCCCGTATGGGGATAGGCGGACGAGCACAAAGCGCACTGTCCGCCGGATCGCCCCCTCCGAAAGAGCCTCCTGTCGCCCAAAGCCCCCATCGCCACGGGCAAATGCGACAACGAGCCCCACTTCCCCGTTGCCGCGGGCGCCCGTCGCCCGCAGGTCAGTTCCGCGAGGTGTCCACCAGGGCGTTCTTGGTGATCCAGGGCATCATGGCGCGCAGGCGCTGGCCGACTTCCTCGATCTGATGCTCGGCGCCGCGACGGCGGGTGGCCTTGAAACTCGGCGCGCCCACAGCGTTTTCCTGC
Source organism: Caulobacterales bacterium (assembly GCA_038203295.1). Classification (GTDB taxonomy): domain Bacteria; phylum Pseudomonadota; class Alphaproteobacteria; order Caulobacterales; family Caulobacteraceae; genus Phenylobacterium. The sequence continues at coordinate 1,112 of JBBREC010000151.1, forward strand.
ATGAAGTCGCGAACGAAACGGCCGGACTGGATGTCCTCCAGCACGCGCTTCATCTCGGCCTTGGTGTCGGCGGTGACGATGCGCGGACCGGTCACGTACTCCCCGTACTCCGCCGTGTTGGAGATTGAGTAGTTCATGTTGGCGATGCCGCCTTCGTAGATCAGGTCGACGATCAGCTTCACTTCATGCAGGCATTCGAAGTAGGCCATTTCCGGCGCGTAGCCGGCTTCCACCAGGGTCTCGAAGCCCGCGCGGATCAGTTCGACGAGACCGCCGCAGAGCACGGCCTGCTCGCCGAACAGGTCGGTTTCGCATTCCTCGCGGAAGTTGGTCTCGATGATCCCCGAGCGCCCGCCGCCGATGGCCGAGGCGTAGGCCAGGCCGAAATCCATGGCGTTGCCGGTCGGGTTCTGGTGCACCGCGATCAGGCAGGGCACGCCGCCGCCCTTCTGGTACTCGCCGCGAACCGTGTGGCCGGGGCCCTTGGGCGCGACCATCAGCACGTCGATGCCGGGGGCCGGTTCGATCAGGTTGAAGTGCACGTTGAGGCCGTGGGCGAACAGTAGCGCCGCGCCGTCGCGGATGTTGGGCGCGATCTCGGCGTTGTAAATGCCGCGCTGCAGTTCGTCGGGCGCCAGCACCATGAGCGCGTCGGCCCACTTGGCGGCCTCAGCAACGCTCATCACGGTGAGGCCGTCGGCCTCCACCTTCTTGGCGGTGGCCGAGCCGGGCTTCAGCGCCACGACGACGTTCTTGCAGCCCGAATCCTTAAGGTTCAGCGCGTGGGCCCGGCCCTGGGAGCCATAGCCTACGATGGCGATCTTCTTGTCCAGGATGCGGGAAAGGTCGGCGTCGCGGTCATAGTAGACGCGCATGATTGTTCTCCTGGATGGTCAAGAAGGCCGCGACCGGCGCAACGCAGGTGCAGCAAAGCGCCGGCTTTCCAGCGGTTTTTTGCTCAAAGGTCAAGGGAAGCTCTGTCACAGGCGCAGCCTCGCCATGGCCAGGGAGTCCACGAAGGCCCCGTTTCGCCACGCATAGGCGCGGTTCACGCCCTCCCGCTCGAAGCCGAAGCGCTCGTAAAGCGCGACGGCGCGGGTATTGTCCACATAGACGCCCAGCTCCAGCCGCTTCAGCTGCAGCCAGTTGTCGGCCAGGTCGATAACGGCGGCCATCAGGGCCCCGCCCGCCCCTCGTCCGGCATAGGCGTCATGCACCGCCATGCCGATCGAGCCTGCGTGGCTGCGTCGGTTTTCGAAACGCGACAGGAAGATCATGCCGATCGCCTTGCCGTCGATCACCGCCACCAGCCGGCTGTGGCCCGGCGGGCTTGCGCCCTGGCGGGCCTGGCGATCAGCCAGCGAGGTGTAGGGCAGTTGCAGCGTGCCGGCGTAGGCGCTGGGCTGGTTCCACGCCTCGGTCACGTCGGGCAGGTCCGACGGCTCGAAAGCGCGGATCAGGATATCAGGGGGCTTGGCGTCCATGGTCCTCTCCATTTGCAGGACGGACGAGGGCGCAAAAGAAAAGCCCCGTCCGGATCCGGCGGGGCTGGTGGCGGTGGTCTGTGCTTCTGGTGGTCTTTAGCGCACGACGTCCCACACCGGCCCGCCAGAGGCGGTCCGCGTGGTAAGTACGATCCGCATGGCGAAGGTGCGCATGCCGTATCCATAGTCTGTTAGGCGAAGCTTGGCAAAGCCGGTGCGATGATCGAGGTCAACCCCAACATCCAGCTCGGCGACGACGAGGTCGTGGTGCGCGCCGTGCGCGCCTCGGGGCCGGGCGGCCAGCATGTGAACAAGGTTTCCACCGCGATCGAGCTTCGCTTCGACGTCCGCGGCTCGCCGTCGCTGCCGGAGCGGGTGCGGGCCAGGCTGTACGAGCTGGCGGGCAACCGGCTGACCCTGGACGGTGTCATCGTGATGGTGGCGCAGAGCCATCGCTCGCAGGAGATGAACCGGCAGGACGCGCTGGAGCGCCTGCTCGTGCTGCTGCGCGAGGCCGCCAAACCCCCGCCCCCGCCGCGCAAGAAGACCAAGCCGACCTATGCCTCGAAGCTTCGTCGGCTCGACGGCAAGACCAAACGGGCGGGCGTGAAATCGCTGCGTGGCCGCCCAAAGGGCGACGACTGAGGTGAAGGACGGCGGTCGCCTTCTGATGGCGTTTGGCGTGGTGTCCTTCGCGGCCGTCGCGACCGGCGCGTTGAACTGCGCGAAGAGCGGGATTCCAACCGCACTGTGGCTTCGCAACGTGGCGGCTTGGGCCGTGGGCGGCCTCGCCGCCTGCGGACTTGCGGTGGCCGCCCGACCAGGCGCCGCGCCCTTCGCGCTCATCGCGGCGCCGCTCGGTCTCGGAGCGAGCCTGCTCGCCGGCGGACAGGAGGGCGTGCACCGGTGGCTCGACCTCGGGCCGGTGCACATGAACGCCGCGATGCTGTTCCTGCCGGTGGCCCTCGTCGCACTGGCGTCCCAGGGCTGGCAAAGGCGTTGGCCGTGGGTCGCGGCGTTCGCCACCCTCGCCCTGCTCGTCGCGCAGCCCGATGCGTCGCAGGCCACGGCCTTCGGCGCCTGCCTTGCGCTGAGGGCGGGCTTCGCCCCGTGGCCAAGGGCTGTGCAGGCGGGTGTCGCCGCGCTGGCCTCTCTGGGGGCCGGCGCCGCATGGCTCCGCCCTGATCCGCTTCAACCTGTGCCCGAGGTGGAGGGGATCGTCGGTCTGGCGTGGAAAGCCGCGCCCCCGATCGCAGGGCTCTGCGTGGCTCTTCTCGCCGCAGTCGCGGCCGCTCCGATCCTGACCGCGCGGGACTCTCAGCCAGGGCTTCGGCTCGCGGCGGGAACGCTCAGCCTGTGCTTTCTGCTGTGGGCCGCCATGCCGATCTTCGGCGCCTTTCCCGTGCCGTTCGTTGGGATCGGCCCCAGTCCCATCCTGGGCGCATCGCTCGGCGTCGGCCTGTTGGCGGTTTTGTTGCGGCGCTCCGAATTCGCTGTCGACAGCACGACCTAGGGTCTGGCGTGATTTCGCCTCTTTGGCCTATATGCTCGGTTACATGGTTGTAAGCGCCCGCATCATCGCCGCCGCCGCCCTCATGGGCCTGGTTTCCGCCTGCGCGCCGACCCTGGGTCCGCCGCCGCCCCGCACCTCGCCGCCGCCGGCCACCGAAGCCCGGTTCAGCGCCGACGCGTTCGCCTGGGCGCAGGTTCCCGGCCGCAACGCACTCTCGGGACGCCTGGCCTACAAGGTCGGCGGCGTGGCCTACAGCTGCGCCGGCGCGACGGTGGTCCTGACGCCAGAGACGCCCTGGTCGCGGCTGCGCATGAGCGTGCTCTACAGGTCCGACGTGCGCTCGGCCCTGCCGGCCGACGAGGTCCGCGCCCGCACCCCGCTGGCGCCCCCCGGCGATTCCGGGCCCTTCATCAAGCGCACCAGCTGCGACGCCAGCGACCATTTCAGCTTCACCGGCCTGCCGGACGGCGCCTGGTACGTGGTCACCATCGCCAAGCCGGCGCCCGGCGGCGCGGGCGCCAGCATGGCCTTCATGCGCCGCGTCACCACCAAAGGTGGGCGGGTCACCACGTTCGACTTCTAGGGTCTGAACTTCTCGCGCGCTGGAGGGTTCTCTCATCGCAGGGGCGCGTCAGCCCCGAGGGAGTTCCATATGCGCGTCCTCGCCAACACCGCCCTGATCGTCGCCGCCGTGCTGATGGCGGCGTCTGCTCAGGCCCAACCGGCGCGTGTCCAGCTCGTCGCCAATTCCGTCGCCAGCTACGCGGTCCAGGCGGCCTACACCGGGCCGCAGCTCGAGGTCGGCTATTCGACCAGCACCCGGCGCATCGCCGACTGCCTGGCGAGCTTCCCTGGTTACAACCCCAAGACCGACATGATCTGGTCGCGGTCCGCGCCGAAGCAGCGATGCCCGCTCTGACCCGAAAACGCCCGCCAGTCAGACTGGCGGGCGATGTTTCTAGTGGACCTTTGCGCGGCCGATGATCAGGCCGTCGGCGTCGGCAGAGACCTCGATCACCGCTCCGTCCTCCAGGTCGCCGGCCAGCAGCTTGCGGGCGATCGGATCGACCAGTTCCTTCTGGATCACCCGCTTCAGCGGCCTGGCCCCATAGACCGGGTCGTAGCCGCGCTCGGCCAGCCAGTGGGTCGCCGCCGTGTCCAGCGCGATGGACATCCTGCGGTCGCCCAAGAGCTTTTCGACGCGCTGCAGCTGGATGCGCACAATATCGTCCATCGCCGAGCGGCCCAGGCGCTTGAACAGGATGATCTCGTCGATCCGGTTCAGGAACTCGGGTCGGAAGTGGGCGCGCACCGCGGCCATCACCGCCGGCCGCGCCGTCTCCACGTCGTCGTCGTCGTCGAGGTTGGCGAGCACGTCCGAGCCCATGTTCGAGGTCATCACGATCAAGGTGTTGCGGAAGTCGACCGTGCGGCCCTGGCCGTCGGTCAGGCGGCCGTCGTCCAGCACCTGCAGCAGTACGTTGAACACGTCGGGGTGGGCCTTCTCCACCTCGTCGAACAGCAGCACCTGATAGGGCCGTCGGCGCACCGCCTCGGTCAGCGCCCCGCCCTCGTCGTAGCCGACGTAGCCGGGCGGTGCGCCGATCATGCGGCTGACCGAGTGCTTCTCCATGTACTCGCTCATGTCGAGGCGGGTGATCGCGCTCTCGTCGGCGAACATGAACTCGGCCAGCGCCTTGGTCAGTTCGGTCTTGCCCACGCCCGTGGGGCCCAGGAACAGGAACGAGCCGATCGGCCGGTTGGGATCCTGCAGGCCCGCGCGGGCCCGGCGCACGGCGTCGGAGACGGCCAGCAGGGCTTCTTCCTGGCCGACGACGCGGCCGCGCAGGGCGTCCTCCATCTTCAGCAGCTTCTCGCGCTCGCCCTCCAGCATCTTTTCCACTGGCACCCCGGTCCAGCGGGAGACCACCGCGGCGATCTGCTCGGCGTCGACAACTTCCGGCGACACGGCGTCCTGCTCGGCGGACGCTTCCTCCGCGGCCAGGCGTTTTTCGAGCTGCGGGATCTCACCATAGGCGATCTCCGAGGCCCGCTGCAGGTCGCCGCGGCGCTGGACGTTGATCAGCTCGGCGCGCAGGCGATCCAGCGCCTCACGCACCTGCGCGGCGGAGGACATCTTGTCCTTCTCCGAACGCCACCTGGCGGTCATGTCCTCGGACTGGGCCTCGAGGTCGATCAGCTCGTCCTCAAGCTTTTCAAGCCGGGCCCTGGAGGCCGCGTCGGTCTCCTTGGTCAGGGCCTCGCGCTCGATCTTCAACTGCACGACGCGCCGGTCGATCTCGTCCAGCTCCTCGGGCTTTGAATCCACCGCCATGCGCACGCGGATGCCGGCCTCGTCCATCAGGTCGATCGCCTTGTCGGGCAGGAAGCGGTCGGCGATGTAGCGGTTAGAGAGCGTCGCGGCGGCCACGATGGCGGCGTCGGCGATGCGCACGCCGTGGTGCACCTCGTACTTCTCCTTCAGCCCCCGCAGGATCGAGATGGTGTCCTCGACCGTCGGCTCGCTGACGAACACCGGCTGGAACCGGCGGGCGAGCGCGGCGTCCTTCTCGACGTGCTTTCGGTATTCATCGAGCGTGGTCGCGCCGACGCAGTGTAGCTCGCCGCGCGCCAGGGCCGGCTTCAGCAAGTTGGAGGCGTCCATGGCCCCCTCAGTCTTGCCGGCGCCGACCAGGGTGTGCATCTCGTCGATGAACAGGATGATCGAGCCCTCGGCGGCGGTCACCTCGTTCAGCACGGCCTTCAGCCGCTCCTCGAACTCACCGCGGTACTTCGCGCCGGCGATCAGCGAGCCCATGTCCAGCGACAGGAGCTTCTTGTCCTTCAGGCTCTCGGGCACGTCGCCGTTGACGATGCGCAGGGCCAGGCCCTCGACGATGGCGGTCTTGCCGACGCCGGGTTCGCCGATCAGGACGGGGTTGTTCTTGGTGCGGCGCGACAGGACCTGAATGGTCCGGCGGATCTCCTCGTCACGGCCGATGACGGGGTCGAGCTTGCCGTCGCGGGCCGCCTGGGTCAGGTCGCGGGCGTAGCGCTTGAGCGCGTCATAGCCGTCCTCGGCCGAGGCGCTGTCGGCGGTCTTGCCCTTGCGGATGGCCGTTGCGGCCTCTTCCAGCGCCTTGGTCGAGGCGCCGGCGTCCTTCAGGACCTTGGCCGCGTCGCCGCCGTCCTTGGAGATGGCGATCAGCAGGCGTTCGGTGGTGACGAAGGCGTCGCCAGCGTCCTTGGCGCCCAGTTCGGCGGCGGCGAACACGCGCGCCGTCTCCGGCTTCATGTAGAGCTGGCCGGAGCCGCCCTCGACCTTGGGCGTCCTGGACAGCGCGGCGTCGATGGCCGTGTCGGCCTCGTCGGGCCGGCCGCCGGCGCTCTGGATCAGGGCGCGGCTGAGGCCGTCCTTTTCCTCGAGCAGCACCTTCAGGATGTGCTCGGGCGCGAGCTGCTGATGGCCACGGGCGAGCGCGAGGCTCTGGGCGGACTGGATCGCCTGTTTGGCGCGGTCGGAATAGACGTCGATGTTCATGGGTACCCCTCGTAGGCGGACTGGCCGGGGTCGCCTTGATCAAGCACAACGCCAGCCTCTCCCGATGTAGTGTGGCAAGGGCGCCACACAAGTCCGCGCGTCAGCCAGCTGTCAGCGCCCAGGAAGACACGCTGGCTTCTGACGCCTGCAACCCGCTAGTTCAGGTCGGTCTTCTTCGGCGGTTCGGGCGGCAGCGCCGCGACAGGCACGCCGTCCTCGACCAGCGCACGCACCTCCTTGGAGGTCGCCTGGCCATATATGCCCCGATCCTCGGAGCGGCCTTCGTGGATGGCGCGCGCCTCGCGGGCGAAGGTGTCGCCGACATCGTCGAAATTGTCTTCCACGTGCCGGCGGATGGCGCCCATCGCCTCCATCATCATGTCCTGCGACGGCGCGGGAGCCTGGGCCTCGCCCCGCTTCTTCGCGCCCACCACGGCGGGCGCCATGATCGCCTTGCGCACGGCCATGGTCCCGCACACCGGGCAGGACAGCAGGCCGCGCGCCTGCTGGTCGTCGAAGTCGGCGGACGCGCCGAACCAGCCTTCGAACTCGTGCTCGCGGTCGCAGACAAGGGCGTAACGGATCATGCGGGCAGTCTATAGGCCGGGCGACGCCGAAAGGTGAATGGGCTCAGGCCGCCTGCAGCAGTGGGTCGAGCTTGCCGGCGTATTCCAGCGCCATCATCTCGTCGCAGCCGCCGATGT
>JBBREC010000152.1:0-8352 GCA_038203295.1 Caulobacterales bacterium
ATCACCCGGGCGCTGCACGCGGAGCATGCCGGGGTCTTTGCGCCGGATGAGCCGAGTTTCCATCTGCTGTCAGGGCTGGCCATCGGTACCGACCAGATGGCGGCGAGACAGGCGCTGGCGGGCGGTTATGCCCTGCGGGCCGTCCTGCCGTTCGCGCCCGACGTCTATCGCAAGGACTTTCGCGGCCGCGACGCCAGGGCCTTCGACGCCCTGCTGGCCCAGTCTAAGGCCTGGTCTCTGCCGGCCCAGGAGGGGCCGCGCGACAAGGCCTATGCCTGCGGCGGCGAAAGCACGGTGGCGCAGTCCGATCTCCTGGTCGCCGTCTGGGACGGGGAGCCCGCGCGCGGGCGCGGAGGCACCGCCGACGTCGTCGAATACGCCGTGCGGCGGGGCGTGCCGGTGATCTGGTTCCCGGCCGACGGGGTCACTGCGCCCAGTGTCCTGTGGGCCGGGTTCGAAGGCTGGGCGCCTGACCGGCTGGACCGCGACTGCGTGCCTCGACGCCTGTTGGACGCAGTGGTGCTGAAGCAGCTCGCCGAGGCGGTGCTGGCCCCTCCGGCCGCCGCCGACGAGCGCGCGTGTGTCGCCTGGTATTTCTCCGAGCGCCGGCCCCGGTGGCGATGGCGGATGGAATACCCCGTGCTGATGACTCTCGTCGGCGCGCCCCCCAGCCCCGCCCGCTGGGGCGGCGGCGGCGCCTGGCAGACGTTCCGTGATCAGCCGGTGGCGGGCTCGGACGCCGCGGCCGGAGGGCTTGCCGTTCTGGAGGACGCCTTCGTCTGGGCGGACGGGCTGGCCGACCACGTGGCGCAGAGCTACCGCAGCGGCCTGGTGTTCAACTATGCCGCCGCTGCCGCCTCGGTCCTGGTCGCCCTGCTGGCAATTGTCCTGCCGGCGGCCAGGGTCGTGCTGGAGGTGTCCGAGATGGTCCTGATCGGCCTCCTGATCCTCAACACCAGCGCGGGCGTCAATCGCCAATGGCATCGGCGCTGGTTGAACTACCGCTACCTCGCCGAACAGCTTCGGCCGCTGCGGAGCCTCAAGCTGCTGGGCGCAGCCACCCCTCCGCGGCAGGTCGCTGCGGCGGTTGGGTCGACCGGCCGCTGGACCGACTGGTACGCCCGCGCCATCTGGCGACAGATGGGACCGCCCCCGACCCTGGGAAGCTCTGAGGTGCTGAGCCAACTTGTGGCCCATATCGCCGACCAGGAGCTGGATTCCCAGGTCCGCTACAACGCCTCGAACGCCGATCGAATGCACCGCGCCGAGCACCGATTGCACCTGTTCGGGACGGCGCTGTTCGTGATCACCGTCGCGGTCGGCATGGCCTCCCTGTTGAACTTGCTTTTCAGTGACCATTCTGTCCACCAGGCCTCAGTGCTGTCGATCCTGGTTTCGGCCGGACTGCCGACCATCGGCGCGGCGCTGTTCGGCATCCGCGGCCAGGGCGATTTCGTCGGCGCTGCCGGCCGATCCAGTGAAACCGAAGCCAAGCTCCGGGCCGCCGCCGCGACCCTGCGCAGCCACCCTACCGACCTGATGCTGTCCTGCCGCGCCGCGGAAAACGCCGCGGCCACCATGCTGGCGGACCTCACCGACTGGCGAACCGCCTACCGTCACCGAAAACTGGCGATTCCGTCCTAGGCGATTATCTCTGACGCCGCCCTAGCCGGTACATGCGCTGGACGCCATAGGCCTTGGGCAATTCCAGGCGCCCGACATAATCGCAGGCGAACTGCCCTTGAGCCTCCAGCGCCAAGATCGCCGCGAAGGGTTCGGTGACATAGACCGCGCCCGGCGGGGTGATCGGCTCAATCCGGGCGGTGCGTGAGACCTCGGTCCCGAAGAAGTTCAGCGCTCCGGTGACGAAATCCGGCCCTCGGTATATCGGTCCCAGGTGGGCGCCCACGCGCATGCCGGCCGCGCGGTCGACCTGCAGCACCTGGTGGTCCACCATGGCCAGTTCGTCGTGCAGTTCGAGCGCGATGGCGGCGGCTTCGGCGGCTGTGTCGATCACCGCATAGAGCGCGTCACCCCAGGTGTTTCGATAGGCGATGGCGCTCTCGTGACGGGCCAGCACCACCGCGATCCTTTGCATGACCTCGCGCCAGAAGGCCGGCAGCACAGCCTCCGACAACTTCGAAAACCCCGGGAAGTCCGTGAAGATGATCGCCTTGACCATCCGGTCGGCCTGCGGCGGCGTCGGACCGCCAAGCGCGCGGTGGACGGCAATGTGGGGCGCGATCGTCTCGGTAATCCCGTCCTGCGCGCGCCAGCGTTTGACGTCGGCGGCCGCGCTGGCGCCCGGGTCGCCGTCCCAGGCAGCGATCTGCACGGTTTCGGCGTCCAGCGCAGCGGCGCGCAGCTTGGCCATGCCCATGGCCACGTCGGCCCCGAACCGGATCTGGTGCGGGTCGCCGACGTAGTTGGCTTCCGTGGCGTGGCTGATGGTGGCGGCCCGGTTCAGGCAGCCGTCGAACCGTTTGGCCCAGCCATTGTCGTGTCCGACGGCGCAGGCCATGAAGTCATCCGTTCGGAATGGCAGCACGACGTTGAGTTCGACGCCGAGTTCCAGCAACCGTTCGGCGATGACGATGTCGGCGCCGGCCGCCAGCGCCCCGTATGCGAAGCCGATCCCCAGCCGGCTCACCGCCTCGGCGACCTGTTCGCCAAGGGCGGCCTCGCCCGCCGCGTCGGACTCGAACATCTGGCCGCCGAACACCGCCACCGCCGGCGGTGTCAGCGGCGCCAGCAGGGCCGCGCTCGCCTCGCTGTCGAGGCCCAGCCGATTCGCGATCAGCCGCAACTGCCGGCGGGTGCCCGACCGTGCGCCGGGGTCGGCGTCAGCCATGACGCACGCTTCATTCACCGCCCGGGTCGCTTCCGCAACGCGCCCGAGGATCAGCAGCGTCTCGGCCCGGGTGACCGCGTCGTAGTAGCCCCGCGGGGCGCCCAGCCGCGGCATACGCAGTAGCGCTTCGGCCAGGTCCCGGGCGCCCGCACTGTCGCCAGCCAGCAGCATCAGGCTGGCCGCATTGATCCCCGGGAACGGGTCGCCGAACCGCTCATAAGCGGCCCGGTAAGCCGCGATGGCTTCCCCCAGCCGCGCACCATCCGGCGGCGTCCTGCCGAGGGCCATGTCCTTGAGGATTCGCGCCCGCAACGCATGCGCATCCAGCCCTTCATCAGGTCCGGAAAGACCGTGAGCGTCGTGCAGCGCCATGGCCTGGTCAAGCTTTCCTAGCCGCGCCCGCGCCAGCACCAGACCGTAGGCCAACGCCTTGTTCGTGGGATGGAGCAGCAGGCCTTCCTCGGCGATGTCGCACGCTCGCAGAAGGTCGCCCTGCCGCAATGCTTCGCGGGTTCGGTCGACAAAGACCGGTTCGGACGCGCCCGTTGAATCCAACCCCATAGCGCCCCCGCGCGCTCGATCATGGGCAGAAAGAAGGGATGCGACAGTGGAGTCAATGGAGGGGGGAGACACACCTGACTGTCCACACACTGTCGCGAGCGGCCTTCGGCGTCACGCTTAAAACTGGACATTCAGCTGGATCGCCGAGGATCAGACGTGCCCGGCCACCGCCATGGGTGGTAACGGAAATTGGGATCACGCCAGGAAGCGGATCTCGACGGTCACTTGTGACGTCATCAATCTACTAGCCGCGTCCGCGATATGACGCGACGCCCTGATCGGGCAGCCAGAGGTCCTCCGGCGGCGCACCGCTTTGCCAGAACACATCAATTGGAATGCCGCCGCGCGGATACCAGTAGCCGCCGATCCTGAGCCAGCGCGGCTCGGCGGTCGCGACGATCCGGCGACCGATGGCCACGGTGCAGTCTTCGTGGAAGGCGCCGTGATCGCGGAAGGCGTTGAGGTACAGCTTCAACGATTTGGACTCGATCAGCCAGTCGCCCGGCGCATAGTCGATCACGAGGTGGGCGAAATCGGGCTGGCCCGTGACCGGGCAGAGCGATGTGAACTCCGGGACAGTGAAGCGCGCGAGGTACAGTGTGTCGCCCTGCGGGTTCGGCACGCGCTCAAGCACGGCCTCGTCGGGACTGGCGAAGCCGCGCACCTCGCGGCCTAGCTGGGTCAGGTGGGTGTCGTCCATGCGCGCGGCTTTAGCCCCTAAGACCGGCGCCTCGCAACCGAGACAGCCGCTCCATCCGCGGCTAGTAGAGGGGAAAACCCGAGGGAGATGCGCGTGACCGGCAAGGATCTGGAAGAGTTCGTGGTGGTGGTGACCGGCGCCTCGACAGGGCTTGGCCGGGCCATCTCGGTCGAGTGCGCCGAGCGCGGCGCCATGGTCGTGGTGATCAACTACGTCCGCAGCACAGCCGAGGCCGAGGAAACTGGCAAGCTGGTGGAGGCCGCCGGCGCCAAGGCCGTGCTGATCCAGGGCGACGTCGCCTCCGACGAGGACTGCAGGAAGATCGCGGCCGCAGCGGAACCCTTCGGGCGGATCGACGCACTCTTCAACAACGCCGGCGTGACTCGCTTCGCCGGCCACGCCGACATGGACGCGGTCTCGGCCCAGGATTTCCTCGACCTCTACGCCGTCAACGTCGTGGGCGCCTTCCAGATGGTTCGGGCCTGCCGCACACTGCTGGAGGCCGCGCCGCAGCCGGGCGCTGTGGTCAACACCGCCTCCATCGCCGGCGTCACCGGCATCGGCTCCTCGGTGCCCTACGCCGCGTCCAAGGGCGCGCTGACCACCATGACCCTGTCCCTCGCCCGCGCCCTTGCCCCGAAAATCCGCGTCAACGCCGTCTGCCCTGGCTTCATCGACACCCCCTGGTTCGGCAAAGGCCTGCCGGAAACCGCCGTGGATCGTATCCGCGCCAACGCCGCGGCTGGGACTCCGTTGCAGGCCGCCTCGAGACCGGAAGACATCGCGGCCTCGACGGTGTTCCTGGCATCGCGCGCCTCACGCCATGTCACCGGAGAGACCCTTTTGATCGACGCCGGCTCTCACTTGGGATTCGCACCCCTGATCGCCCGCTAGGGTTCTTGCGCCGGCCCAGTGGGCAACGACGCCAATACATGTGGCGCCGAACCCTCTCAGTGCTCAAAAAAGTCGCATGTCCTGCAACCGCGGGCAGTTGGCTGCACCGCTCGTTGATCTGCGAGGCTCTGCCACGAGGATGGCACGCACGGTCTGATCCGGTGAACCCGGACGTATAGGCCGAGATCAAGGGGATAGATCATGAAAGCTCTCAAACTCTCGCTGCTGGCGGCGGCGGCGATGCTGGCCATCGGCGGCGCGGCTCACGCGGAGGACGCAGCTCCGCCCTTCAAGCTGGCGTTCAACATCGGCGCGAACTCGGATTACGTATTCCGCGGCATCAGCCAGACCAATGAGGATCCGTCCGTATTCGGCGGCGTCGACGCCACCATCGGCAGCCTTGGCTACGCCGGCGTGTGGGTGTCCAACGTCGACTTCGGTAACAGCACGGACGTGGAATTCGACCTCTACGGCGGCGTGAAGCCGGTTCTGGGCGCCTTTACGTTCGACTTCGGCGCCATCTATTACGGCTACACAAGCCAGCCTAAGGGCAGCAACGAAGACTACTGGGAATTCAAGGCGGCGGCCTCCGTCCCGGCCGGTCCGGCGACGCTTGGGGTGGCGGTGTTCTACTCGCCGGAATTCTTCGGCAAGACCGGCAAGGCCACCTACTATGAGATCAACGCCGCGGTGCCGATCCCGAACTCCAAGTTCTCGGTTTCCGGCGCGCTCGGCCATCAACAGGTCGTGGGCCCCGCCGATTACAACACCTGGAACGCCGGCGTCGGCTTTGCGCTGAACGACCACATCGGTCTCGACCTGCGCTATTGGGATACCGACGAGCATAGCTTCGGGAAGATCTTTGACAGCCGCGTCGTGATCGGCGTCAAAGCCACATTCTAACGCCTGATTAACCAGTTCTTCGGGAAGCCGTCGCATGCTTGCGGCGGCTTTTCCGATTGCACCAGCAAGCGCCGGTTCCTAAGGTCCGGCGTCCGCTGGTCGCGCATCTTCCGCCGCCGGGCCTCCAGGTCGGGTTTCTGCACCGTGCGCCCGTCGGTTTTCATAGACGGTCGTACGCTCGGGCTTATGTTGACGAATCGTAGACGTACCGGAGCGCGGCCCATGGAGCGGATGGCCTTTCGAGCCCAGACCATCGTCGCCGACGTGGTGCTGTCCGCTATCGCCTTCGCGCTCGCATTTCTGGTTGCACAACCGCATCCGCTGGTGCTGGACGCCAATGGCATTACCTCGCTGAATTTCCTGCAGTTGGTCAGCCTCTACTCGGTACTGGCCGGCGGCTTCACCTTCCTCTTCCGCCGGGAACTATCGCCTTGGCGCTACGCCTCCATTCCGGACGCTCTGGTGCTGGCGCGCATCTCAATGCTCACCGTCGGGGTCTTCCTTCTGTGGGTCTTTGTCATCAACCGCGGCATGGGCCTGCCGCGCTCGACGTTGTTCATGGCGCCGCTTCTCCAGATGGTTGGCTGCATGGGCGTGAGGGTAATGCGTCGTGCGCTGCACGAACATGCCCTGGAGAGCTTCTCGCCCCTCAAGACAATGGGCGACCGGGCGACCCAGCAGCCGCCGCTGCTGCTGATCGGCCCGGCCTCCATGGCCGACACCTACCTGCGCGACGTGGCCCGAAGCCACGACCGTACCTATTCGCCCGTCGGCATTATCGGCATGGATGCCCGCGACGTCGGCCAACAGGTGCGCGGCGTCTGCATTATCGAGAGTCTCGAGAACCTCGACACGGCCCTGGCCGACCTGCGCCGCTGGAACCGCTACCCGCGGGCCATCCTGTTCCTTGAGGAGCCCGGCCGCCTGAAGGGTCTCACGGCCGACCAGCTGGGCCGCCTGAAGACCGACGGCATCCGCCTCCTACGCCTGCCTTCCATTGTCGAACTCGCCCAGCACGACGGCGTGACGCTGCTGCCGATGCGCGAGATCAACATTGAGGAGCTGCTGGCCCGCGAGCCCATCGAGCTCGACCGCAACGCCATCGGCAACCTGATCCGCGGTCGCCGCGTCCTGATCACCGGCGCTGGCGGCTCGATCGGCGCGGAGCTCTGCCGTCAGGTCGCGTCGTTCAACTGCGCCCACCTCAGCCTGCTCGACTTCTCCGAGACCGCGCTCTTCGAGATCGAGCGCGAGATGGCCGAGACCTTCCCGCACATCCCTCGCAAGGCCGTGCTCTGCGATGTCGGCAATGCCGCACGCGTCACCCGGGCCTTTGCCATCGAGCACCCGGACCTCGTCTTCCACGCCGCGGCGCTGAAGCATGTCTCCATGGTCGAGCGTCACCCCTGCGAAGGCGTGCTGACCAACGTCGTCGGCACCTGGAACGTCGCCGAGGCCTCCAAGGCCTGCAGCGCCGGCCAGATGGTGCTGATCTCCACCGACAAGGCCGTAGATCCGACCAACGTCATGGGAGCCACCAAGCGTCTGGCCGAATCCGTCATCCAGGCCCAGCAGAGCCACAGCAAGGGCACCCGTTTCGCCGCCGTGCGCTTCGGCAACGTCCTGGGTTCCGCCGGCTCCGTGGTGCCGATTTTCAAGTCGCAGATCGAGCGCGGCGGCCCGGTCACCGTGACCCATCCCGACATGGAACGGTTCTTCATGACCATTCCGGAGGCCAGCCAGTTGGTGCTGCACGCCACAGCCACCTGCGCAGAGGGAGAGGGCCGCGAGGCGCGCCTGTTCCTGCTGGAGATGGGCGAGCCGGTCCGGATCATGGACCTCGCCCGCCAGATGATTGCGCTCTCCGGCCGCAACCCCGGCAAGGAGATCGAGATCGAGATCACCGGCCTGCGTCCCGGCGAGAAGCTCACCGAAGCCCTGCTGGACGAGACCGAGCGGTCGCTGCCCTGTGCCCCCAAGGTGCTGGAAGTGGTCTCCAATGGTTCCCTGCGGGTCTCCGCCGCCCATATCATCGAGATCGAGGCCCTAGCCTCCCGCGGCGACGTCGAGGCCGTGCGCCGCGCGCTCTTCGAGATGGTCGCCCAGGTCCGCGGTGACCGCGCCGGCGCCCAGCCTAATCTGCGGGTCGTCGCCGGCGGCTGAGAGCGATTGTCGCGCTGAATCAAAAAGGGCCGCGGCGAATCTCGGCCCTTTTCGTTTGAGGGGCTGGAGCCTATTCCGCCGCCGCCATCGCGCTCGTTCGCGACGGCGCGTTCAGGCGCTTCACCAGGCCTTCGAGCTCGGCCCAGAGAGCCGGCGGCGTATGATCGCCGAATTTCTCATAGAAGGCGGGGATCAGGGCAGCTTCCTGCTTCCAGATGTCGACATCCACGGTCAGCAGTAGGTCGAGCTGGGCCTGGGTCAGGCCGAGGCCGGTAACGTC
>JBBREC010000153.1:0-8232 GCA_038203295.1 Caulobacterales bacterium
CCCTCAGGGTCTTTGGTCTCCGCCACGCCCCGCAGGTGTTTTTGATAGGCCACCAGCTTCGCGGGCATGGCCTCCACCGGCAGGATTTCATCGACCTGACCTGTGGAAGTTGCGCTCAGTGGCATGCCGGGCTTGGCGTGGTGGTCGAACTCGGCTTGCGCCAGGGTCAGACCGCCGTGTTCCTTGATGGCCGCCGCCCCCAGGGTGCCGTCGCTGCCCGTGCCCGACAGAATGACGCAAACCGCGTTCTCGCGCTGGTCCTCGGCCAGGGACACGAAGAAGGTGTCGATGGGGCGTCGGCTAACCCGTGGCGGAGCCGGCTTCTCCAGGCGCAGTCGCCCTGCCTGAACGGTCAAGGTGGCGTTGGGCGGGATGACAAAGACCCGGTTCGCTTGAATCTCCAGACCATCGCCGGCTTCGATCACCGGCATTTTGGTCGAGGCGCCCAGCAGGTCGACCAGCATGCTTTTGTGGTCAGGGGCCAAGTGCTGCACCAGCACGAACGCCATGCCGGTATCGGCAGGCATGTGGGCGAAGAATGTTCGAAAGGCTTCGAGACCACCCGCCGAGGCTCCGATACCGACGATCAGCGGCAATAGAGCGTCCGGGGCGGCAGAGGGCGCCTCGACCTTCGGGTCGGGTTTTGCGGCTTTGGTCAAACCCTGGGGAGCCTTTTCCGGCACGGCATTTGCCTTCACTCCCAGCCGCCGGATTGCTGAGTTAACGACCGTGTACTCTCACAGCGCTAGCGTCCAGAGGCGCTGGGTATTAGCCGTCTTCGGTGCTGACCGAGCCATGCCTCGATTTGGCCAGGGCAGCGGCCACCACAAGCGTCTCTCCGGAGGTCAGCAAGTGGTCGTTTCTCCCCGTTGGTTTCGGGCCGACAAACGGACGTTGGCCTGCGGTTCCCGGAAGCAGACGTTCCGAACGTCGTCAACGAGTCAGCGGCAGCCAAAACGGACGCCGTGGGCAGCACACCAACTCAGTCAGCGCTGCCGATCAATACGGGATGAGGGTCGCAGGTCCCCCGCGCTATTCCGCCGTCCAGCCCCCGTCCACCGACAGGTTCGCCCCGGTCATCTGTTTGGCGCTGTCCGAGCAGAGGAAGACCGCGATGGCGGCGACCTCGTCGACGGTGACGAACTGCTTGGTGGGCTGGCTGTCCAGGAGGACGTCGTTGATGACCTGGTCGCGGGTGAGGTTACGGGCCTTCATGGTGTCGGGGATCTGGTTCTCGACCAGCGGGGTCCAGACGTAGCCGGGGCTGATGCAGTTGACGGTGACGCCGTGGGTGGCGAGTTCGAGGGCCACCGTCTTGGTCAGGCCCGCGATGCCGTGCTTGGCCGCCACGTAGGCCGACTTGAAGGGCGAGGCGACGAGGCTGTGGGCCGAGGCGGTGGAGATGATCCGGCCCCAGCCGCGCTGTTTCATGCCCGGCACTGCCGCGCGGATGGCGTGGAAGGCCGAGGTCAGGTTGATGGCGATGATCTGGTCCCACTTCTCGATGGGGAAGTCCTCGACCGGCGAGACGAACTGGATGCCGGCGTTGTTCACCAGCACGTCGACCGAGCCGAAGGTCGTTTCGGCCAGCGCGATCATGGCGGCGATCTCGGCGGGCTTGGTCATGTCGGCCGGGGAGTGGATGGCCCTGACCCCGAAGTCGGCCTCGATAGCGGCGCGTTCCTTCTCGATGTCCGCAGGGCTCCCGAAGCCGTTGATCAGGACGTTGGCGCCTTCCCTGGCCATGGCGCGCGCGATGGCGAGGCCAATGCCGCTGGTCGAGCCGGTGACGACGGCGGTCTTGGATTGCAGGATCATCGGGCGGCGTCCTTGGGGCTGGCGTAGGCTTCGGGCGGGGTCGGGTCGTTCGAACGGTCGAGGCCGGGGTCGACGCTGATCGCGCCGCCGGGCCTGGGATGCGGCGGGGCGGCCAGCCGGCGGGCGAGCGCGTGCTCGCCGTCGGCCACGCCGGACGCCCAGTGGTCGAGCATGGTCTGGCGCGAGAACTCGACGTCCTTGTAGGCGCCCTCATAGGCGCGGTCGCGATAGATCAGCTGGACGACGGTGACGGTGTTTTCCCGGGAGAATTCTTCCAGCAGCCTGATCTCCGGATCGTCGGTCGCGCCGGCGGGCAGGGTCTTCAGCAGACCACTGAGCGCCGACTTCAGCCGGTGGATGCGCAGTTGGGCGTCGGTGTTCAGGCGCGTGCGGCTGGAGAAGCGGATGTCCTTCTCGCGCTCGGCCGCCTCCTGGATCGTGCGCGGGATCGGGCCGCGGGCGTTGAAGAGGTCGACCTGGTAAATCGTCAGGTCGTCGGCGTGATCCTGGTCGAGCACATATTCCAGCGGGGTGTTGGAGACGATGCCGCCGTCCCAGTACCACTCGCCGTCGATCTCCACCGGCGGAAAGCCCGGCGGCAGGGCGCCGGAGGCCATGATGTGCTCGGGGCCGATCTTCTGATGGGTGTTGTCGAAATAGGCGAAGTTGCCGGTGCGGAGATTGACCGCGCCGACGCTGAGCCGGGTCTCGCGGGCGTTGATCCGGTCGAAGTCGACCAGCCGCTCCAGCGTGTCGCGCAGGGGTGCGGTGTCATAGAAGCTCAACGCCTCGGGCCCGCCGCCGGCGGCGAGCAGGGGGGAGAAGGCGCGCGGGGAGAAGAAGCCCGGAACCCCCGCGGCCACCGCCCATCCGATGCTGGCGTCGCCCAGCATCGCGCGGATGCGGTCGGTGTGAACCTGGGCGCCCAGCGGCCATTGCGAGGTCACCAGCTCCCAGAACGCGTGCAGCCGCTCGAGCCTGTGCTCCGGCGCGTTGCCGGCGATGATCGCCGCGTTGATCGCGCCGATCGAGATGCCGGCCACCCAGTCGGGTTGCAGTCCGGCCTTCCCAAGCGCCTCGCAGACGCCGGCCTGATAGGCGCCCAGCGCGCCGCCGCCTTGCAGGACGAGCACGCGGCGGGTGGGTTGATCGGTCACGGTGTCGGAGCCTGGTCCAGAGTGGGCGCGGCTGGCGATGTGCGCCGCCGCCAAGGCCATATTGCGGCGCACAATGACCGGCCTGAAACCCGAAGCCAAGCGCGGCCGCACGCCTTGTGCGACTCTGCCGTTGGCCCGATGCTAAAGGCCATGCTCGCCGCCGATTCAGCTCTGGACGCCTCCGAGATCGCCCGGGCCCGCGCGCTGCTTGAGCCTGTCGACGTGCGCCAGCGCATGTGGCCGGTGCTCAGCGCGGCGGCTCTGCTTGCGATCTCGGCCCTGGGGTTTGCGACGGCGATGATCGTCGCGCCGCCGCTGGTCAGCCAGCACGTCGGCGAACGCTAGACGAAGCGCCAGCTCTCCACAGCGGCCTGGCGCAGAGCCTTGGCCTTCTGCAGGGTCTCGTCGTACTCGGCGTCGGCGTCGGAATCCGCCACCACGCCGCCGCCGGCCTGGACGTACATGACGCCGTCCTTGAAGAGCGCGGTCCGCAGCACGATGCAGGTATCCACCGAGCCGTCGCAGCCGAAGTAGCCGACCGCGCCGGCATAGCCGATGCCGCGTTTCTCGATCTCCAGTTCGTCGATGATCTCCATGGCCCGCACCTTGGGCGCGCCCGAGAGCGTGCCGGCGGGCAGGGCGGCCATCACCACGTCGACGGGGTCGAGGCCTTCCGGTGCGTCACCCTCGACGTTGGAGACCAGGTGCATGACGTGGCTGTAGCGCTCGACGAAGAAGCTGTCGGTGACGCGCACGCGGGGCTTGCGGCTGGGCTGCGACGGCTCGTTGGCGCCGGCGGCCTTCAGCATGGCCACGCGGCCGACGTCGTTGCGGCCGAGGTCCAGCAGCATCAGGTGCTCGGCGCGTTCCTTGGGATCGGCGATCAGTTCGGCTTCGAGGCGGGCGTCCTCGGCCGGCGTCGCGCCGCGGGGACGGGTGCCGGCGAGCGGGCGGATGGTGATCTTGCCGTCGCGCAACCGGACCAGGATCTCCGGCGAGGAGCCGGCGAGCTGGAAGTCGCCGAAGTTCAGATAGAACAGGAAGGGCGAGGGATTGGTCCGGCGCAGCGACCGGTATAGCGCGAACGGGTCGCGACCGAAGGGCGCGCGGAAGCGATGGCTCGGCACCACCTGGAAGATGTCGCCAGCGGTGATGTAGGCCTTGGCCGCCGCGACGATCTCGGCGTAACGCTCGCGGCTTACCGGGGTCTCGAAACGGTCAGGCTCGGGCGCGCCGTTGCCGATAAGGGCCGGCGTCGGGCGCTTCAGATCGGCAATGACGCCGTGCAGTCGCCCTTGCGCCTCGGCGTAGGCCTGCTGCGCTGACCCGCCGTTGGGGCGCGCCGGCGTGACCAGGATGATCTCCTGAGCGATGGCGTCGAAGATGGCGACAATCGACGGGCGGGTCATAACCCCGTCGGGCAGATCCAACGGGTCCGGATTGACGTTCGGCAGCCGCTCGGCCAGCCGGACCATGTCGTAGCCCATGGCCCCGAACAGACCGGCAGACGGCGGCGGCAGGCCCTCCGGCCGCTCGATCCGCGAGGCGGCGACCAGGTCGCGCAGGCTGTCGAGCGCGCCGCCCTTCTGGGGCGTGAACCGTCCCGCGGCGATGTCGAGGCCCTCGGCGATCTCGGCCTGGTCGCCCCGGCAGCGCCAGACGAGGTCGGGCGCCAGCGTGATGATCGAGTAACGCGCCCGGAACGCGCCGCCTTCCACCGATTCGAACAGGAAGGCGTAGGGCCGTCCGTGACCGATCTTCAGGTAGGCCGAGACCGGGGTCTCGAGGTCATCGATCAGCCGCGTCCAGACGAGCTGCGGCGCGCCGGCCGCATAGGTGCTCTCGAAAGCCGGAAAAGACGGTTCGACCGTCACTTCGCCTTCCCGGGCGCGGCTCCGGCCTTGGCGCCCTTGGCCCCCTTGGCGTCGAGCGGCTCGAGACCCAGCGCCTGGCGGGCGCGGGCGCCGTCGATCGTCACCTTGACCTTCTGGCGCGCCGCGAAGCGGGCGGTGTCGGCCAGCTCGCGGTAGAGGGCGACGCTCATCTGCGGGCGCAGGTCCTCGGCCATCCGGGCGAGCGTCGGGCCTTCGCCGGCATGCACCGCCTCCAGCTTGCCGACCACGAAGCCGAAGTGGTTGTTCTCGGCGGTGAACACCTCGCCGGTCTTCGTGGTGAAGCTCTTGCCGAGGATGTCCTGCGACAGGCCCGGCATCTGGGCGGCGTTCTGGCGGCTGATCCCCGGTACGCGAGTGACCGGGACGCCGAGCGAAGCTGCGACCGCGTCCAGGCTCTCACCTTTGGTCACGCGCGCGGCCAGTTCCGCGGCCCGGGCCTGCATCCGCTTAGCCGTCTCGCGCATCATCCACACGCGCGTCAGCTGCGGCCGGATCTCGGCCATCGGCGGCATGGAGGGGGGAAGGATCTTCTCGACGCGCACGGCGAAGAACTCGCCGCCGCCGGCTTCCTCGACCTCGCTCTCGCCGCCCGCGGGCAGGTTGAAGGCGGTTTCCACCAGCTTCTGGTTCAGCCCCTGGACGGGCTGGCCCTGCTGATCGCGGCCGGTCTTGGTCAGCGGGCCGATGGTCACGGCGGGGACACCGGCCTTGGTCGCCGATTCCGTGACGCTGGCGCCGCCCTGCTTGGCGTCGTCGTAGGCCTGGGTCAGCGCGTAGACCTTCTCGGCGGCGACGTCCTTGCGGACCTCGGCTTCGAGCGCGGGGCGCACTTCTTCCAGGGTCACGGCGCGGCCGGGGGTGGCGGAGACCACCTTGACCACGGCCAGGCCAAGGTCGCCGGGCACCGGAGCCATCTGGCCCGGCAGCATGCGGAAGGCGGCGACGCCGACCTTGCGATCGGCGATCGCGGTCTGGGGCTTGTTGTCGTAGTTGATCGCGTCGACGCCGAGCGCCTTCGCGATGGCGGCGGGCGCTTCGCCCTTGGCCAGCCGCTGGCCGATCTGGGTGGCTGTGGCCTGGTCCTTGGCCGGGATCTGGATGATCGTGCGGGTCTCGGGCGTGGACAGCGTGTCCTTTCGGAAATCGAAGCGCTTCTTCAGTTCGGCCTCATCAACGGTCAGGCCGGCGGCCACCAGCTGCGGCGAGAAGCGCACGACCGTCAGGACGCGGAACTCAGGCCGGGTCAGCTGGGCTGAGTTTTCCTTCATGAAGGTGGTGAGCTGGGCGTCGGTGGGCGCCGCCTGCGGCGGCACGGCGGTCGGCTCAATGGCGAAATAGCCGATGTCCCGGCTCTCCAGGGCGTAGATCGCAGCCAGCGCCGTGTAGGCGCGCGGCACCCGCAGGCCGGCCACCAGGCCTGTGCCCACGTGGGTCTGGGCCAGTTCGTCGCGCATGATCTGGTCGAATTTCTGTGGCGTAAGGCCGTTCTCGTTCAGCTTCTGGCGATAGGCCTGCTTGTCGAACTTGCCGGACACCTGGTCGAAGAAGGCTGGGATCTTGTTGAGCTCCTCGGCGATGAGCTTGTCGGAGGGGTGCACGCCGATCTTGCGCACGAGCTCGGCGAAGGCCTCGCGGCCGGCCAGGCCTTCCAGCACCCGGCGGTCGAGGCCGTTGGCGACGGCGGCTTCGGTCGGGATCTGCTGCTGCATCTGCTGTTCAATGCGGCTCTTGTACCCCTCGAACTCGCGCTTGAAGTCGGCGGGCGAGACGCTGCGCGTCCCGGCGGTGATGACGTTATCGCCCGCGACCTTGCCCTTGAAGACATCGCGGATGCCGAACAGGGCGAAGGCGACAACGAGCACGCCGATCAGGACGGCGGCGGCTGGGGATTTAGCGAAGGCGCGGAAACCGGAGAGCATCAAATCCCTTTCAGGGCGCAGGTCTAGCGCGCCGGTATAGTGGAGGGCGCTTGTCTCAAGCAAGGGATCGGCCTTGCGGGCAAGCGCGTGACAGAACCGGCGGCTTGGCTTAACCGCGCCAGACACAACGACCACGCGACAAAACTGAGGCCAGATGACCGCTCCGACCCCGCTGATCGCCGGAAACTGGAAGATGAACGGCCTCGCCGCCGCGCTTGGCGAGGCCCGTGCGATCGCCGCGGGGCTGGGCGAGACCTCCGCGCGGGTTGCGCTCTGTCCGCCTGCGACGCTGGTCGAGCGGCTGGCCGTCGCGCTCGCGGGATCGGTCGTGTTCGTCGGGGGGCAGGACTGCAGCCCCGAGGCAAGCGGCGCTTTTACTGGCGACGTCTCGGCCGAAATGCTGGCAGACGCCGGTGCGCGGCTGGTCATCGTCGGACATTCGGAACGCCGGGCCGGTCATGGCGAGACCGACGCGATCGTGGCGGCCAAGGCTCGGGCGGCGGTCCGGGGTGGACTGGAGCCGATCATCTGTGTTGGCGAGACGCTGGAGCAGCGCGAGTCCGGCGATGCGCTCAAGGTGGTGACCGGGCAGGTGAGGGGCTCGCTACCGGTCGAACTCAAGGGCGTGGCGTTCGCGCTCGCCTATGAGCCGGTCTGGGCGATCGGCACCGGGCTTACGCCGACGACGCCGCAGATCGAGGAGGTTCACGCCGCGATCCGCGCCACCCTGGTCGGGATGTTCGGCGACGATGGCGTCCGGGTCGCGATCCTCTATGGCGGCTCGGTGAAGCCCTCCAACGCCGCGGAAATCCTGCACGCGGCCGAGGTAGGCGGTGCGCTGGTCGGCGGCGCCTCGCTGAAGGCGACGGACTTCCTCGGAATCTTGAACGCGGTCTAGGCGCCAGGCCCCTTCAGTTCGACGACATTGCCTTCCGGATCGCGAACGTAGAGCGAGAAGCCGTCGCCATCCGCACCGTAACGCTCGCCTTCCTCAACGACCGCGACGCCATGCGCCGTCAGGTGGGCGCGGATGGCGCCCTCATCGAACGGGCGGACCTGGAGCGCAAAATGATCAAGGTTGCGGGCCTCGGCGCCCGGCGCCGCGCCGCCCATCCGTCCAAGACGTCCGTCGATGGTGACAAGATCGATCATCTGCGGCCCGGCGCGCACATGGGTCAGGCCTAGGTCCGGTCGGTCGCGATCGACCGAAAGACCAAGGACATCGCAATAGAAGGCGAGCATCGCAGCCTTGTCGCGGATGCGCAGCACGATGTGGTCGAAGCCGGTGATGACGATGGGGTTCATGAGCCGTAAATAGGCGCCGGCTCTGCTAGGGCCTGTTGAGAATTGGGATTCTCGTTGGGGGCTTGGCGTGATTCAAGCTCTGGATGGAACGATTCGTTTTGAGCGACGCCCAGTGGGCGAGGATGGAGCCGCATTGCC
>JBBREC010000154.1:0-8161 GCA_038203295.1 Caulobacterales bacterium
CCCCCGGCCGGCGCGCTTTTTCTTGAGCGCGCGCCTAAAAGGGAACTCACCTTGACCGTAGGCTTTTTGTCTCCGGGCATGTGCAAGGGCGGTCGATCATTTGAACTCGGTTCTCAGACCTGGCGACACCTGCTGGCGCACGGCGCATGCCGATCGCGCCGCTTTCCTGGTGGATACGGAAGCCTATTTCGCCGCTGTCGCCGCGGCCTTGCAGAAGGCGCGCCGCTCGATCCTGTTGCTCGGCTGGGGATTTGATCCACGCACGCGGCTTTTCCCCGATGGCTATGACAGCCCGGACGATCCCGACGAGGTGGGCCGGGTCCTTGTGGATATTGCCTGCGCCAGACCTGACCTCGACATACGCCTCCTGATCTGGAAGTCAGCGTTGCCGATCGCCGCCCAGCAGGAGTGGTTCCCCCACAAGGCGCGCAGATGGTTCCGCGACACGCCGGTGAAATTCCACCTTGATGATCGAGTCCCGTTCGGGGCCTGCCACCACCAGAAGGTGCTGGTGATCGACGACAGGCTGGCCTTTTGCGGCGGCGGCGACATCTCGGTCGACCGCTGGGATACGCCAGGGCACCTCGATCATGACGAGCGCCGGATCATGCCAGACCAGGATTATCACGCGCCCCGCCACGAAGTGATGATGATGGTCGATGGCGAGGCGGCAAAATGCCTCGGCGACCTGGCTCGCGAGCGCTGGCTGCGGGCGACCGACGATGTCGTGACGCCCCCCGAGGACGCCGGCGGCGATCCCTGGCCGGACCATGTGCCGCCGGCGCTCACCGACGTACGGATCGGGATCGCCCGTACCGAGCCGAACTGGAAAAAGCGTCCCATGGTCGCCGAAATCCGCAAGCTCACGCTGGACTGTATCGCGACGGCCAGGGACACGATCTACCTGGAAAACCAGTACTTTACTTCGCCGGTCATAACCGAGGCGCTGGCCACAAGACTGGCCGAGCCTGAAGGTCCGGAGGTGGTGCTGATTTCCACAGGCCAAGCGCCAAGCTGGTTTGATCAGCTGACCATGGACCGGGCCAGGGGCGCCATGATTTGGCGATTGCGCTCCGCAGATATCTTCGACCGATTCCGGGCCTTCTGGCCGGCCACCTCAGGCGGCAAGACCGTGATCGTCCACTCCAAGGTCAGCGTCTTCGACGACCGCGTCGCGCGCGTCGGGTCCGCAAACCTGAACAACCGTTCCGGCGGCTTTGACACCGAGTGCGAGATCGCCGTCGAATGCGAAAGCGAGGAAAGCAGACTGGCCATCGCCGCCTTCAGGGACCGGCTGATCGGTCACTTCATGAACTGCACTGGCGACTCTGTCGCCAAGGCGAGAGCCGAGCATGGAAACCTTGTGCGCGCGATCGACGCCCTGAACCGCGAGCGTCGCAGGCTCCGGCCCATCGAACCGCACGCCCACACGGCGTTCAGCGAGTTCGTTACCCGCAACCACCTGGGCGATCCGCAGGACACCCGCGACGCATGGCGGCCAAACCGCCGTCGTGAGCGCTTGTATCAGGAACTGAGGGCCATCGACGGCGGCGACCTGACCGGCGGCGGCCAGCTCCGCTAGACGAGCTCGAAGTCCATCACCAGCGGCAGGTGGTCCGACGCGGCCCGGGTGAGCGGCTCGTAGGGCGCGAAGACGGCCGTGACCCGGATCTCCGGGCTGACGAACAGGTGGTCGATCCGCAGCACCGGCAATTGCGAGGGAAACGTCGAGGTGGCGGTCTGGGTCGGGGCCAGCCGGCGGGCCGCCTCCAGCCGCGCGGTGAGGGTGCGATAGACCACCGAGCTGGCCGTGGCGTTGAAGTCGCCCAGCAGGATGCGCGGCCCCGTGAACCTGGGGTGCGCCAGCCAGGCCGGCCCGGCCAGATGCTCGGCCTGCAACTGCTGCTCCTTCGGCACCAGCCCCAAGTGGGTGTTGATCACCTGCACCGGGCGGCCGTCGATGTCGGCCTCGATCCACAGCGCGCCCCGCGGCTCCAGCATCTGCATTCGCGAATAGCCGGGCAGGGGGCCGGCCTGGATCAGACGCTCGGGCAGGGCGGTCAGGATGGCGTCGCCGTAGAGCTCTTCCTCGACCTTCATCGCGGGGTGGAAGTGGCTGGTCATCTTCAGCCGCTCGGCGATCTCATGGGCCTGGTCCGCGCCATTCGTGCGCGCCCGGCCGACGTCCAGCTCCTGCAGCGCCACGATGTCGGGCTCCAGCTTCGCCAGGACGTCGGCGATGCGGTTCACATCCAGCCGCCGGTCGTTCCCGACGCAGCGATGGACGTTGTAGGTGACGATACGGGGCATGGCGTGCGGGTTGCCGCCTTTCCAAGGCGAAGGCAAGGCAGCCAACGGTTGGCGCCCCCGGGAGGTTCAAGTCACTTAGTGCTCGGTGAGGGTTCCGCTTACGTAAACGTCATCTTCCCATTCCAGGCGCGCGCCGCTATGGTCTGGCCAACGCCCGATACGGCGTAAACGAACCGGCCCAGGGAGCGCGCCATGAACCTCGACTTCTCTCCAGAAGAGAATGCCTTCCGCGCGGAAGTCCGGGCCTTCATCAAGGACAACTACCCGGCCGACCTGCGCGCGGCGCAGGACGCCGGCCAGACCCTGACCCGGGAACAGTACCTCGCCTGGCACAAGGTGCTGGCGAAGAAGGGCTGGGTCGCGCCGTCGTGGCCGAAGGAATTTGGCGGCACCGACTGGACGCCGACGCAGAAGTACATCTGGTCCGAGGAATCCGCGCGCGCCGAGACGCTGCCGCCGCTGCCGTTCGGCGTCTCGATGCTGGCGCCGGTGCTCTACACCTTCGGCAGCCAGGAGCAGAAAGAGCAGTTCCTGCCGGGCATCTACAACGGCGACGTCTGGTGGTGCCAGGGCTACTCCGAGCCGGGCGCGGGCTCCGACCTCGCCAGCCTGCGGACCAAGGCCGAGCGGATCACCGGCGACGACGGCAAAGAGTACTACCTGGTGAATGGCCAGAAGACGTGGACGACGCTGGGCCAGCACGCCGACTGGGGCTTCTTCCTGGTCCGTACCGACCCTGATTCCAAGCCGCAGGCCGGGATCTCCTTCCTGCTGATCGACATGAAGACGCCGGGCATCACCGTGCGCCCGATCATCACTCTGGAGGGCGGGCACGAGGTGAACGACGTCTTCCTGGAGAACGTGAAGGTGCCGGTTGAGAACCGTGTCTTCCATGAGAACCAGGGCTGGACGCTGGCCAAGGCGCTGCTGGCGCATGAACGGTCCGGCATCGCCGGGGTGGCGCGGTCCAAGCGCGGCCTCGAGAAGCTGCGGCAGATGGCGACGACGGAGATGTCCGACGCCGGCGGCAGCCTGCTCTCCGACGCCTTCTTCAGGCGCAAGGTCGCCGAGCTGGAGATCGACCTGACGGCGCTGGAGTTCACCGAACTCCGCACCCTGGCGGGCGAGAGCAGCGGCAAGGGTCCCGGCCCTGAAAGCTCGATCCTGAAGATCAAGGGGACCGAGATCCAGCAGCGCCTGCAGGAGCTCGCGCTGGAAGCCGCGGGCCACTACGGCGCGCCGTTCCTGCACGGCCTTGGCCACAACGCTCAGATCGGCCCGGACTATGCGGTCGACGTGGCGGGCGACATGTTCAACGGCCGCAAGACGTCGATCTACGGCGGGTCCAACGAGATCCAGCGCAACATCATCGCCAAGATGGTGCTGGGTCTCTGATGCGGCTGACGGGCCTGATCGCCATCGCGGCGCTGGCCTTTGCCGGGGCCGCGCAAGCGCAGAGTTCCGGCCCGGCGCCCAGCGCGCCGAAAGTCGTGGCCACCTATCCGCACGACGGCGCCCGCGTGCCGCCCTCGATCGCCGAGCTGAAGGTCAGCTATGACCACCGTATGGCCGAGGGCTGGTCCTTCGCCACCGGCGGCGAGAAGGCCTTTCCCGAGGTGATCGGGCCGGCCAGCCTGTCGCCCGACCACATCACCGTCATCCTGCCGATCCGGCTGGAACCCAACCGCAGCTATGTGGTGTGGCTGAACACCGAGCGGTACAAGAACTTCAAGAGCGAAGACGGCGAGGCCGCAGAGCCGTACCGTCTCACCTTCCACACCACCGACTAGGGACGGCCAGGAAACGACGATGGATTTCAGCTTCACCGAAGAACAGTCGATGCTGCGCGACACGGTCGCCAGCTATCTGGCGGATCATTATTCCTTCGACCAGCGCCACTCAGCGCTCGCCAAGGAACCGGGCTGGAGCCCAGCGATCTGGAAGGCCTTTGCCGAAGAGCTCGGCATCCTGGGCGCGCCGTTTTCGGAAGAGCTGGGTGGACTGGGCGGCGGCCCGGTCGAGAACATGATCGTCATGGAAGAGATGGGTAAGGCGCTGGTCGTCGAGCCCTACCTCGGCACCGTGGTCATCGCCGGCGGCTTCCTGAAGCATTCCGGCTACGCCAAGGCCTCCGAACTGATCGGCCAGATCATCGCCGGCGAGGCGATCTTCGCCTTCGCCTATGCCGAGCCGCAGGGCCGCTATAACCTCGCCGACCTGAAGACCACGGCGAAGAAGGACGGCGCGGGCTACGTGCTGAACGGCCACAAGGCGGTGGTCATCGGCGCGCCCTACGCCACCCATCTGATCGTCACCGCCCGCACCTCGGGCGGCCAGCGCGACGCGCACGGCGTGTCGGTGTTTATTGTGCCGAAGGCGGCGGCCGGCGTGACGACCCGCGACTATCCCACCGTCGACGGCTTCCGCGCCTCGGAGGTCTATCTGGAGAACGTCAGCGTCGGGGCCGACGCCCTTGTCGGGCCGGAAGGCCAGGCCATGCCGCTGATCGAAAAAGTGGTCGACGAGGCCATCGCCGCGACCTGCGCCGAGGCCTGCGGCGTGCTGCGCAAGCTGCACGAGGGCACGCTGGAGTACACCAAGCAGCGCAAGCAGTTCGGCCAGCCGATCTCCTCGTTCCAGGTGCTGCAGCACCGCATGGTCGACATGTTCATCCAGGTCGAGCAGTCGATCTCGATGACCTACATGGCCACGATCAAGCTGACCGATGCGGAGAGCTCCAAGGCCGCGGCCGCCGCCAAGGTACAGATCGGCAAGGCCTGCAAATTCGTCGGCCAGAACGCCATCCAGCTGCACGGCGGCATGGGCATGACCGACGAGATGGCCATCGGCCACTACTTCAAGCGCGCCACGATGATCGAGAGCGCCTTCGGCTCCACCGACCACCACCTGGCCCGCTACGAGTTCCTGAGCCTGGGACAGGCGGCTTAAACCAATCACCTCTCATCCCCGCGAAAGCGGGGATCCAGATGGCTGCAGACTGCTAGAATGAGTAGTCCCGAGATCACCAGAAAATGGACCTGCCAAAGGTCGGTTTCGGGTTGTCTGGCGTAGCGCGAGCTGGCCCCATCTTCCTTACAGTTTCCGTCTTGGGGCCTCAGCCGGACCTGCTGTTTGTTCGTTTCGTCTCCCACCTCACCTCGAGGTTGTGGACGCAAGGAACAGAGGTTCGGTTCGCTTGCGGCGACGTCCCACGGCGAACCAAGGCGAGGAAGTCCGGGAACGGTAGGGCCTTGGAGATCAGCCAGCCTTGAGCGACATCGCAGCCGAGGTCGCGGACTGCTGCCAGGACCTCATCGGTTTCCACTCCCTCCGCCACAACCGACATGCCGAGACTATGGGACAGGTCGATGGCGGATTTCAGGATCACCTGGTCGCGCGCACTTTCATGCACGCATGCCACCAACGACTTGTCGATCTTTAGTTCGTCGGCGTGGATCATCTTTAAGTAGGCGAGGGAAGATAGCCCCGAGCCGTAGTCGTCGATCGAGATCTTCAGGCCGGCGGCGCGATAGTGGGCGATTGCCGCCATAGCCTCGTCGGGGTTGCGGATAATCGCGGATTCAGTGACCTCGAGGCAAAGCCCGCCCTCGCAGCCGGCCGACAGAGCCAGCAACTTCGCACGGAAGTCGCGGTCCGCCAGCAGGCCGGCGGAGATGTTGACGGCCAAAGTCAGGTCGTGGCCCGCTGCGCGCAGCAGCTTCAGTGCGGCGACCACCTCGCCAACACTCCATTCTGTGAGGGCGCGGATCATGCCCGTCTCCTCCGCAGTGGCGATGAAGTTGTCGGGCGAGATCTGGCCGCGGGTGGGGTGCGCCCAGCGCACCAGGGCCTCGGCGCCGACGATGGCGCCAGAGGCCGCAGCGATCTTGGGCTGATAGTGCATTTCGAGCTCACCGGACTCGAGCCCGCGCAACATGTCGCTCATCAGGGCGATGTTGAGCGAAGGGTCGGCGAAAGCGCCGGCGTCGAAGCTGACGACGCGGCGGTCCATCTCGCGGGCCCGGTCGAGCGCGATGCTGGCGTTCTCCAGCAGGACCTCGGCCGTGTCATCGGCGCCGGCGCGGTATGCTACGCCGATGCGAACGAACGCGTCGACCGAGAGCCCCTCGATGGAGAGCCAGGGGTCGAGCGCCTCGATCTCGCGGACCTTGGCCATTAGGCCCACGGTTGTGGCGGCGGAGAGGGTGACGCCGATCACCGAGGTGGAGAGATGTGTCACCAGGGGCTCGCCGCTCGTCTCGCGGATACGCGCGGAGACCTGGCGGACCACTTCGTGGAAGCGATGATAGCCGATCGCGCCGCGTAGAGCGGCGAAGCGATCGATGCCGACCGCAACCATGGCCAGCGGTCGGTTAGGGGCAGCGAGGGCGCGGGCGGCGGTATCCTTCAGGAGGGCGCGACGGTTGGGCAGCTCGGACTCAGGGTCGTGGAGGGCCAGGTGGAGAAGCCCCGCCTCGCGTTCGCGCACGATCGCCTCGGCCCGGCGGCGGAGCTCCATCCGCAGGGTCCAGACGAGGCAGAGGAGTTGGATGCCCAGGATCGGGGCGGTCTCGACCACCACCGGCGCCAACGCGTGCAGCACCACCGGCCCCAGGATGGCGAAAGCGGCGACCGTGAGATGCCGGCGCAGGGGGCTGGACAGGTCCGTGGTGGCGCGCGCCCGGAGCCACCAGGCGACCCAAACGCCGAGGCCCATCAGGATCAGCGGATTGACCAGATGAAGATCACGTCGGGCCCGCAAGCTTTCATAGGCCAGGGCGTGAAGATAAACACCGTTCAGTGTGCCACGCAGCGGGGTGGCGAACTCGTCGCCGAGTTCCAGGGCTGTGGCGCCGACGAGCACTTTGTGGCCCCGCACCTGCGCAGGATTGAAGCGTCCGGCGTATACGTCCTGGAAGCTGAGGTGCGGCACCGTCTCGGCGCGGATGCCGTAGTCGACCAGGAAGCTTCCGGTCCGGCCAGGGGCCCCGTTTGCCAGCAGGGCGCCGATCGAAGCCCGGTGGCTGTTCCCTTCGCCAAAGCCGTACTGGTAGCGTCGCACGCGGCCATCGTCGTCGACGGGAACGTTTACGCTGGCCAGTAGCGCCTGATCGGCCAAACTCTTGAGTGGGGAATTCTCGATGACGCCGTCGCGTGCCGCATCCGAGGCGCTCTGGACAAAAGTGGGCAGCACCACGCTCCCTGGGCGACGTTCGATGGCCGCCCGCAGGGTCCCATCGGACGTAGCGTTCGAGGCGGCGCTGAAGTCGACATCGAAAGCCACGACCTCGGCGCCGGCGTTCTGAAGGTTGCGGATGGCATGGGCGTATCGTTCCCGATCCCACGGCCACTGACCCGCGGCGCGCACGCTCGCCGCGTCAATCTCGACCACAGTGAGCGTCTGGCTAGCTGGACGTTGGACTAGCTCAAACCCCAGGCCGGCCATGGCGTCATTGACCGGTCTCAGGGCGCCTGTCATCTGCAGCGTTACGACGGTCGCGAAGATGCCGAATAACGTCGCCACCGTGGTGAGGGGACCCCCCGGCCCAGCGGTCCGAAGCGCCCAATGGGCGCGGCTCAGGCGCTGCGCGATGTTGGCTGCGACACTCAATGCCCGGACTTAGGCGGCTTGCCGCCGGAGTTGCCGTTGCCGTTGCCGCCGCCGGACGTGTCGCCCCCGGGCACTGCGGCAACCGCGCCCTGGCCAGTGCCGGTGCCGGCGGAGTGGCCATTGCCGCCGGAGGTGCCGTTGCCGTTGCCGCCGCCGGACGTGGCGCCTCCGGTCACCGCGCCAACCGCGCCATTGCCATTGCCGTTGCCGCCGGAGTTGCCGTTGCCGCCGCCGGACGTG
>JBBREC010000155.1:0-8159 GCA_038203295.1 Caulobacterales bacterium
AGTCTTGCCCCCGGTTCCAAAGTCGTCATGGATTATTTGAGCGAGGCCGGGCTGTTGCCTGCGCTCGAAGCACTAAAGTTCAATCTAGTCGGATACGGCTGCACCACGTGTATTGGCAACAGCGGTCCGCTGCCGGAAGAAGTCGCCGCCTGCGTGACCAAAGAACAGCTAACCGTCGCCGCCGTGCTCTCCGGCAACCGCAACTTCGAGGGCCGCGTGAATCCATTAGTAAAGGCCAACTATCTCGCCTCGCCGCCGCTGGTTGTCGCCTATGCCATTGCGGGCCGTGTCGACATAGACCTCACTCACGAGCCCCTCGGTCAGGACCCCACGGGCCAACATGTTTTTCTCCGCGACATCTGGCCTTCCAATCAGGAGGTGCAATTGGCGGTGAAGAAGAGCGTTCACCGCGAGATGTTCGCGAAACAATATGCGGAAGTATTCGAGGGTGACGCGGCCTGGCGCGGGATGAAAGTTCCAGCGGGCGATCTATACGTTTGGGATGACGCCTCCACGTATATCAAGCGCGCCCCCTATTTCGACGCGATGGTCGATCCGAAGACTTTCGTCAAAGATTTGCGTGGGCTCCGTGCATTGGCGATGCTGGGCGATTCTGTTACCACGGATCACATTTCGCCGGCCGGCAATATTGCCAAGGACAGCTCCGCGGCGCAGTATTTTATGTCGGTGAGTGTCAAGCCAGGCGACTTCAATTCCTACGGCGCGCGGCGCGGGAATCATGAAGTAATGGTACGTGGAACGTTTGCCAACATTCGTTTGCGGAATCAAATGGCTCCGGGAACCGAAGGTGGCTGGACGCGGCACGTGCCGTCGGGCGAGCAAATGTCGATCTACGACGCTTCGGTTCGTTACCAGAAGGAAGGCACGCCGCTATTTGTGATCGCCGGCAAAGAATACGGCACCGGATCTTCGCGTGACTGGGCCGCCAAAGGCACGCTGCTGCTGGGCGTTTAAGCGGTAATCGCCGAGAGCTTCGAGCGCATCCATCGCTCGAATCTGGTGGGCATGGGCGTGCTGCCGCTGCAGTTCCTGCAGGAAGGCTGGCACAAGCTGGGCCTGACCGGCGAGGAGATCGTCACCATTCGCGGCCTGACGGAACTCGCGCCCCGCAAGCAGCTGATCGTGGAGATGTACCGTCCCTCGGACGGCCGCATTGCCCGCTTCCCGGTCCGCTGCCGTATCGATACCCCGACCGAACTCGAGTACTTCAAGAACGGCGGCATCCTGAATTACGTCCTGCGCAACCTCGCGCGCGAACCCGCCTAGACCCTTGGGCATCCATCCGTGCGCGACAGCGCGCGGATGGAGCGCCAGGCTCGCCAGTCCGCGTAACCAATCGGAGCCGCGCGCCGAATGGTGGTCATGATGCGCAAGACCTGCCTGATCCTCGCTGCAGCGGCCGCCCTCCTTGGCGCTGGCTCGGCTTCGTCCGCCCCGCCGGCCCAGCCGGTGGTGGTGGAGCTGTTCACCAGCCAGGGCTGCTCATCCTGCCCACCCGCCGACGTGGCCCTGGCCCAGGTCGCCGACAGGCCCGACGTGATCGCGCTTTCCTTCGGGGTCACCTACTGGGACAGCCTCGGCTGGAAGGACACGTTTGCGCGCCGCGAATTTACCGCGCGCCAGCAGGACTATGCCCAGCGCCTGGGTCACGCCCCCTATACCCCCGAGGTGATCGCCGGCGGCAGGGCCGACTCAGTCGGCAATTCCAAAAGCATCATCGAGGGCCTGATCGCCAGGGCCCGTGGGCCGGCGGCAACCTCGATCACGGCCGATCTCGATTCCGCTGATGTCGCGGCCGGCGTCGCGCCGCGCGGCGGGGCCGATGTCTGGCTGGTGCGCTACGATCCGCGCACGGTGCGCGTGCCGGTGAGGGCGGGTGAGAACACCGGCAAGACTCTGCCGATCCGCAATGTGGTCCGCTCACTGACGCGCCTGGGCAAGTGGGACGGGGCCGCCGCCAGCTTCCGCTATCCGGTGGCGCAGGACGGCCTACAGAGCGTCGTCATCGTACAAACCCGCGACGGCGGCCCGATCCTGGCGGCCGCCAGAGCGTGACAGCCGAAAGTGTCCGCGGCTTCGGCGGCCGTCACACTCAAGGTTTTTGGACTCGAGCCTGTTCGCGGAAAGGCTCTGGGGCCTGACCCAACGGCCACGGCTCACGCCTTGTTGTAATTTACAGGCCGCCGAACTCCGCTTAAGTCGCCCGCAATGCGGAAAGCCGCGCTTTTCAGCCTGATCGTGTTCGCCCTGCCGCCTGCGGCCGCGGCCAGGCCAGCCGTGGCCAAACCCCCCGTGGTGGTCGAGCTCTATACCGCTCAGGGCTGCACCTCCTGTGGGGAGGCCAATGCTTACGTCGCCAAACTGGCCGAGCGCCGCGACGTGCTCGCACTCACCTTCTCCGTCGACGACTGGGACTATCTGGGCTGGAAGGACACCTTCGCCCAGCCCGCCTTCGCCGAGCGCCAGAAGGCCTATGTGGCCCGCCTGTCGCTGCGCGAGCCCTATACGCCCCAGGTGGTGGTTGACGGCCGGGCCGAGGCCGCGGGTCTCAAGAGCGACCGTGTCGAGAAGCTGCTGCGTGAGGCTGAGCGCAGCCCGCGCGATCCGCCCGAGATCCGCTTCGTCGGGCCGCGACGCGTCGACGTCGGCTCCGGCCGGGCGCCAAGGGGCGGCGGAGAGGTCTGGCTGGTCCGCTATGACCCGCGCGAACAGGACGTCACCGTGAAGAGCGGTGACAATAAGGGCCAGACCATCACGCACCGCAATGTGGTCCGCGAGGTGAAGCGCCTGGGCGCCTGGCGCGGCCGGCCCGTAGCCTTTCGCCTGTCGGCAGCGTCTGACGACGGGCTGAGGACGGTGATCGTCCTGCAGGCCGGCCGCGGTGGCCGCATCCTTGGAGTGGGTCAGCCCAAGAGCTGACGGATTGAGGGGGTCAGTTCAAAAACTGAGGGGGCGTCGGCCTGCCCCGCGCCGGATTCCCCGCACGCATGCGAAGACCCGCGCGGGCTGGAGAAATCCGCGCGGGCTCGCATCTTGGGGAAGAGATGTAGATGTCGGCTGGCCAGTCCGCCGATCCAGGGGGGCTGGGGGGGCTGTTCAGGTTCCGGGACCGCCGTCTCTGACCAACCGACAATGCCAAGGTGGGGGCGGTATCCGGCGCTCAAAGGACCAGAATAAGGTGATTTCGCGGCGCTGGTCATGGCTGGCGGATTCGGTTTAGGCTCGATGCAATGGCTTTCGACCCGTCCTACGCGTCGCCGCGCCAGGCGCGTGTCTTTTTCGAGCGGCCTGAGCTCATGCGGCTGCTTTCCCTCTATGGCCGGATGGTCTCCGCCGGCGAGTGGCGCGACTACGCTATCGACGGGCTAAGCGAGTCGGCTGTGTTTTCGGTCTACAAGCGCGCTTCGGAAGCGCCGATTTACCGCATCGAGAAGCGCCCGGCCCTTGCACGCCGACAGGGTGCCTGGGCGATCCTGGGCCAGGGCGAGATGGTGCTGAAGCGCGGCCACGAGCTGGAACAGATCCTGCGCTTCTTCGATCGCGGCCGCTTCAAGGTCGTCGACTAGGCAAAAGAAAAGCCCCGGAGGTTTCCCTCCGGGGCCCGGTCCCGTCGATGTGCGCAGGCGCCTAGCGGCGGTTGCCGAACAGGCTGAGCAGCATCTGGAAGAGGTTGATGAAGTTGATGTAGAGGCTGAGCGCGCCGTAGTTGGTCGCCACGCCCATGGCGGCCTTGTCGCCGCCCAACTGGTAGTAGGTCATCTTCAGGCGCTGGGTGTCATAGGCGATCAGGCCGGCGAAAATGAACACGCCCACGACGCTGATAAGGAAGTTCATCGGGCCGGAGTGCAGGAACATATTCACCACCGAGGCAAGCACCAGGCCGATCAGGCCGATCATCAGGAAGCTCCCGAAACCGGTCAGATCGCGCTTGGTCGCGTAGCCGAAGAGGCTGAGGCCCCCGAACGCGGTCGCGGTGATCAGGAAGGTCGAGGCGATCGAGGCGCCGGTGTAGACCAGGGTCAGCACGCCCAGCGAGGCGCCGATGAGGCTGACGATGGTCCAGTAAAGGATGCCGGAGGACCGCGGAGAAGCGTTTCGGATCGCCGCCATGCTGAACAGCATCACCACCAGCGGAGCGAAGGCGATGACGTAGCCCAGCGGAAGCAGGCCGGCGAGCCGGCCTTCGGCCGTGACCCTGTAGAGCAGCGCCTGGACGGGCGCGAACTGGCCCGTGACGAACGCCAGGGCGGCGGAGAGCAGAAGTCCCAGCGCCACCTTGTTGTAGACTCCGAGCATGAAGCTGCGGAGGCCGGCGTCGACAGACATGTCGGCGCGATCCGCGGGGATCGAACGCGCAAAGCCGCCGTTGAAGTCGCTCATGTGAGCAAAGCCCTTGTTGAAGCGTCCCGGTTGGACGCACTCCCAAATATCGTGTCGCGCCAGGGCGGACGCAAGGCCTTACTGGTCAAGGGGTTGTTAAGCGTCGGACACCCGTGACGCAGCGGGAAAACCCGCGATAATTGCAGGCATGATCCGCCTCTTCGCAGCCATCACCTTGCCCGACGAGGTCGCCGCCGCTCTGCAGCGGCGGCAGACCGGCGTGGAGGGCGCGCGCTGGCGGCCTCTGGACGCCCTGCATGTGACGCTCAGGTTCTTCGGTGAGATCCGGGAGGACGTGGCCCGCGACCTCGATCTGGAGTTGGCCGGCGTCCGCCCAGCGGCGTTCGATCTGGAACTGGCCGGCGCTGGCGCGTTCGGCGAGGGCGCCGACATCCACACGATCTGGGCTGGGGTGGCCGACAATCCCGAGCTGCGCCGACTTGCCAAGGCCTGCGAGAGCGCCGCCCGGCGCGTGGGCCTCAAAGCCGAGACCCGGCTCTACCGCCCGCACGTGACGATGGCCTATCTGCGCCACGCCGATCCAGCCGAAGTCGGGGCATGGGTGCAGGCCCACAATCTGCTGAAATCACCGCCGATCCGCATCGACCGCTTCGGCCTCTATTCCAGCTTCCTGGGATCCGAGCGGGCCCACTACCGCCTCGAGGCGGAGTACCCGCTTTCCTAAGCGTCGACCGCGTGGTCCTTCAGCGTGCCGAGCGTCACGATAGCGAGCGTCTCTTCGTGGGTGGCTTCCAGCACGACCTGGGGCGCCGCGCCGGCGTCGAGCGCCTCTTTCCAGCGCGGTGCGCAGAGGCACCAGTGGTCGCCGGGTTTCAGGCCCGGGAAGGCGCTTTCCGGCACGGGGGTAGACAGGTCGTTGCCCGCCGCGCGGCTGAAGATCAGGAACTCCGCCGTCATCACCGCGCAGACGGTGTGCAGGCCAAGGTCCTCGTGGCTGGTCTCGCAGCAGCCGTTGCGGAAGAAGCCAGTGACAGGATCGACCGAGCAGGGCTTCAGCTCGCCGCCCAGCACGTTCCTGGCTCCCGGATCGTAGCGTGTGGTCATGGCGCCATCCTAGACGCTAAGACTGCGTGATAGCCATGCGCGAGGAGCGCGAAATCGTGCCAATTCCCGCCGTCCGCCCGCGCCGAAGCGCGCTTTATCTGCCGGCGTCCAACGCGCGGGCGATCGAGAAAGCCCGAAGCCTGCCCTGCGACGCGGTGATCCTTGACCTGGAGGACGCCGTCGCACCCGACGCCAAGGACGAGGCGCGTATGTTGGCCGTCTCGGCGGCCAAGGCCGGCGGCTTCGGCGGGCGTGAGCTGGTGATCCGGGTGAACGGCCTCGACACGCCCTGGGGCGCCGAGGACCTGGCGGCTGTCTCCGCGGTCCGTCCCGACGCCCTGCTGATCCCCAAGGTCAGCACGCCCGCCGACTTCGCGCCCTACGCCGGCGCCGGAACCCGGCTATGGGCGATGATCGAGACCTGCGCGGCGGTCTTCACGCTCGACGCGCTGGGCGCGGCCTCGGCCGCCAACGGCGTCGAGGTCTGGGTGATCGGGGTCAACGACCTTATCAAGGAGATGCGCTGCAGCCCGGGCCCGGAACGCGCGCCCCTGCAGCCGGCCCTGGCGCTCAGCGTCATGGCGGCCCGCGCCCACAGCCTGGCGATCCTCGACGGCGTCTGGAACGACATCACCGATCTGGAGGGCCTGGCCCAGGAGTGCGCGCAAGGGTCCGACTTCGGGTTCGACGGCAAGACCATCATTCATCCCAGCCATATCGACGCCGCCAACCAGGCCTTCTCGCCGGCCCCCGACGCGGTCGCCTGGGCGCGGACCGTGGCGGCGGCCTTCGATTTGCCGGAGAGTTCGGGCAAGGGTGTCTTGAAGATCGGGGGACGCATGGTCGAGCGGCTGCATCTTGCCCAGGCGCAACGGCTGATCGCGGTCGCCGAAGCCATCGTCGCGCGCGAGGGCTGAGCAATATGCGGCTGGCGCTGATCCCGCTCTTCCTGCTGCTGGCCGCCGCGCCGGTCCGCGCCCAGCCAACCGATCCCATCGGCGCCTTGCTGGATCACCGCGACGAGGAGCCCGAAGATCCGGACGAGGCCGCCGAGAAGCCTCTGCCGTTGCCCCCCTATCCCGCGCCGACGCGCCCCGCGGTCAGCCTGCCCGGCGCGCCAATCCCCTACGCGCCGCAGCGCCCGCAGCTGGCCGAGCCGGTGCGCATCGAGGAGACCGGCAAGAGCCCGGACGCCCCGCCCGGGGTGAATGACATTGCCTATGATGCGCGCCTGAAATCTTCATTCGCCTCGGCGCAGGGGTTTCAGGGTCCGCTGGACGGCGGCTGGACCCTCGCGGCCCGCGACGCCGGCGATCTCTACGCCTTGCAGCTCGTCGATCGCGCCGACCGGCTGGAAGGCGCCTGGCGCGACCTGCGGCGCAAGGGCGCGCTCGGCGCCTCGGGATTGGTGGACGACATCCAGCGCAACGGCCAGGATCTGACCCTGCGCTTCACGGTCCAAGGCGCGGATGCGGTGACGGCCGTACTTCACGGCGCGGCGGATGGAAGCTG
The DNA here is from genome assembly GCA_038203295.1 of Caulobacterales bacterium. GTDB lineage: Bacteria > Pseudomonadota > Alphaproteobacteria > Caulobacterales > Caulobacteraceae > Phenylobacterium. The sequence continues at coordinate 6,979 of JBBREC010000155.1, forward strand.
GTCGGGGGAACTCATCGAAGACGGCGCAAGCCGTCCAATCGTCCTGCGCCGCCCGCCCCGCTAGAGGCCGAGCGCGCGACGCGCGGTCGCCAGCGCCGTGGCCAGTTCGCCGGCGGAATAGGCTTCCGGCGCGCCGTGACCCCAAACCGGTCCGGGCCAGGCCGCGTCGTCGGCACGCCGACCGACCACATGGACGTGCAGTTGTCGCGTAACGTTGCCGAGCTGGCCGACGTTCAGCTTTTCCACGGGACGTCCCAGCGCCAGCCCGACGGCGCGGACGACCTCGCCGGCCCGGAGGATTTCTTCCAGCAGGACGTCGCGCTCGCCCGGCGCCAAGTCCTCAAGCTCGTGAGCATGGCCAACCCGCGGGATCAGCACGATCCAGGCGAAACGGGCGTCCGCCGAGAGGCGAACGTGGCTCAACGCCAGCTCGCCCACGTCGTGGGAGGTCCGCGGAAAGGCGCCATCCAGCTGAAACATAGGTTAGCTTGACCACGCGCCGCCATCGCGCGCCACGCCTCTTTCGCCATGCCTGAGGATTGCCGCAGGGCCATCACTTGCGCTACGCAGCCGCCAGCCGCGCACGGCGGCCTTTCGAACCCGCACCTGGAGCCGCCTCATGAGCAAGTCCCCGATCCGAGTCGCCGTCACCGGCGCCGCCGGCAACATCGGCTATGCGCTCCTGTTCCGCATCGCGTCCGGTGAGATGTTCGGCAAGGACCAGCCGCTGATAATGCAACTGCTCGAAATTCCCGTCGAAGGTCCGCAGAAGGCGCTCAAGGGCGTGGCTATGGAAATTGACGACTGCGCATTCCCGCTGGTGCGCGACATGGTCCTGACCGGCGACGCCGATGTGGCCTTCAAGGACGCCAATTGGTGCCTGCTGGTGGGCTCCAAACCCCGCGGTCCCGGCATGGAGCGCGCTGATCTCCTGAAAGACAACGGCAAGATCTTCATCGCCCAGGGCCAGTCGATCGACAAGGTCGCCGCTGAAGACGCCCGCATCGCGGTGGTGGGCAACCCCTGCAACACCAACGTCATGATCGCGGCCAGCCAGGCCAAGCGGCTTCCGAAGGACCGCTTCACCGCCATGGTGCGTCTTGACGAGAACCGCGGCCGCGCCCAGCTGGCCAAGAAGGCCGGCGTGGATATCTCCGAGGTCTCCGACCTCTACATCTACG
>JBBREC010000156.1:0-8122 GCA_038203295.1 Caulobacterales bacterium
CAGGGGATGCACCTCCCGCGCCAGCCGCTGGCGGGCCTCGCGGGTCAGGTAGAAGTCGTCGAGCGACAGGGCGACCGTCGAATAGCCGCGCGTCTCCAGCAGCTGCTTCGTGACGTTCACGATGGTGCTCTTGCCAGACCCTTGGGCCCCGCAGAGGCCGATGATGGCGGTGCGCTTCTTGACCTGCCGCATGCGGATCGACCGCGCGGCCAGCGGTTCGCACACCACCTCGACGGTCCGTCGGAAGCTTTCCGGCAGGGCTTCGGCGGCCATGAAGTCGTCGAGCCAGGCGTCGATGGGAATGCTCCGGTCAAGCCGCAGGGCGCGGCGATGGCCTCCTGTAGCGCCCGACGCCCGAACGGCCTAGCCCAGGTGTTTGGCGTAGACCGCCAGCGCGCCCTTCAGGTCGGCGATCAGGTCCTCGGGGTTCTCCAGGCCAATGTGCAGGCGGATCAGCGGTCCAGCATAGGTGCGGCGGGCCTTTCGGGCGGCCAGTTGCGGGTCGCAGGAAACGGCCAGGCTCTCGAAGCCGCCCCAGGAGAAGCCGAGGCCGAACAGCTTCAGTTCATCGAGGAAGGCATTCACCGCGATCTCGGGACCCGGCTTCAGCGCGAAGGCGAAGAGGCCGCAGGCGCCACTGTAGTCCCGCGCCCAGAGCCCGTGGTCCTGGCAGCCCGACAGCGCAGGGTGGTAGAGGCCGGCGACTTCCGGCTGGTCGCGCAACCAGCCCGCAATGGCGATCCCGCTCTCGCCCTGTTTGGCCAGGCGCACTGGCAGGGTCCTGAGGCCCCGGAGCATCTGGTAGGCGTCCTCGCCGGTCACGGCCCATCCGAGGTGCAACACGCCCGCCTCAAGTGCGCGGACCAGCCTGGGGTCGCTGACGGCGGCGGAGCCCATGAAGATGTCGGAGTGGCCTCCGACGTATTTGGTCAGGGCCTGGATCGAGATGTCGACACCATGCGCCAGCGGTTTGTAGAGATAGCCCGCGCCCCAGGTGTTGTCGGCGGCGGTGAGGATGCCACGGACCCTAGCCTGTTCGGCGATCCGGGCCATGTCCTGCATCTCGAAGGTCAGCGACCCCGGCGATTCCATTAGGATCAGCCGCGTGGCGGCGGTGGCCTGGGCCATCAGGTCTTCGGCGCGGGCCCGGGGATCGAAGTAGCGTACCGTGATCCCGAAACGCTTCAGCATCTGGTCGCAGAACCGTCGGCTGGGCTTGTAGACGGCGTCGGTGACCATCACGTCGTCCCCGGCCTTGAGCACGGCCAGCAACGCGCCGGACAGGGCGGCCAGGCCCGAGGGATAGAGGGTGACGCCCTTCGCGCCTTCCATCTGGGCCAGCGCATCCTGCAGGGCGAACTGGGCGGCCAGACCCTGGCGGCCGTAGGTCAGCTGGCTGTCGTCGTCGTAGAGGCTGGCGGCGTTGGGCAGCAGCACCGTTGAGCCCTTCTGGATCGGCGGCCCCACGGTCTTGGCGAGCTTGGCCGGATAGGCCCCGGCGCGGATCAGGCGGGTTTCGTCGTCCATGCGGGTTGCAGGGGCCTGCGCTGCCGGGCGATGGTGCCCGGGCGCACTTAGAGCGCCTGAGTCACCCCGTTTCAAGAACCCCGCCCCAAAGGAACCGGAATGAAACGCTTCGCGGCGATGGCGATGCTGGCCCTGAGCCTCGGCGCCTGCGACAGCGGGTCCAAACCCCCGCCCGTGCCGGCGCCGGTCAGCACGGCCTCCGCGCCGGCGACGCTGACCTTCAAGGCCACGGCCAGCCCCACGCTGGAGGCGGTGCGAAAGCGTGGCTACGTGGCCTGTGGCGTGCATCCCGGCCTGCCGGGCTTTGCCTTTCCGGATGTGCGCGGCGTCTGGCGCGGCTTTGACGTGGACGTTTGCCGGGCCGTCGCCGCCGCCGTGCTGGGCGACGCCGGCATGGTGCGCTTTACCGCGATCACCGCCCAGGACCGCTTCATCGCCCTGCAGAAAGGTCAGATCGACATCCTGTCGCGCAACACCTCCTGGACCCTTGCGCGCGATGCGGGCCTCGGGCTCGATTTCGCTGCGGTCACCTACTACGACGGTCAGGGCTTCCTGGCGCCCAAGGCGCTGGGTCTGCAGAGCGCTGAGGAGCTTTCCGGCGCCCGCATCTGCGTGCAGTCGGGCACCGCGAGCGAAGGCAATCTCGCCGACTGGTTCGGCGCCCGCGGCATCAGCTACAAGCCCGTCGTGGCCGCGTCGGAGGCGGAGGCCAGGCGCCTCTATGAAAACGACGGCTGCGACGTGTTCACCGCCGATATCTCGGCCCTGGCGGGTTCCCGCTCGGTTCTGAACAATCCGGGCGCCCACGTGATTCTGCCTGACGTGATTTCCAAGGAGCCGCTTGGGCCGGTCGTGCGCCAGAACGATGCTGCCTGGGCCGACATCGTGCGCTGGACCATCTACGCCACGATCTTGGGCGAGGAACTGGGGCTTACCTCCAAGACCGTCGAACAGGCTCGCGAGACGGCGTCAGACCCCCAGACCCGCCGCCTGCTGGGCCTTGAAGGTGGCTATGGCGCCATGCTGGGACTGAAGCCGGACTGGGCCTTTCAGGTGATCCGCCAGGTCGGCGCCTATCACGAGATCTTCCGCCGCGACGTCGGCGAAGAGTCCCCGCTCAAACTGGATCGTGGGTTGAACGCCCTGTGGTCCGCGCCAAAGCCGGGCCTGCTCTACGCGCCGCCTCTGCGTTAGAGGGTGAGCCGCATGGCGCAGCGGTCCGCAAGGCCGTTGGCGGCTTCCTTCGCCAGTTCCGCCGCGACGTCCACGGGCGCTCCGGCCGTCCACTCCACGAATCCGCACGAGCGATAGAAGGGTCCGTTCCAGGGGATCGCGCGGAAGGTGGTCAGGCTGAGCGCAGAGAGACCTTCGGCGCGCGCCCAGTCGGTGACGTGACGGAGCAGCCATCGCCCGATCCCGCGGCCCTGGAGCGGTTGAATCACGTCGAACTGGCGGATGTGGAGACGTTCACCCTCGCGGGTCGCCGCCAGATAAGCGATCAGATCGCCGGCGTCACCTTCGACAACCCAGAGCGTTCCGGCTGCCTGCAGCGGAGCCCAGAGGTCGGCCCGAGTCGTTTCATGCAGGATGAACGACGGGACGCCGGTCCCGCGGAACGCCTGTGCCGCGGATAGTTCGATAGCCGGCAGGCGGGCGAGGTCGGCTGGGTTCGCGAGACGAATTTCCAGCATCAGTCTCCAGCGACGACCGGGGTGTCGGCGCGGCCGCCCCATTCCGTCCAGGAGCCGTCATAGACCGCCACGTCCTGGCGGCCGAGACAGGCGAGGCCGAGGGTGAGCACTGAGGCGGTGATGCCTGATCCGCATGTGGTGACGATCGGCTGGTCCAGGTCGACCCCTGCGGCCTGGAAGATGGTGGCGATCTCGGCGGCGGGTTTCATGTGGCCGCCTGCGTCGAGCAGGGTGTCGAACGGCACGTTGAGGGCGCCCGGCATATGGCCGGAGCGCAGGCCAGCGCGCGGCTCCGGAACCTCGGCGCGGAAGCGTGGTCCGCCTCGGGCGTCGACGATCTGGGCGGCCTTCGAGCGGATGCTCCCCCAGACGTCGTCCAGGCTGCGGACAAGCTCCGGGTGGAAGTCCGGCGTGACGATGGAAGGGGTCGGCAGCGCCTCGCCGCACGCGACAGGGTGGTCCTCGGCGCGCCAGGCCTTGAAGCCGCCGTCGAGTACGAAGACCTGCTCGAAGCCCATTACCCGCAGCGTCCACCAGACTCGGGCCGCGGCGCGGACGCCAAAAGTGTCGTAGGCGACGATGGTCGCGTCCCGGCGAAGCCCCAGGAGGCTGGCTGCCTCGGCAAAGTCCTCCGGCGTCGGCAGCATGTGGGGCAGGTCCACCGTGCGGTCGGAGATGGCGTCGATATCGAAGAAGACCGCGCCCGGGATGTGGGCGTCCAGGAATTCGGCGTGGGGCGAGCGGTTCTCGGCGGGCATCCACCAGCTGCCGTCAACGATCTGGACATCGGGTTGGCCCAGGCGCTCGGCGAGCCAGGCGATCGAGACCAGGGGGTCGCTCATGTCAGCCACGCCGGCGCGGGCAGGCCGCGCTCCTTAAGGAATGTCGGGTTGTAGATCTTGGACTGGTAGCGCTGGCCGAGGTCGCAAAGGATGGTGACGATGGTCTTTCCGGGCCCCAGGTCCCTGGCCATTCGGATCGCGCCGGCGACGTTGATTCCGGTGGATCCCCCCATCACCAGGCCCTCGTGTTCCACGAGGTCGTAGATCGCCAGCAGCATCTCCTCGTCGGAGATCCGATAGGCGCGGTCGACCTTCAGGCCTTCCAGATTCGCGGTGATCCGGCCCTGACCGATGCCCTCGCTGATCGAGGACCCTTCCGACTTCAGCTCGCCCTCGGTGTACCAGCTGTAGAGGTTTGCCCCATGTGGGTCGGCGAGGCCGATGGCTACGCCGGGATTGTGCTGACGGAGCGCCTGGGCGACGCCGGCCAGGGTGCCGCCGGAGCCTACTGCGCATATGAAGCCGTCGACGCAGCCATTGGTCTGGGCCCAGATTTCCGGGCCGGTCGACCGGACATGCGCCTCGCGGTTGGCGACGTTGTCGAATTGGTTGGCCCAGACGGCGCCGGCAGGCTCGGTGCGATGAAGTTCATCCGCGAGGCGTTTTGAGAACTTTATGTAGTTGTTTTCATTAGCATATGGTACGGCGTCGACCTCAACGAGATCGGCGCCGTAGAGGCGGATGGCATCCTTCTTCTCCTGGCTCTGGGTGCGCGGGATGACGATGGTGCAGCTGTAGCCCAAGGCCTTGGCGACCATGGCAAGGCCGATGCCCGTGTTGCCGGCCGTGCCCTCGACGATCCTGCCGCCGGGGCGCAACAGCCCCCTGGCCTCGGCGTCGCGCACCATGTAGAGCGCGGCGCGGTCCTTCACCGACTGGCCGGGATTCATGAACTCGGCCTTGGCGAGGATCTCGCAGCCGGTGAGCTCGCTGGCGCGGTTCAGGCGGATGAGCGGCGTATTGCCGATGGCGTCCAGGACGGATCTGGCGATGGTCATGGCCGCTACTTAAGCGCGGCTTTGCCCAAGCGACAGGGGGCGGTTCAGGGTTTCGCCAGGCTCAGCTGCACGACATTGGTCCGCTCGGTGCGGAAGCCGGCCTCGCAGTAGCTCAGGTAGAACTTCCAGAGCTTGCGGAAACGCTCGTCGAAGCCAAGCGGCCGAATAAGATGCCAGGCCGCGTCGAAGCTGCGGTGCCACTCCGCCAGGGTGTCGGCGTAGTCCTGGCCGAAGCGCTCGATTGCTGTCCAGCCGAGGCCCGCCTTGTCGGTGACTTTCTTCAGACGCTCCTCTGAGGGCAGCATGCCGCCCGGGAAGATGTACTTCTGGATGAAGTCGGCGCGGCTGCGGTATTCCTCGAAGTCCTGGGCGCGGATGGTGATGATCTGCAGGCCGGCGCGGCCGCCTGGCGCCAAGCTGTCGTGTACCTTGCCGAAATACTCCGGCCAGTAGCGCTCGCCCACCGCCTCGAACATCTCGATCGAGGCGACGCGGTCGAATCGACCTTCGACGTCCCGGTAGTCGACCAGCCGGATGTCCGCTCTGTCGTTCAGCTGCTGGCGGAACATCCGGTCCTTGGCGAATTTGAACTGTTCCTCGGAGATGGTGATGGCGGTGACCTTGGCGCCTACCTCGCGGGCCGCGAACTCGGCGAATCCTCCCCAGCCGCAGCCGATCTCAAGCACAGTCTGGTCAGCCTGGAGGCCCATCTGCGTCGCCAGCGCCCGGTACTTGGCGGTCTGGGCCTCGCTCAGCGGCTGACCGGGACGATCATAGCGGGCCGCCGAATAGGTCATCGTCTGGTCGAGCCAGCATTCGTAGAATGCGTTTCCGAGGTCGTAGTGGGCGTGGATGTTTTTCTTCGAGCCCTGGCGCGTGTTGCCACGCAGCGCATGGCGGATCCGGTTAATCGTCCAAGCCAAGGGGTTGCCCATGGTCACCGCGTGCAACCGGTCCCAATTGGCGGCGAAGACGTTGAGCAGGGCCGGAATGTCGGGCGAGTCCCACTCGCCGGCCATGTAGGCCTCCGCGAACCCGATGTCGCCGGCGGAAAGCGCCCGCCGGATGAAATTGAAATCCTTGATGATCAGCCGTGAATCTGGCCCCGGGACGTGGCCCGGAATGTAAAGCTCCCGGCCGGACGGCAGGACGAACGTCACCGAGCCGATGGACCAGTTGCTGGCAATGATCCTGAGGGCTGTCCGGAAGGCCAGAGGCGCGGCGGCGAGCTCCGGCAGGCGGCGGAAGGTCCGCCATTCCCCCGAAGGTTGGGTATCCTGGGCCACGCTCATACTCGACTGTCTCCGTTCCCAGTTTGTCGCTTATTGCCGATGTTGCGCGCGGCGAGAAGCGGCTGAGTGTTAGCTACGTACACCCGCCCGGATTGGACGCGGGCAATTGTCGCTTGTGAAGCCCCTCGACCCGCGCCACTTAGCCGACACAAGGATTCCGGACAAAGCCCCCGTGACCCAGCCCAATTCCGTCATCGAGATCGTATCCGCCAACGGGCCGACCGTCAGGGTCGGCAACGCGCTGCGCCTGTCGATCATCGCCGGGCCCTGCCAGCTGGAAAGCCGCCAGCATGCGCTGGAAACCGCGCACGCGCTGAAGGAAATGGCCCGTAGGCTGGATGTCGGCCTCATCTACAAGACCTCCTTCGACAAGGCGAACCGGACCTCGGTGAACACGCGGCGTGGCGTTGGCCTGATGGAGGCCTTGCCGATCTTCGCCGAAATCCGCGAGGTGACCGGACTGCCGACCCTGACCGACGTCCATGAGATCGATCAATGTGCGGTGGTGGCCCAGGCCGTGGACGTGCTGCAAATTCCGGCCTTCCTGTCGCGCCAGACCGACCTGCTGCTCGCCGCCGGCGCGACCGGCAAGGTGGTCAACGTCAAGAAGGGCCAGTTCCTGGCGCCCTGGGACATGAAGAACGTGGTGGAGAAGGTGCTCTCCACCGGCAATGCCAACGTTATGGCCTGCGAGCGCGGCGTCACGTTCGGCTACAACACGCTGGTTTCAGACATGCGGGCGCTGCCGATCATGGCCGAGATCGGCTGTCCGATCGTGTTCGACGCCACCCATTCCGTGCAGCAGCCGGGCGGGCAGGGCGCAACCTCCGGCGGCCAGCGGGAGTTCGTGCCGGTGCTGGCGCGCGCCGCCGTGGCCGTGGGCGTTGCCTGCGTCTTCATGGAAACCCACCCCGACCCCGACAACGCGCCGTCGGACGGTCCGAACATGGTGCCGATGAGCCAGTTCGAGGCGCTGGTCGGCGAATTGCTGGAATACGACGCCCTGGCCAAGCGCCGGACGGCGGCTTGACCGTGTGCACGACGCGACGCACAGGGTAGCCGATGGACTTATCCGCGCTCCAGCACCTCCTGGGCCTGGCGCCCGGCCGCCGCGTCGCCTGCGTCGGTGACCTGATGGTCGACCGCTATGTCTATGGCGACGTCACCCGCGTCTCGCCGGAAGCCCCGGTCCCGGTTCTCAAGCGAACCCGCGAACTGGTCATGCTGGGCGCGTCCGGCAATGTGGCGCGCAATGTCGCGGCCCTGGGCGGCGAGGTCTCTCTTGTGGGCCTGATCGGCGGCGATGCCGAGGGCAACGAAGCGCAACGGCTGGTGGGCGAGGAGGCCGGTGTCGAAGGCTATCTGGTCACTGACGCCGACCGGCCGACCACGCTCAAGACCCGCTTCGTCTCCGGCGGCCAGCAGCTTCTGCGCGTGGACCTCGAGACTGCAAGGCCGGTAACCGGCGCCGTCGAGCAGCGGCTGGTCCGCACCATCCGCGACGCGGCCAGGGGCGCGGGCGCGATCCTGCTTTCCGACTATGGCAAAGGCGTCGTCACCGAGGCGGTGATCGCCGTCTGCCGCGAGGCCGCGGCGGAGACCGGCGGCAAGCTGGTGGTGGATTCCAAGGCCCGCTCCTTTGCTCAGTACGGCGCGGTGGACCTGATCAAACCCAACGCCGCCGAACTCGCTTACGCCACCGACTTGCCGACCGAGACCGACGCCCAGGTCGCCGCGGCGCTGGTCCGGGCGCTGGAACTCTGGGAGGCCAA
>JBBREC010000157.1:0-8117 GCA_038203295.1 Caulobacterales bacterium
CAGGCCATAGCGCGCCGCCACCTTGTAGACCTCGTCCTTCACCGGGCAGGCGTCGGCGTCGATGAAGATGCGCATGGCGGACTCAGGCGGGATGGGTGGTGCCGGATGCAGGACTCGAACCCGCGACCTTCGGTTTACAAAACCGCTGCTCTACCAGCTGAGCTAATCCGGCCCTCTGCGAATGTCTCCGTAGCGTCCGTCGTCGTCTCAAGAAACCCAAATCCGTATTTTCCGGTGCGGACATGGCGCAAGATCTCTGGTCGCCAACAGAATGGCAGACCGGATTCATTGAACGCCGGGTTGTCGGATCGACCGAGGGAGGGTAGCTCTGCCATAGTAGAGCTTGGGTCGCGCAGAATACGGGGCGACTGCGATCAGGAGTGCGCAATGGCATCGTTCGATCGTCGAGCCCTCATCACGGGCGCCCTGGCAGCGGCCTTCGTGCCAGGGATCGCCCTGGCGGGCCCGGTTCCGCCGACAAACAACCTGCATTTCAACATTCTGAGGAATGGCAAGCCGTTCGGGCAGTACAACGTCGCCTTCGCCACCAATGGCGATCTGCTGACCGTCACAACCGACGTGGCCATGAACCTCAGGCTGGCGACCCTGACAGTATTTGACTACCGGCATCACTGCGTCGAGACGTGGCGCGGCGGTCGCTTCCTTGAAATGCGCAGCAGCAGCGTCCGTGACCGATCAAATGACCTGACCGATACCGTGACTGCGGTGCGTTCGGATCTTGGAATCCACATCAGCACCAATAAGGGGCCGCTTTCCGCGCCTCTCGACGCGAACCCCCTGACCCACTGGAATCCTGCTGTACTTAACGGGCCGCTGTTCAACCCGCAGGATGGCTTGATGCTCGAGATCACCGCCCTACCGATGGGCCGCAACGCGGCGACCTTGGCCAACGGCTCTCAGGCAAGCGCGACCCTATGGGCGCTGCGTGGCAAGCAGACCCTCGATGAATGGTATGATGACCGGGGAGTGTGGACTGGCTTGAAGGCGGTTTTCCCCGACAAGTCGATCATCGAATACCGCCGGACCTGAGTCCTCTCGTCACAGCGCGGTTTGGAGCCGGCCCGCGCATGTGCTTGGCTGCCCCGATAGCGTGGGGAAACCGTCATGAAGTTTGAAGATTATCGCGCAAACGACGCGACCGGGCTGGCGGCGCTCGTGGCCCGGCGCGAGGTCAGCGCAGCGGAGCTGCTCGACGCGGCGGCGGCTCGGATGGCCGCGGTGAATACGCGGATCAACGCCGTGACCCTGGATCTCACCGAGCGGGCGAGGACCGAAATTCCTGCCGCGGGGCCATTCTCCGGCGTTCCCTTCCTGCTGAAAGACCTGGGCGCGTCGCTGGCGGGTACGGTCACGTCGCGCGGCTCGCGGATGTTCGCTGATCAGGTCGCCACCGCCGACAGCGGGCTCACCAGTCTCTACCGCGCCTCGGGTCTCTCGATCTTCGGCAAGACCAACACGCCGGAGTTCGGCCTGTGGCCGGTCACCGAGTCGGAGCTGCTGGGCGTCTGCCGCAATCCCTGGGACCTCTCGCGCACGCCTGGCGGCTCGTCGGGCGGGGCCGCGGCGGCCGTGGCGGCGGGGATCGTGCCGGCCGCCCACGCCAGCGACGGCGGCGGCTCGATCCGCACACCGGCCTCGGCCTGCGGACTCTTCGGGATGAAGCCGTCGCGTGGACGGGTGTCGTTTTCGCCCGGCGGAGAGGGCTGGGCGGGCGCCTCCATTCAACATGCCGTGACTCGCTCCGTACGCGACTCCGCGGCCCTGCTGGACGTCGCCTGTCAGCCGCAGCCCGGCGACCCTTATTTTCTGCCGTGTCCAGAGCGGAGTTTCGCAGAGGAAGCGATGCGCGATCCCGGCAGGCTGCGCATCGCCATGTTCGCCGGCGCCATGCAGGCGCCCGTCCTCGACCCGGAGTGCGAGGCGGCCGTCCGCGAGATCGCGAAGCTCTGCGAGAGCCTGGGCCATGTGGTTGAGGAGGTTGCAATTCCCGGCGACGTGATGGCCATGCAGGCGGCCGCCGGCGCGGTGATTTCGGCCAGCGTTGCGGCTGACCTAGACGCCGAGGCGGAGCGCCGTGGACGGCCCCTGGAGGCGTCGGACGTCGAAGGCCTGACCATGGCGACGTATCGTCGCGGCAAGACCGTTGACGCCTCGGCCTATGTGCGCGGCATCCAGACCCTGCACGCCTACACCCGCGCCCAGGCGATTCTCTTCGAGACCTACGACGTTCTGCTGCTCTCGACCCTGGGCAGTCCGGCCATCCCGATCGGCTGGATCACCGAGCAGCCGCAGCTTATAGGCGAGCGCCTGTTCGCCTTCATGCCCAACACCCAAGCCTTTAATAACACTGGACAACCGGCAATGACCGTCCCGCTTGCCCAGAGTCGGTCCGGCCTGCCGATCGGCCTGCAGTTCGTGGCGCGGATGGGCGACGAGGCGACGCTCTTCCGGCTCGCGGGACAGCTCGAACAGGCTCGGCCATGGCGTAGTAAAATAGCGCAGATCTGAGGGCGAAGAGTACTCGCCTGCCAGCGGGTATTCACTCGCCTCTCAGGTGTGCAATGCGGGAAGACTTTGTTACTTTTGAGTTTTCCGGCTCAAATATAAGAAAAGCATAGTTGCTCGAAGCGTCACAATGCACGATCCTTGCATTGCTAATCCCATGTCCAAGATGCGTATCAAATCGAGACGGCGACACGCCAAGCGGCTCCTCCCCGGAGTCCTGGCGACCTTTGTCGCGGCCTCGGCGATGGCGCTTGGCGGCACGAGCGGTCCGCGCAGTCACCAGGATGAGGCGCCTCAGGAAATCCGCATGGCGATGGCGGTCAACCCTTCGGCCGATACTCCGGCGGACGACACCGCGCTGTCTGAGCCTGGGCGCACCGCGTCGGGCGGCGGCGGCGGCGGGCCGCAGAACGGCGCACCCGGCGGTCCGCCGGCGCCGCACGATGGCGGCGTGCCGGGCGGCGAGCAGGGCTTCAACGATTCCGATGGCTTCCTGCCCAACGGCGAAGACGGCCTGATGTTGCTGGCCGACTATGCCAGCAGCAAGGGCGGCGATTCGCAGAGCGGCGACGTGCCCGGCGCCGGCGACGGCCCGACCAGCGGCGACACCGGGCTTGGCGACGGCAGCGGCCAGATCGCCGACGCCGGCGGCGACAGCTTCCAGACGGCGCAGAACGACAACAGCGGCGGCTTCGGCTTCGGCGGTGGTGGTCCTGGTGGAGATGGCGGCGGCGGTGGCGGCGGCGGTGGCTTCACCGGCGGCGGCACGGGCGGCGTCGACGGCAACGGCGGCCTGACCAATCCCTTCACCGACGGCGTCACCGGCGGCACCGGCAGCAAGCCCAGCCCCGACGGCGGGCCTTCTGGCCAGCTCCCGGTAGTCTCCGCGCCCCCGTCGGAAGGCGACCCCTGCGAGCTGATCAACGCCTGCGGGCCGGTTACGCGCAATCCCCTCGGTCCCGGCGGCAATACCGACACCGGCGGTGGCGGTGGCGGTGGCGGTGGCGGTGGTGGCGACACGCCTCCCGGCGGCGGCAACCAGCCTCACGCCGGCGCGGTGCCCGAGCCCGCCACCTGGCTGATGCTGATCGTGGGTTTCATGGGGATGGGCGCTGCGCTGCGCGTCCAGCGCCGCAAAACCGCGCTCGTCTAGAGCCGGTTAGCGCAGCGGCCGGCGCCGCTGCTGGGTCAGATAGACCGCGATTACACCCGTCGCCACGACCCCGATCAACAGGGTCGAGACCGCATTGATTTCTGGATTCACCCCCAGCCGCACTTGGCTGTAGAGCCGCATGGGCAGGGTGGTGGCGCCTGGGCCCGAGGTGAAGCTCGCGATCACCAAGTCGTCCAGCGACAGGGTGAAGGCCAGTATCCAGGCCGCCACTACCGCTGGCGCGATGTTCGGCAGGGTGACGCTCAGAAACGCCCGCAGCGGCGTGCAGCCGAGGTCCTGGGCGGCGTCCTCCAGGCTGCGGTCGAAGGACGCCAGCCGCGCCTGGATCACCACAGTGGCGTAGCACAGGGTGATGGTGGCGTGGCTGACGGTCACCGTCCAGAAGCCGCGCGGCAGGCCCAGGGCCACGAACAGCAGCAGCAGCGAAAGCCCCAGGATCACCTCCGGCATCACCAGCGGCGCATAGATCATGCCGGCGAACAGCGCCCCGCCCCGGAACCGGCCGGCGCGCACCAGGGCCACCGCAGCCAGCAGGCCAAGCAACGTCGCGAGGCTGGCCGAGATCAGCCCCACTCGCAGGGTCACCCACAAGGCGTCCAGCATCTGGACGTCGTGCGCCAGGGCCGCATACCACCGCGTCGAGAACCCGCCCCAGACCGTCACCAGGCGGCTGGCGTTGAACGAATAGAGCACCAGCAGCGCGATGGGCGCGTAGAGGAAGCCCAGGCCCAGGATCACGCTCGTCCAGCTGAAGGCGGTGGGGCCGCGTCTCACGACAGCACCTTGGCCTGCTGGCGCTGGAAGAGGGCAATTGGAATGGCCAGCGTCGCCAGCAGCACGATCGCCACCGCCGAGGCCGCGGGCCAGTCGCGGTCGGCGAAGAACTCCGTCCAGATGGTGCGGCCCAGCATCAGGGTGTGGGATCCGCCCAGCAGGTCCGGGATCACGAACTCGCCGACCATGGGGATGAAGCAGAGCAGGGCGCCCGCCGCCACGCCGGGCAGGGACAGCGGGAACGTCACCTTCCAGAATGCGCCAGTGGCCGTGCAGCCCAGGTCGCGCGCGGCCTCGATCAGGCTTTCGTCCTGCTTCTCCAGAACCGCGAAGAGCGGCAGCACCATGAAGGGAAGATAAGCGTAGACCAGGCCGAGGATCACTGCGGCCGGGGTGTTGAGCAGGTTGAGCGGTGCGATATGCAGCCATGCTAGGGCCTGATTCAGTAGGCCAGCAGGCTTCAGGATCGCGATCCAGGCGTAGATGCGGATCAGGAAGCTGGTCCAGAACGGCAGGATCACCGCCAGCAGCAGGCCCTGGCGCGCGCCGAGCCCGAAGCGGCTCATTCCATAGGCGATGGGATAGCCGACGATCAGCAGGATCGCCGTGGCGACGCCCGCAAACGACAGGCTCGAGAGAAAGGCGGAGACGTAGAGCCGGTCCGTGGCCATCCGCGCATAGGTCTCGAAGCTGAGTTGGTGGACGAAGGCCCTGATGCCTGCCTGTCCCTGCGACAGGTCCAGCCGCGGCGCATAGGGCGGCATGGCCAGGACTGTGTGGGAGAGCGAGAGCTTCGCCACCAGCAGGAACGGGAAGGCGAAGAAGACCGCCAGCCACAGATAGGGCGCCAGCGCCGCGAGCCAGGCGCGCTTCACGCGCTTACCGTCACGCCGGCGTCCAGCGGATGGCTCACCCAGACCTTGTCGCCCACCGCCACGCCGAGCGGCGGCCCGACGTTGGCGCGGCTGATCAGCAGGGTCTGGCCATTGGCCTTGACCACATAGCGTGTGCGGTCGCCGAAATAGGCGATCTCTGCGACCTGGGCGGCGAGCGCGCCCGAGTGCGGCGTCTCGGACAGGGTCATGGCTTCCGGCCGCACTGCGCGCCAGGCCTCGCCCTGCGGGAACAGGTTCGTCTCGCCGATGAAGCCGGCCACATACCGGTTGACGGGGTGGTCATAGACCTCGCGCGGCGGGCCGATCTGCTCGATCTTTCCGGCCCGCATCACCGCCATCCGGTCGGCGACCACCATGGCTTCGTCCTGGTCGTGGGTGACGATCATGAAGGTCATGCCCAGGCGTCGCTGCAGGGCCATGAGTTCGAGTTGCGTCTCCTCGCGCAGCTTGCGGTCCAGCGCCGCCATCGGCTCGTCGAGCAGCAGGATCTTCGGCTTGGGCGCTATGGCCCGGGCCAGCGCCACCCGCTGTTGCTGACCGCCGGACAGCTGATCGGGGCGGCGGCCGCCCAGGCCCTCAAGCCGCACGAGCGCCAGCATCTCGTCGACCCGCGCGGCCACCTCGTCGCCAACCATCTTCCGCTGGCGCAGTCCGAAGGCAATGTTCTTCGCGACGCTGAGGTGCGGGAACAGGGCGTAAGACTGGAACATCATGTGCACCGGCCGGCGATGCGGCGGCAGGCCCGCGATGTCCTCGCCCGCCAGCAGGATCCGTCCGGCGTCCGGCGCCTCGAACCCGGCGAGCAGTCGCATCAGCGTGGTCTTGCCGCAGCCGGACGGCCCCAGCAGGGCGAAGAACTCGCCCTCGGCGATGTCCAGGCTGACGGCGTCGACGGCCGCCTGGTCGTCGAAGCGCCGGGTGACGCCCTCGAAGCGGACGAGAGGCGCCGTCACTGGCCGGTCAGAACCTTCGTCCACTGCCGGTTCACCTCGCGCAGCAGGGCCTGGTCCTTGGTGGTGGTGACGAACAGCCGCCTGGCGATCTCAGGCGGCGGATAGGCGCCCGGATCATCCCGCACCGACGCCTCGACCAGCTTCGTCGAGGCGGAATTGGCGTTGGCGTATTTGGTGTAGTTCGACGCGCGGGCGATGATCTCGGGCCGCAGCATGAAGTTGAGGAAGCTGTAGGCGGCCTCGGCGTTGGGGGAGTCCACCGGGATCGTGAACACGTCGAACCAGACCTGGCTTACCTCTTTTGGGATCGCATAGCTGATGCGGACCTTGTTCTTCGCTTCCGCGGCGCGGGACTGGGCCTGCAGCACGTCGCCGGAATAGCCGATCGCGACGCAGATATCGCCGTTGGCCAATGCGTCGATGTACGCGGATGAGTGGAATTTCTGCACAAAGGGCCGGGCCTTGACCAGCAGTTCGGTGGCGGCCGTGTAGTCTGCGGCGACGGTCGAGTTCGGATCCTTGCTGAGGTAGTTCAGCGCCACGGCGTACATGTCCTCGGACGCATCGAGGAAATAGACCCCGCAGTCCTTCAGCTTCGCCAGGTTCTTCGGATCGAACACCACCGCCCAGCTATCGATCTTCACGCCGGGCAGACGCCTGGCGACGGCGTCGAGGTTGTAGCCGATGCCGATGGTGCCCTGCATGTAAGGTACGGCATAGTGGCCACTCGGGTCGAAAGCCGCCATCTGGCCCGTCACGACGGGATCGAGGTTCGAGAGGCCGGGCAGCTTTGCGCGATCCAGCGCCTGAATCGCCCTGGCTGTGATGAACCGCGGCACGTTGTGGTTGGACGGGACAACGATGTCGTAGCCGGTCTTGCCCTGCAGGACCTTGGTCTCCAGCACCTCGTTGGAGTCGTAGGTGTCGTACCTGACCTTGATCCCGGTCTCCCCGGTAAACTGCTCCAGCAATGCGGGGTCGATGTAGTCGGACCAGTTGTAGATGTGCAGCGTCCCGCCGGCCTTGGCCGAGGTCGCGGCCGGCTTCGATGCCGGACCGCACGCCGCCAGCGCGAGAACCATCGCCACACTGAGGATTTTCCGCACTGTACGCATGCCGCCGTCTCCCGCTACGGACCTCAGGTTATAGGGCGAGCGAGACGGCTCTCAACGCCTAAGCTTGAGGAAGCGCGAGATGGCGATGTCGTGGGCCGCGATCGCGCCGATCGTGCCGCGGGTCGCCTCCAACCTGTTCATGACCTTCGTGGGGTACGGTCAGGTCACCGCCGGGCGCCGTGTGCTCTTTGTCGGCAAGGGGCGGTTCTAGGCGGCCTTGGGTCTGATCAGGCCCAGCACCGCGCCTGCCAAGGCATAGGCCACCATCTGGTAGCCGGCGTTGATCGCCAGGAAGTTTGCCGGCATCTCCATGAAGAGGTATTCCAGTGACTGGGTGGTGAAGCTGAAGACCAGCCAGGCGGTCAGGGCCACGCCCACGGTCGCCCCCAGGGACCTCGCCTGCAGCCGCGCCGTAAGCCACGCCAAGCCGAGCACCAGAACCAGGGTGTTCACAATCCCAAGGCCCTGCATCACCGCGACATTGGCCCCGGTCGGGGTGTGGCCGAACGCCGTCAGCGCGTCGGTCCAGGGCTTTACGAACAGCACCGCGTACCAGAGGTAACCGATCACCTCGAGCAGCAACACGGCGACAACGACCGCGATCCAGCTGATCCCCTTTAACATCTCTGAGCCCTCCCAAGCCTGGCTTCAGGTTCGCGCCGATATCGTCAGCTGGCTA
>JBBREC010000158.1:0-8107 GCA_038203295.1 Caulobacterales bacterium
GGGGGTGCCGCTGAAATACAGGTGATGGAAGGTGCCCAGCACCCCGCCGCCGAGGAAGATCAGGGTGGCGAACAGCACCGAGGTGGTGGCGACCGACACCCGGACCAGCCCCATGCGGACAAACAAGGCGGCGACGATGGCGGTGGCGAACACCTCGAACACGCCCTCGACCCACAGATGGACCACCCACCAGCGCCAGTACTCCATGATCGAGATGTGGGTGTGCTGGCCGTACATCAGGCCCGCGCCGAACAGCAGGCCGATTGAGACCGTGGACAGCACCACCAGGAACAGCAGGGACTTGGTTTCCTTGGCCTTCAGGGCCGGCCACATGGCGCGCAGCACCAGGACCACCCAGAGCAGGAGGCCGACGAAGAGGTAGACCTGCCAGAACCGGCCCAGGTCGAGATATTCATAGCCCTGATCGCCGAACCAGAAATTGAGCTTCAAGTCGGGAATGAAGCGGTTGATCGCCAGCCACTCGCCGGCAAATGAACCGACGACGATGATCAGCAGGCTGACCCAAAGGAAGTTGACGCCGAACACCTGCCACTTGGGGTCGCGACCGCCGAGCAGCGGAGCGACATAAAGGCCTGTCGCTAGCCAGGCCGTGGCGATCCACAGGACCGCCAACTGGGTGTGCCAGGTGCGGGTGACGGAATAGGGGAAGTAGTCTGCCAGCGGCAGGCCATAGAAGCCCTGGCCTTCCACGGCGTAGTGGGCTGTGACGATGCCCAGTCCGATCTGGGCGACGAACAGGGCGACCACGACGATGAAGTATTTGAGGGTCGCGCGCATGGACGGTGTGATGACCGCGCCGACCATGAAGTCGGCGGTCGAAAATCCGCCTTCGGGAATGCCGTTGCGACGCCAGACGTCGAACTCGCGGGCGTAGTACCAGACGAGCGCGCCGATGCTGGCCAGCAGCACGAAAATCGAGATGAACGTCCACATGAAGACGCCGCCTGTCGGTGCATTGCCCACCAGCGGCTCGTGCGGCCAGTTACTTGTGAAGGTGAAGGACTCACCGGGTCGGTTGGTCGTCGCCGACCACGCGGTCCAGAAATAGAAGGCATCGACGTCGCGCGCCTCCGTCGCCGAGATCGTGCCGTGCACCGGCAGGGCGTATTGCGCCCTCAGCGCGAGACCTTGCGGGGAAGCGCCCTGCAACAGGTCCGAGAAATGCGCGGCGACCAAGGCAATGGCCTGTGCCCGCGGTGCGCTCACGGTGATCACGCCGGTCTGAGTGTTGTAGGTGTTGGTGCGCATCTCCTCGCGCAAAATCGCCTGCAGGCGCGCCTGCTCGGGCGCGGGCAAGG
Source organism: Caulobacterales bacterium (assembly GCA_038203295.1). Classification (GTDB taxonomy): domain Bacteria; phylum Pseudomonadota; class Alphaproteobacteria; order Caulobacterales; family Caulobacteraceae; genus Phenylobacterium. The sequence continues at coordinate 1,320 of JBBREC010000158.1, forward strand.
TCGCATAGGCGCCGCGCCCCTCATCCTGAGCCAGGTTGTCCAGCAGCGCGACCGCCTCGCGGTGCAGCCAGTCGGCGCTCCAGTCGGGCGCGACATAGCTGCCATGGCCCCAGATCGAGCCTTGCTCCATGCCGCCCATTGACTGCCAGACGTTCTGGCCACGTTCGATTTCCGCGCCCGTGTAAATGACTTGGCCGGTCTGTGTTGCGACCGCAGAGGGAATCGGCGGCTTGGTCTGATATATTTGTTGGCCAAAATAAATCAGCGTGCCGAACATCACGATCATTGTGACGGCGAAAATCAGCCACAGCCGTTTGACGCTAAATTCCCGTGAATAGTCTGACATGTGGCCCACCTATATATGGCTTATATCACACCTTGTCGTGCAGTCGTTTACGCTCCCAGCGTTTCTACTGATGAGCCGACATCGCAACGTTTTGGTTGCTTGAATGCCGAGACGCTCGTGGCGATCATCATGGCTTGGCCGCCCCCCTAGAGCGTGATCGCCAGGTTCGCATCGCACCCCACGTTCTCATTGCCGCAGCTTTGCTTTGCCCGATTTGCGTTAGATCAAGGTCGAGGCGGAATGTCCGGTTCGGTACGAACAACGATCCGACTGTTCCAAGGAACGGCTACTTTTTGCGGGCGCCCAATCGCAAGTTGCCGACTAGCTTCCTCCCGGACACCGCGTCGAAGACGCCGTCGACGGCGGACGTCGAGATGACGAGGAAGGTCGTCGAGGGCGCGAGGACCCTGGCATCATCACCACGCGCCGCGGCGTGTTCATTGTTGAGGACGAGAAAGCCCTCAGGGCGGGGTCGAGTGGACATTCGCATTGCGCGCAGAGGCGGACTTTCGGAACGTCCGCTGAGAGTCAGAAGGCCAGCTCACCTACCCCTCACCCCCGCCCCTTCATCCCCGGCCTCTGGCTCAACCGCCCCAGCTGCTGCACCAGGGGCGCCATCCGCCGCCGCGCCTCGGCCACGCCCAGGATGCCCACCTCGTCGGCGATCATCTGCATCTGGTCGGTGTACCAGTCCTCCCGGTGATCGCAGGCGTCGGCGATCTGGCGCGCGAAGTCCGGACTGCGGCGCACCCAGCGGTAGAGGGTCGCCCGGCAGGGCAGGCCGCGCGTCCCCGCCAGGCTCCGGATCGATCCGCCTTCGACGATCGCGTCACGCAGGGTGTCGAGGACGGCCGCCATTCGGGTCGGAACGCGGGCGTAACGCCCCGCCGCCATGTTGACCCGCAGGTCGGAGGCGAAGTCCGGGCGCTCGCGCCGCCAGCGCTCGATGAGGCTCGCGCCGGGCAGGCTCGGGTCAACGCGGCGCAGCTGCCTGTAGGAATGACCGCGCCCTACATGGAACAGGACCCGGTCGGCCAGCGCCTCGTCCCACGGGCGCGGCGAAGTCTGGGGGAAACCCCGGTTGCGGTCGGCCTTCTGGTCGCGGATCAGCCAGTAGAGCGCGCCGCAGAACTCCCCCTGGGTCGCGCGCCAGTAGGCGAGCTGTTTGCGGCTGGGCATCGCCGGGTCCCGGCAGATCGCGACGATGGACTCGCCGGCTGCGAAACGCGCCAGAAACGCGCGAGCCCTGACCTCGTCGAAGCCCTGATGGCGCCGCCAGGTCCCGAGCCGGTGCGCCTGGGCGAGGTCGCCCGCGAAGCCCGCGTCCGCCTTCCCCCACCGCACGACCGTGACACGGTTCGGCATGTGCGGGTCGGCGCACGCCGCCGTCAGCCTCTCGCCGGCCGAAACGCGGCGCAGAAGTTCGGCCTTCGACTGGGCGCGGCGTTCAGCGAACTCGGCGCGTGTCGTCATCCGCACATGATAGTATAGGTCTTCGACAAGATGGAACAAAAAAGGAACATCTGCGCACTTGGAACCCCACCGCCATGCCGCTAAGCCATCGCCATGACCAACACTTCCAAAGCCCAGGGTCCGCTCACCGACCTCGTCGTCATCGAGATGGGGACCCTGATCGCCGGCCCGTTCTGCGGCCAGATCCTTGGCGACTTCGGCGCCGAGGTGATCAAGATCGAGGACCCAAAGGTCGGCGATCCCATGCGCCAGTGGGGCCGCAGCCTGCCACACGGCCACTCGCCCTGGTGGCCGGTGATCGGGCGCAATAAGAAGTCGGTGGGCCTCGACCTGCGGACGCCCGAGGGCCAGGCGCTGGCCAGGGCCCTGATCGCCGAGGCCGACGTGGTGATCGAGAACTTCCGCCCCGGCGCCATGGAAAAGTGGGGCATGTCCTACGAGGCCCTGTCGGCGGACAACCCGAAGCTGGTGATGGCCCGCATCTCGGGCTTCGGCCAGACCGGCCCCTATTCCCAGCGCGCCGGCTACGGCCTGATCGGCGAGGCCATGGGCGGGCTGCGCTATGTCACCGGCGAGCCCGACCGGCCGCCGGCGCGGGCCGGCATCTCCATCGGCGACAGCCTGGCGGCCATGCATGCGGTGATGGGGATCACCATGGCGCTGCATGAACGCGAGCGGACCGGCCGCGGCCAGGTGATCGACGCGGCGCTCTACGAAAGTGTGCTGGCGGTGATGGAGAACCTGGTCACCGAGTATGACATCACCGGCTATGTCCGCGAGCGGTCGGGCTCGGTGCTGCCTGGCATCGCGCCGTCCAACGCCTACCCCTGCGCCAATGGCGAGATGATCCTGATCGGCGGCAACGGCGACAACGTCTATGCGCGCCTCACCGAGGTGATGGGCCGCGACGACCTCAGGACCGACCCGAAGTTCGTGGATCACGCCAGCCGCGGCGTGAACCAGCACGAGCTGGACGCGATCATCGCCGACTGGACGAGCACGTTCACGCTGCCCGACCTGCTGGCCCTGCTGGAGGCCAAGGGCGTGCCGGCCAGCCGGGTCTTCCGGGCGCCGGACATGCTGGAAGATCCCCAGTTCGCCGCCCGCGAGGCGATCGTCACCACCGATCACCCGGTGTTCGGGCCGATCCGCATGCAGAACGTGTTCCCGAAGCTGTCGCGCACGCCAGGCGCCGTGCGCTGGCCGGGCCCGACGCTGGGGCAGCATACCGATGAGGTGCTGGCCGCGAAGGCCGGATGCTCGCCCGCGCGACTGGCCGAGCTGCGGATGAAGGGTGTGATCTGAGCAGGCAGAAGGTAGGGGTCGCGTGACTCGGGCGAGGTCCCTGGGCCGCCGGTCCGGCCCCTGCGAAGACCGCAGGTCCTCCTGCCAATCCTTTTATAGCGGAGCTTTCCGTCCGGCGAGGCGACGCCTTGTCTCAGGTCCGTCAGGTTGATCGGAGCAGTTCCGCAACCGCGGCGGCGACCTGGGTCACGTCATAGGGCTTGCGGATTACCGGCGCGTCGAAGCCGCCGGGCGCGCCGCCGGTCTCGCCGTAGCCGGTGGCGAACACGAAGGGCACGCCGCGCGCCGCCAGCGCCTGGGCCACCGGCATCACCGAACGGCCGTTGAGGTTGGCGTCGAGCACGGCGGCGTCGATCGACCGGTCCAGCAGGGCCATGGCTTCCTCAAGCTCGTAGGCCGGCCCGATCACCGTGGCGCCGGCTTCCGACAGCCCGGTCTCCAGTTCCAGCGCCAGCAGCACCGCGTCCTCGACGATCAGCACCCGAGCGCCCTTCAGGCTTACCGGTCCGCTGGCGGTGGAAATGGTCTCGACCACCCGGGCGACCGGCGCCTCGGGCACGGTCTCGGGACGCGGGGCCACGGCCGCGGCGCCGGCGCGCAGCACCGCGTGGACCCCGGCGGGGCGGTATTCGATCTCGGTGCCGCCGTTGAGCTCGCGGCTGGTCACCTGTTCCAGCAGCGTCGAACCGAAGCCCGTGCGGGTGGGCGGGGTGACGGTCGGGCCGCCGGTCTCGTTCCAGACCAGCTCGAACCCGCCGTCTGGCAGGCGGGTCCAGCGGATATCCACCCGGCCGGTCTCCGCCGACAGCGCCCCGAACTTCACCGCATTGGTCGCCAGTTCGTGCAGGGCGAGCGACAGGGCGTTGGCGGCGCGCGGCGTCAGGAACAACTCCGGGCCCTGCCAGCCGGTCTGGCCGGGCGCAAGCGCGCCCAGTTCGGCGCCGCAGAGGTGGTCGATGGCCGCGCCGCGCCACCTCGCCGCCGTGAGCAGCTCGTTGGCCGAGCCCATGGCCTTCAACCGTCCGCTGAAATTCTGCAGGAACCCCTCGAGGGAGCTCGTCCGCCGCGCCGTCTGGATGGCCAGGGCCTGGACCGTGGCCAGCACGTTCTTCACCCGGTGATCCAGCTCGGCCATCAGGGTCTGGCGCTGGTCCTCCTCGAGCCGGCGCTGGGTGATGTCCTCGACGATGCCGATGACGCCAAGCGGGGCGCCGTCCGACGCCAGCGACACGATCCCCGCCAGGCGCATGGTGACCGTGGCGCCGGTATCGGGCCGGATGTGGCGGAACTCCATTTCATAGGGTCCGCCCGCGGCGAGATGGCGGGCCTGATCGGCGCGGACCGTCGCCACATCGTCGGGATGGACGTAGGGCTCCAGGGCGTGGCCGCCCTGCGCCGGCATCTCGCCGGCCGGAACGCCGGTGATCGCCGACATGCGCGGACTGATCGCATAGACGTCGCGGGCCATGTCCCATTCGAACTCGCCAAGCCCGGCGGCTTCCAGGGCGAGCTCGAGCCGCGGGCGCTCGTCGTTCGGGCCGTGATCCAGGCGCGCCATGCTCCGAACATAGGCGCGCCGGGGCGGGATCGCGACAGGAAGCGTTCGGAATGGCTGACCTTTCGGCGTTCTTTGATCCGCATCAAGGAATGACGGCGCGTCTTTTCGCCGGGGCTGGAACCCGCTAACGTGTGCGACGTTCTGGCCAGCACTCCCCTGCTGGACGCCGGGACCCCTTTCGGAGATGCCACATGCCCGCGAACCCCGTTGACTACGCCGCCGACGAGACCAAGTCCGCGGTCAGCTCTGCCACGGAAAAAGCCACCAAGCTCAGTGCTGAGGCGCAAAAATCCTTTGCAGACGCCGCAAAGCGGATCGAAGCCGCCGTCCAGGAAGGCGTCGAGCAGCTGCGCGCGCAGAGCCGCGCCTATGCCGATACCGCCGGCCAGCAGATCGACCAGGCCTCGCACTACATGACCGAAAGGGTCAAGGAACGCCCGCTGGCCGCCACCGGCGCTGCGCTGGGCATCGGCGTGCTCATCGGCCTGCTGCTCTCCTCCAGCCGTCGTTGATCTTCAGCCGACTCCTGAGAATGGTGGCCGCCATCGCCGCGATCGCGGCGGCGGCCACCGTGGTTGTCGTGGCGCTGTCTTTCGCGCTCTACGCGGCCGTGCGCGACCTGATCGGCCCCGCCTGGGGCGCGGCTTCCGTCGCCGGGGCCGCGGCGCTGATCGCCGTGGTCCTGGCCCTGATGCTCACCCGCAAGGCCAAGCCGCCGAAGCCTGTGCCCGGCGACGACCAGAACCTTACCACGCGACTGATCGACCTGGCCCGCCAGCGTCCGCTGGTAGCCCTTGGCGCCGTCGCCGCGGCGGCCACAGTGGTGATCCGCAATCCACGCATCCTGAGCGCCGTGGTCGGCGCGTTCTTCGCCAGCCGCGCCGCCGCGCCCGCCCCGCCGCCCAAGGGCAAGGGCAAGCGCTGAGCCCCGGAACGGCCGCGCCTTTTCAGCGTTGACCCAAGCGACGGGCCGCGGGCCCGCATGGCATGGAGATTCGCAAATGATTGGTTGGGCTCTCACGTTCCTGGTCGTCGCCCTGATCGCCGGCGTCCTCGGCTTCACCACCATCGCCGGCACGGCTATCGGCGTGGCCAAGATTCTCTTCTTCGTCTTCCTGGTTCTCTTCGTAGTCTCCCTCGTCATGAACATGATACGGGGCCGCCGGATTTAGGATCTAGCCCAGTCGCCGGTCCAGCGACCAGGTGCGGGCCGTCTCGTAGTGCGAGCCGGTCCATTGAAGGGCGGCGACCGTGATCGCCGCCTCTTCTATTTCGATGACATTGAAGCTCGGCGGCACGCCGCGCTCACGGGTCGACAGCGTCCCCGCGCCGACCGCGTAGGTCTTGCCGTCGCCGAAGGCGTAAGGCCAGACGAAGGGCGCGTGGATGTGTCCGGAGAGTACGAGATCGACGCCGGCCTCCGCGAAATCGCGGGCTGCCGCCTCGCCGCCCCATACGCGCGCCGTCATCGGTCCGCCGATCATCTCGGTAAGCGGATGGTGGCACACGACGATGCGGGCGCAGTTCATGTGAGAGGCCTCGAACCAGTCCACCGCCCGGCTGACCTGGGTCCTGGAGATCTGGCCCTTCGACCAGTTGATCCGGGGCTGGGCGCCGCGGGCGGTGTTGAGGCCGCGCACCGCGAAACCGCCCCCCTGGTAGGTCTGGCTCGGCGCCGGACCAATGGCCTGTTCGTAGCGGCGGAACGGCGTGAACACCCGCTCCGCCCAGGCAAGATACGGCGCGTCGTGGTTGCCGGGCGTGACCAGCTTGGGAGCCGTGATCGTCGAGAGCCAGTTGGCGGCGGCTTCGAATTCCAGAACCTCGGCGTAGCGGGTCAGGTCGCCGCTCACCACGACGAGGTCAAAGGCGGCGGCATTGACGTGGGCCGTCGCCGCGGCGACGGCATGGGCGTTCTCGCCGCCGAAGTGGATATCCGACAAGTGGGCCAGGCGGATGGTCACTCAGGCGTCCTTGGGCAACGCGAGGATCCGCGCGAGCTTAGGGATGTAGCGGACCTCGGTGAGGGGTTTGAGCCGTACCGACTCCCCGTCCAGCAGGGCGGGGATGGGGGAGGCCGAAAGCACGCGCGCGATCTGGCAGCGC
>JBBREC010000159.1:0-8071 GCA_038203295.1 Caulobacterales bacterium
TTGGACGCTGGCCTTGCCGTTGGGGCGGCCGCAGCCCCGGCCAGCCCAAGGCTGGCCAAGATTAGGACCAGGCTGGCGCGGACGGGAAAAACCATGTGGTCGCGGGTCCTGAAGAAGACGCCTGAACGTGGTTAGCGTGGAATTATCAAGCAGCCGTTACTTCGCGCCGTCGGCTTTCGCGGGCTCGCCCTTCGCCCATCGCCCGGGCGCGCCGGGGAACACCACGGGGCTTTCCCAGCCGTCGGCGCCGATAGCGCTGATCCCGAAAAACCAGTCGTCTATGTTGACGCCCTTCAGCACCGCTTCCCCGGTGGGGCCCGCCTCGCGGCTGAAACGCCACTGCGGGTCGGTGGTCGAGCGCCACCACAGGCGATTGCGCACGGCGTCGGCCGACGGCGTCCAGCTCACAGTCGTGTCGGTGGAGACGGCGCCCTTGATGTCGACGCCCGTCGGCGGGGCCGGCGCCGTGGCCAGCGCGGCCATGGTGACGATGTTCAGCCGGGTCACCTGGGCCAGGTAGGCGAAGTCGACGCCCTCGATCACGTCGCCGTACCGGACGCCGTTCTCGACCCGCAGGTCCTGATGCTGGCGGGTATAGTTCTCGTTGGCCTCGGTGACGCGGACCGACGGGAAGCCCGCCTTCAGCATCTCGACCTGGTCGCCGCCGCGGCTGAAGCGGTCGGTGCGATAGACCATTGTGACGTCGAAGTTGGAGAGGTACCGGTCGGCGAGGCCATCCATGAATCGGGCGAGTTGCCGCGAGGGGCTGTCGACCTCCCCGCCGTTGTAACGCCGCTTGTCCGCCTCGGCCTGCGTCTCCACTGCCTTGGTGCCCTCGGAGAAGATCCGCACGCGGGTCGTCTCGCGCACGCCGGTCAGGCCCTCGGAATTGCCGACGATGTCGTTGTTGAGGTCGGCCTCGACATTCCAACCGTGCGCCGTGGCGTAGTCGGCCAGCACCTTTCCACCGTGCAGCCCCTGCTCCTCGCCGGACAGGACCGCGAATACCAGGGTGGAGGGGAACCTGTACTTCGACAGCACACGCGCGGCCTCGATCACCGCCGCTGTGCCCGAAGCATCGTCGTTGGCGCCTGGCGCATCGGAGGTGAAGTTCATCGGGTCGGACACCCGTGAGTCCATGTGGCCGGAGATCACGATCACCCGGCCCGGGTCCGTGGTTCCGCGCTGGATGGCCAGCACGTCCATCACCTCGGTGGGGTTGGGGATGCGGGTGACGCCCGAGACGACCTGCGAGGGCGTCTCGACGGCCAGGCACCCGCCGCAGTCCTTCGACATCGCCGCGAACTCCGACGCCACCCAGCGCCGCGCGGCGCCAATGCCGCGGGTCGGCGATCTGGTGTCGGACAGCGTGTGCCGCGTGCCGAAGCCCACCAGCCTGGCGATCGTCGCATGCTGCCGCTCGGGGGAGACCTGGCCCGCCAGGTCATGCAGCAGGGGGTGTTCGATAGGCGCCGGCTGGGCGGCGGCGGAAGACGCCAGGACAAGAGCGGCGAGGAAGACGAGATGGCGCAAGGCAGACTCCGGGATGAGCCTTCCTCGTAGCCCGCTCACCCCCCTTCGTCATCCTCCGGTCGCGCGAAGACGCGATCCGGGGGACACAAGCGGAAATGCAAACTGGCATGCGGCGGCTTGGGGGCCCCGATCAGCTTTCAGCTGACCGGAGGATGACGAAGTTTAAAGAGGGCTATCGCGCCGTCGCCCGAACCGCCTCGACGACCTCTTTGACCGTCGCGGTCACCACGTCGGGCTTTTCGTACTGGATGTAGTGCCCGGCGCCGGGGACGATACGGTTGACGCCCCGGGTCGAGAGCGCGGCCATTTCATCATGCATGACGGACCAGACCCGGTAGACCGCCTCGGTCTCCTCGGCGGTCGCCCCCGGCATGGTCGGCTTGCCGGTCAGCACTACCAGCGGGATCGCGCCCAGCGGCCGGCGCACTTTCATCAGTTGCGGGGTGTCGCGGGTCTGGAAGCTGTCCAGCTCCGACTGGGCGGTGATGAAGGCGGCGCCGCTGCGCCGGCCATTGGCCCAGTCGCGCAGTTCAGGCGGGAGGTCGGGCGGGGGCGGCTGACTGCAGCCGGGGGTGGTCGGCGTCAGCGTCCCGGCCTTCGCCAGTTCGGCGCAGCGCGCCGTTCCCGCGCCGGCGGCCTTCTGCAGCGCCTCCAGCCGGGGCGCGGCGGCCGTCATCCGCGCCATCTGGCCGTCGGCCGAGGGATCGACCAGCACCATGCCCGCGACCGAGCGGAGGTTGGTGCTGGCGTACATCCGCACGTCGTAGCTGGCCATGGAGTGGCCCACGAGCACATAGGGCCGAGGCAGCTTCGCGGCCTTCAGCAGCGCCTTGAGGTCGGCGGCGATTGAGGCGGTGTCGCGGGGCAGCGGACCCATGGCCGAACCGCCCAGGCCGGCGCGGTCATAGGCGCAGACCCGGGTCGTCTTCGCGATCTCGCCCTGCACCTTTCGCCAGGAGGCCGCACCGTCGCCCAGGCCGGAGTCCAGCACGACCACCGGCGCGCCCGCGCCTTCGCAGTGCAGGGTTATTTCGCGCCCGTCTGGCAGGCGCACCTGCTGCGAGGCATCCTTGTAGCGGAACCACCAGGGATCAGGTCTTGGCTGCGTCGCGGCGGTTCCCGCGCTAAGCGTGAGCAGGACAGTGAGGGCGGCAGAGCGAAGCATGGCGGCGGGCCTCCGGACAAGGCTGGAGCTTCACCTTGTGAGCCGCTGGAACACAAGGCCGGCTCAGCGCCCGGTGTTGATCGCGGAGGTTTCGGCGACCTGCCGGCCTTTTTCGGGCAGCGTGTCGCCGCTGGCCCAGAACGTTTCGACGGCGCGGGTGACGCCCTGCATCAGCCGGTGGCGCTGGCCGGCCGGCGCGCGGGTCTGGCGGATCATTACGGCTACCGCATAGGTGCGCCCGTCGGGGGCGGTCAGCAGGCCCACGTCGTTGATACCGACGCTGGCGCCGCGCCAGTCGGGGCCGGTGCCGGTCTTGTGAGCCAGCGTCCAGCCGGGCTGCAGGCCGCCGCGCAGGCGTTGCGTTCCGGTGCGCGCCTCGCCCATCAGGCCCAGCATGAAGTCGGTGGACGCGCGGCTGAGCAACTCGCCGCGCTTCAGCTGCGCCAGCGCCGTGGCGATGCCCACCGGCGTCGCGCCGTCCGGCGGATTGGCGAGATAGGTCGCCAGCGCCTGGTCGCGGACCTCGTCCGTCAACTCGGCGCGCGCCTGCTTGAAGATCCAGGTGTGGCCATACTCCGGCCGCCAGGTCAGACCGGCGGTGCGAGTCTGCATTTCGCGCTCGGTGCCGCCGACCGCCACGCCCTGCAGGCCCTTGTCGGCCACGGCCCTGGTGACCACGCCCGCGCCGCCGACCTCCTCGATCAGCTTGTCGTTGGCGGAGTTGTCGCTCTCGATCAGGGCGTGGCGCAGCAGGTCTGCGAGCGTAATCTGCAGCCCGTCCGGCCCGCGGATCCGCGAGGCAAGCGGCTGGTAGAAGACCGAGCGGTCCCCCGGACGCATCACCGCCCACTGGTCGAGGTGCAGGCTGCCCTGGTCGACGGCCTGCATAACCGCCAGAGCCACCCATAGTTTGGAGACGCTCTGCTGCGGGTAGATCTCGTCGCCGGCGACGGTGGCCATCCAGCCGGCGGTGACATCGGTGACCGCGATCCCCACGGGCTCGCCGTAGCTGGCGGCCAGGCGTTCGAGCTCGGCCTGAAAGGTTCTGGGCGCGGGTGGGGCGCGGACGTGGCGGATCTCCACGGCCGGACCCTTGGTGTAGCTGACCTTGGCCACGCTCTTCTGGCCGCTGACCCAACCGCCCGCGAAGCCGCCCGCCAGCAGCGCCGCGGCGATCGCCGCCAGCGTCTTCGGCCGTGCGCGGCTGCGCCGCGCGATTTCCGCAAGCAAACTCATACGCACCTAACGCCCAAGACCATCAGATGTACGCCATCAAACATGGCTGTGTCCCGAATGGTCATGCGTTTGTCCAGCCCCGCGCACCTCCACGGTGACGTGGCTGAGGCCGGCCAGCCCCTTCAGGCGCGCGTGATAGGCCTCGGCGTCCAGGGGATGGACGGCGCTGACCACGGCGACGGCGGCATGATGCTCGGGACCGAGCCGCCACAGGTGCAGGTCGAGCACCCGCTCGCCCTGCGCTTCCAGCCGGGAACGGATCTCGGCGGTGAGTTCGGCGGAAGGGTTCATATCCAGCAGGGCTGACGCGGCTCTGCGGATCAGGCTGACCGCGAATTGCGCCACGAGCGCGGCGCCCGCCAGACCCGCCAGGGGATCGGCCCATGTCCAGCCGAGCTGGCGGCCGGCGGCCAGCCCGGCGATCGCCAGGACCCCGACCAGGGCGTCCGCCGACAGGTGCAGATGGGCGGCGGAGAGGTTGAGGTCCTGGTTGCGGCCCTTCGGCCGCAGCAGCCACGCGCAGACCAGCGTCACTGCCAGGCCAGCGGCGGCCAGCAGCAGGGCTGCGTCATAGTCCACCGCCTCGGGCGCCAGCAGTCGCTTTCCGCTTTCCACCGCGATCAGGATGGCGGTCATGCCCAGCACCACGGCGTTGGTGAAACCGGCCAGATAGCCCAGCTTGCCTGTTCCGAAGGCGAACCGCGGGTCCTGGGCGTGGCGCCGGGCCAAAGCATACGCCGCGGCCGCCACCAGCAGGGCGGCGACGTGGGCGGCCATATGCAGGCCGCTGGCGGTGAGCGCCATGGAGCGGAAGACGAGGCCCCCGCCCACCTGGGCAATCAGGGTCACGGCGCAGATGCCCGTGACGATCCAGGTCCGGCGCTCATTGCGGCGATGGTCGGCGCCCAGATAGACGCGGTCGCCCCGGAAGGCGTCGAGCTGGCCTGCGGACTTGAGGGAACTGGCGGCGGTCATTTAGTGTTACTATATAACGTCTCTTCCAGCCAATGCCATGCCTGAAATCCGCACTTCTGATTTCACGGTCTCACGCCTACATGAGCCCTATGACCGACAAGACCCCCGTCACCGTGCTCACCGGCTATCTCGGCGCCGGCAAGACCACGCTCCTCAACCGCATCCTCTCGGAGGACCACGGCAAGAAGTACGCCGTCATCGTCAACGAGTTCGGCGAGGTCGGTATCGACAACGACCTGATCGTCGGCGCCGACGAGGAAGTGTTCGAGATGAACAACGGCTGCGTCTGCTGCACGGTGCGCGGCGACCTGATCCGGGTGGTCCAGGGCCTGATGAAGCGCAAGGGGGGCTTCGACGCGATCATCGTGGAGACCACGGGCCTGGCCGATCCCGGTCCGGTGGCCCAGACCTTCTTCGTCGACGAGGACGTGCGCGCCAAGACCCAGCTCGACAGCGTGACCACGGTGGTGGACGCCAAGCACCTGCTGCTGCGTCTTGCCGACTCGAAGGAAGCCGCCGAGCAGGTGGCCTTCGCCGACCAGATCATCCTCAACAAGACCGACCTCGTCACCGAGGCCGAACTGGTCGAGGTCGAGCGCGCCATTCGCAAGCTCAACCCGCTGGCCCCCATACACCGCGCGCAGCGGTCCAACGTGCCGCTGGATCTGGTGCTGGGCCGCGGCTCGTTCGATCTCGGCCGGATCACCGACCTCGAGCCCGACTTCCTGAACCCGGCCCACGGCGAGGCCGGCCACGTCCACGACGAGGATTGCGACCATGATCACGATCATCACCATCACGATCACGCTGGCCATGATCACGACAGCCACGGCCACGGCCACGACATCGACGCGAGCGGCATTCGCGGCATCTCGCTGACACTGAACAAGCCGATCCACGGCCAGCGCATCACCCAGTGGCTGAACGATGTGCTGCAGGCGCAGGGGCCCGACATCCTGCGGGCCAAGGGCATCATCGATGTGGCTGGAGAGGACCGCCGCCTGGTCTTCCAGGCCGTGCACATGATCCTGGAGGGCGATTTCCAGGGTCCCTGGCGCGAGGGCGACAAGCGCTACTCACGCCTGGTCTTCATCGGCCGCAACCTCGACGAGGCCAAGCTCAGGACCGGCTTCGAGGCCTGCGCCGCCTAGCGCCGGCTGGGCGCGACCCTAGGCGTCCTCGGTTTCGCTGGCTTTTGCGTAGACGAAGGCCGGATCGTCCATGTCGATGAGCGGCAGGGCGTCCTTCTCGGCCCAGTAGTCCTGGCTGTGCTGCCACTCGGGCTTGGTCCCGCGCCGGGGCAAGAGGTGCATGCCGCGCATCAGGTAGCCCGGGTTGAAGTTCTCCGGATCAATCCAGGTGGAGAGTGGCATGTCGCGGTCTTCCGGCCGCAGCGCCGGCGTCACGCGCTCGGCGCCGATGGCCTTCATGTGGCCCAGCAGGCGGCACACGAAATCGGCGACCAGATCGGCCCGCAGCGTCCAGCTCGCCCGGAAATAGCCGAACACCCAGACCATGTTTGGCACGCCGGTGAACATCATGCCGCGGTAGGTGACGGTGTCGGAGAACACCAGCGGCTTGCCGTCGATGACGAAGTCGATGTCGCCCAGCGCGTTGAGGTTGAAACCGGTCGCGGTGACGATGACGTCAGCGTCCAGCGTCGTGCCGGACTTCAGCAGGATGCCGGTCTCGGTGAACCGGTCGATTTCGTCGGTCTCCACCGAGGCCTTGCCGGAGGCGATGCCCTTGAAGAGGTCGCCGTCCGGCACGAACGCGATCCGCTGGCGCCACGGCCGGTATTTAGGGGTGAAGTGCTTGTCGATGTCGAAGTCGGGGCCGAGATGGGCGCGCACACCCGCCAGCAATTCCTGCTTGACGGCGTCGGGATGCTCAATCGCCATCCTGGTGAAGGCGTCCTGGTCGAACAGGATCTTGCGGCGCACGATTTCGTGGATCCAGGTCTCGTCGATCTTCAGCTCACGCAGGGTGTCGGCCAGTTCGTTGGCGTTGCGGCCGGGGATGAAATAGGTCGGCGAGCGCTGCAGGACAGTGACGTGGGCGCACTCGGCGGCGATGGCGGGGACCAGGGTCGCCGCCGTGGCGCCCGACCCGATCACCACGACCTTCTTGTCCTTCAGGTCCAGGTCCTGCGGCCAGGTCTGCGGGTGGACGATTTTGCCCTTGAACCGGTCCATGTCCGGCCACTCGGGCGTGTAGCCCTGGGACTGGCGGTAATAGCCCTGGCACATCCACAGGAAGTTGGTCGTGAACCGGCGGAGCTCGCCGGTGTCGGTCCTGACCGCCTCGATGGTCCACAGGTTGGTCTGGCTTGACCATTTGGCCGAGCGGATCTCGTGGCGATAGCGGATGTGCGGCGCGAGATCGTTCTCGTCGATGACCTCGCCCATGTACTTCAGGATTTCGGCGGCGCTGGCGATCGGCGCCGTGGTCCACGGCTTGAAGCGGTAGCCGAAGGTATACAGGTCGCTGTCGGAGCGGATGCCCGGATAGCGGTGGGTCAGCCAGGTGCCGCCGAAGCTCTCCAGCGTCTCGAGGACGACGAAGCTCGTGCCGGGGCGCTGCTTGGTCAGGTGATAGGCGCCGCCGACGCCGGAAATGCCTGCGCCTACGATCAGGACGTCGAAGTGTTCCGTCGCAGATGTGGCGGGCCGGTCTGGCGTGGCTGTGTGGTTCATCGCTGGGTCGCCCGTTCGAAAGGCCCGTATGGCCCCTCTGCATGATCCGTCCCTGACCGTAAACCTCCTTGACCAGGATCAACAGACCATCGGCCGTTTCAGGCTGCGATCGGCTGGGCCTGAGCCAGGTGCTTGAGGCGGGACATCGCCACCACATCGGGCCTCAGCATGCCGCAACGCTCGACGTGCCGGCCGCCGCGCCATTCGAGCACCACCGTCCCGCCTTCGAGCCGGTAGCGGCCCCGGACGGTCGACTGCCCCACCGGGACTTCCACGAAATTCCACATCTTCAACACCCCATGCTGAAAGGCCGTTCTAGCCATGGCGTTAGGGTTACCCCGGCAAGGTTTCGGTCGAATTAATGGAGAATTATACGGATAGTCCCTCGCCATAGCGGTGGCCTGACCAACGCCGCCTTGACCTGGATTTCGCGTCTCGGCGTCGTCAAACTTACAACGCCATCGCT
>JBBREC010000160.1:0-8021 GCA_038203295.1 Caulobacterales bacterium
GAGCCCGGCGGCCGGCGTCGAGGGCTCACGCGCCATCAAGCGCGGCAAGCTCACCCTCGATCCAGCGCGCCACGACTGCCTGTGGGAGGGCAAGCCCGTGAAGCTGACGGTGACCGAGTTCCTGCTGCTGCAGTCGCTGGCCCAGCGGCCCGGCTTCGTGAAGAGTCGCGACAACCTGATGGACGCAGCCTACGACGATCAGGTCTACGTCGACGACCGCACGATCGACAGCCACATCAAGCGCATGCGCAAGAAGTTCCGCGATGTGGACCCCGAGTTCGACGCGATCGAAACCCTCTATGGCGTCGGCTACAGATACCGCGAAGCCTGAGCCGGGCCCCGAGCCCAGCTCGAGAAGGCCGTCGCGGTTCCGCTGGCTGCCCGGCTCGCGCCTCGGTCGGCTGATCGTCGCCCTGAACGTGCTCAGCCTGGCGATCCTGATCGCCGGGGCCCTTGTGCTGAACGAGCTGCGACGGGGGCTTGTCGAGGCCCGCATCGACAGCCTGACCACCCAGGGCGAGCTGATGGCCACCATCATCGATCGCGCCGCCACCGTGGGCGAGCCGCAGCCGATGATGGATCCGGTCTATGCGGGCGAGATCCTGCAGATGCTGGCCAACCCCAAGACCCAGCGGGCGCGCCTGTTCGACGCCCAGGGCCGCGTGGTGGCAGATTCCGAATGGGTCGCCGACCGCGTCGAATGGAAGGTGCTGCCGCCGGCCAAGGCGCGCGAGGACGGCGGGCTCAACCTGGACCTGGCGATCCGAAGGGCGCCGGCACAGCGCGTGCGGGTTCCCGACGCCGGCCTGCGCGCCGAGGTCGGCCACGCGCTCCGGGGCGGCCCCTGGGCCGGGATGCGCCGCGGCGAGGACGGCGGCCGGGTGGTTTCAGTCTCGATCCCGATCCAGCACGTGCAGGCGGTGCTGGGCGTCCTGACCCTGGAAGCCAACGACGTCGACGCGATCATCGCGCGTGAGCGCAAGGCGCTGATCCCCTTCATCCTGATCGCCATCGCGGTGACCCTGTCGTCCTCGTTGCTGATGACCCGGCTGATCGCCCAGCCAGTGCTGCGGCTGGCCCGCGCCGCCGACCGCGTGAGGCTGGCGGGCGCCCGGGCCATCTCGCTGCCGGACCTTTCCCGGCGCGAGGACGAACTCGGCGACCTGACCCGCAGCCTCGAGGCCATGACGGATTCGCTGTCGGAGCGGATGGACGCCATCGAGAGCTTTGCCGCCGACGTCGCGCACGAGATCAAGAACCCGCTGACCTCCCTGCGATCGGCGGTGGAGACCCTGGACCTGGTGACCGATCCTGGCGCCCGCGAGCGCCTGCTGGGTATCCTGAAGAACGACGTGAAGCGGCTGGACCGGCTGGTCACCGATATTTCGAACGCGTCCCGGCTGGACGCCGAACTTTCCAGGGACCAGCCCCGGCGCGTCGACCTGGAGCGGCTGATCGCCGACATCGTGGCGATCTACCAGGCCACCGCGAAGCCGGGAGAGGTCACCGTGCGCTTCCATCCCTCCGGCGCCATGGACCCGGTGACGGTTTCGGGCCGCGAGGGGCCGCTTGGCCAGGTGTTCCGCAATCTCATCGACAACGCCCGCTCGTTCAGCCCGCTGGGCGGCGAGGTGGTCGTGGCCCTGCAGCGCGCCGCCGGCCGCGCGCTGGCCACCGTCTCGGACTCCGGGCCGGGCATTCCAGCCGAGAATCTGGAGACGGTGTTCGAGCGCTTCTACACCTCGCGGCCCAAGGGCGCGGCGTTCGGCGGCAATTCGGGGCTGGGCCTATCGATCGCCCGACAGATCGCCGAGGCTCACGGCGGCAGCCTGCAGGCGCGCAATCGCGTCACCGAGGATGGTCAGGTGATCGGTGCGATCTTCCTGCTGGTGCTTCCCGAGGCCAGGCCTTGATCGTCCACGCGGGGCTGATCGCCCGGCGGCTGGGCGGCTATTGGCGCGGCGTGCTGATCGAGGGCCCCTCCGGGGCCGGAAAGAGCGACCTGGCGCTGCGCGCGCTGGCCGAGGGCTTCCATCTGGTGGCCGACGACCGTGTGCTGCTATGGCGCTCCGGCGACGGCCTCTACGGCCGCGCGCCCGACGCTTTGCGTGGCGTGCTCGAGGTGCGGGGTCTTGATATTGTGGCGACGCCCGCCGTGCGACTGGCCCAGGTCAGCCTCGTCGTCCGCAGCGGCGCGCCCGAGCGCATCCCCGGGTTGCGGTCGGCGGACATGCTCGGCGTGTCGGTCCCGCTGATCGAGCTCGACCTTCGCGAGCTCTCGGCGCCTGCGAAGCTTGGTCGCGCGCTCGCCCTCTTTGACGGGGGCCACAAGAGGCGTATTTAGCACGGCTCGCGGCGCTCTCAGCATGCCGCGCGGGTGGGGATACCCTTGGAAGATTTGGCATGATAGGCCTCGTGATCGTGACGCACGGGCGGCTGGCGGAAGAGTTCGTGTTCGCCATGGAGCATGTGGTCGGCCCGCAGGCCGCCGTCGAGGCGATCTGTATCGGGCCGGAAGACGACATGGAGCGTCGCCGCAAGGACATCCTTGACGCCTGCGGGCGCGTGGAGGTGGGCTCCGGTGTCATCCTGCTCACCGACATGTTCGGCGGCACGCCTTCGAACCTCGCCATCTCCGTGATGGAGCAGACCAAGGCCGAGGTGATCGCCGGGCTGAACCTGCCGATGCTGATCAAGCTGGCCAGCGTGCGCACCCGCCAGACCCTGGAGGAGGCGGTGGCCTGCGCCCAGGAGGCCGGCCGCAAGTACATATCCGTCGCCTCCTACGTCCTGGCTGGCGAGAAGTGAGCGGCCGGGCGTGAGCGAGGGCGCGACCCGCACCGTCGAGATCGTCAACAAGCGTGGCCTGCACGCCCGCGCCTCCGCCAAGTTCGTGAAAGCCGCCTCCACGTTCGACGCCGAGGTCCGCGTTTCCAAGGACGGCCATACCGTCGACGCGCGCTCGATCATGGGCCTGATGATGCTGGCCGCCGGCCCGGGCTGCTGCATCGAGATCGAGGCCGAGGGCGCGGAGGCCGAAGCCGCGCTTGATGCTCTGGTCGAACTGGTCACCAACCGCTTCGACGAAGACGAGTAATCCGGTCCCTCCCCAATGGTGGAGGTGGCGCGAAACGTCGGAGGGGGTCAGCGCCGACCCCCGGAGACCTCCTCAGTCAGCTTCGCTGACAGCTCCCCCAGAGGGGGAGCAACTGGTCGGGATCAGACCTTCAGCCGCCAGCCCGTGCGGAAGATCCACCAGATCGCGGTCAGGCAGGCCAGCATGAAGACCAGCGTCATGCCGAGGCTGAGGCCCACACCCACGTCGGAGACGCCGTAGAAGCTCCAGCGGAATCCGCTGACCAGGTAGACCACCGGGTTGAACAGCGCGACCTTGGCCCAGAAGGCCGGCAGCATGCTGATCGAATAGAAGCTGCCGCCGAGGAAGGTCAGCGGCGTCACCACCATCAGCGGCACAATCGAGAGCTTCTCGAACCCGTCCGCCCAGACCCCGAGGATGAAGCCGAACAGGGAAAAGGTGATCGAGGTCAGCACCAGGAAGGCCGCGGCCCAAAGCGGGTGCTCGATGTGGAACGGCACGAACAGGCGCGCGGTGACCAGGATGATCAGGCCCAGCATCACCGATTTCGACGCCGCCGCGCCCACGTAGCCGATGAGGATCTCGAACGCCGAGACCGGCGCCGACAGCATCTCGTAGATCGTGCCGGACCATTTGGGCATGTAGATGCCGAACGAGCCGTTGGAGATGCTCTCGGTCAGGATCGACAGCATGATCAGGCCGGGCACGATGAAGGCGCCGTAGGTGATCCCGTCGATCTTGGCCATCCGGCCGCCGATCGCCGCGCCGAACACGATGAAATAGAGCGAAGTGGTGATCACCGGCGCCGCGATCGACTGCACGATGGTGCGGAATGTGCGCGCCATCTCGAAACGGTAGATCGCCTTGATCGCGTAGATGTTGAGGCCGCTCATGCCGCGACCCCCGCCGGCTGTCCCCGCACGAGGCTGACGAAGATTTCCTCGAGCGAACTCTGCTCGGTCTTCAGGTCCTTGAAGTCGACGCCGCGCTGGTTGAGCTGGCGCAGCAGCTCGGCGATGCCGGTGTCCTCGGCCTGGGCGTCGAAGGAATAGATCAGGTCCGCGCCGTCGTTGGCCAGCGCCAGGTCGTACTGCGACAGTCCGTCCGGAACGGCCTTCAGCGACTCGCGCAGATGGACGGTGAGCTGCTTCTTGCCGAGCTTGCGCATCAGCTCGGTCTTTTCCTCCACCAGGATCAGTTCGCCCCTGGAGATCACCCCGATCCGGTCGGCCATTTCCTCGGCCTCCTCGATGTAGTGGGTGGTCAGGATGATGGTGACGCCGTTCTCGCGAAGCCCGCGGACCATCTCCCACATGTCGCGGCGCAGCTCGACGTCGACGCCCGCGGTGGGTTCGTCGAGAAACAGGATCTGAGGTTCGTGAGACAGCGCCTTGGCGATCATCACCCGGCGCTTCATGCCGCCCGAGAGCGTCATGATCTTGGCGTCCTTCTTGTCCCACAGCGACAGGTCGCGCAGCACCTTCTCGATGTAGGCCGGGTTCTTCGGTTTGCCGAACAGGCCGCGGCTGAAGTTGACCGTGGCCCACACGGTCTCGAACGCGTCCGTCGAGAGCTCCTGTGGGACCAGGCCAATCTTCGCGCGAGCGGCGCGAAAGTCCCTGATGATGTCGTGGCCGTCGGCCAGAACCGTGCCTGATGTCGGGTTGACGATGCCGCAGACGATTCCAATCAGCGTGGTCTTGCCGGGGCCGTTGGGACCCAGCAGCGCGAAGATCTCGCCCTGGTTGATCGTCAGGTCGACAGCCTTGAGGGCCTGGAACCCGCCGGCATAGGTCTTGGAAAGACCGGAAATGGAAATGATCGGTTGCACTCAGGTCCCCTGCCGCCCCGCAGATAGGACCCTCAGGACGTCTTCGCTAGGCCGGTTCCGACGGTGGCGCCTGCATCGTCTGGCCCCGTGAGGCTGGGGAAGGCTTGATGCAAAGCAATGGATTGGGGCGGGCCGGATGCTATTGAGCAGTAGCGACGGGAGACAGCGACCGTGACGACGGACCGCGAAGTCGAACTGAAATTCCTTTGCACGCCCGCCGATCTTGGCGCGGTGCTGGCTGCCGCACCGGCCGGCGACGACGAGAGCCGTGAACTGATCAGCGTCTATTTCGACACCCCCGAACTGGCGCTGCAGAAGGCTGGAGTCACCCTTCGGGTTCGCGAGAGCGGGGGCCGTCGGATCCAGACCCTGAAGCGCGGCGATGGTCTGTCGCGCGAGGAGCACGAGGCTGCGATCGCCGGTTTCGAGCCGGATCCGACGCTGGGTCCGCTTGGATCATACCTTCCGGCTGGCGAGCGACTGGGGCCGGCGTTCAACGTCCGGGTCACGCGCCGACAGCGGACGTTTCGCTATCAGGACGCCGAAATCGAACTGGCCCTCGACCAGGGCGAGGTCACCGGCGGGGCCGGCCGCAGCCCGATTTGCGAAGTCGAGCTGGAGCTCAAGTCCGGACCGCCCGCCGCGCTGTTCTTGCTGGCCCGCGAGCTTTCGAGGGCCGCGCCGCTCTACCTCTCGTTCGACGGCAAGGCTGCGCGCGGCCAAGCTCTGGTGGCGGGCGCGCCGCTGCAGGCGAGGCGCGGGGAAAAGCTTAGGCTGGACCCCAAGGCGACTGTGGCGGAGGCCTTCCAGACCGTCGCGCGCAACGCCCTGGGCCAGATCGCCGCCAACGCCCTGGTGCTTCGCGCCGAGGCCGGGCCCGAGGCCGTGCACCAGCTGAGGGTCGCCGCGCGGCGGCTGCGCAGCGCGCTATCGACCTTCCGGGCCGTGGTGGCCGACGCGGGGCTGGCGGTGGTGAAGGCCGAGCTCCGCTGGCTGGCGGGCAGTCTCAACGACGCCCGCAACCTCGACGTCCTCGCCGACACGCTCGCCGCCCAGACCGCAGCCCTCACCACGCTGCCGCCCGGTCTTGACGCCTTGGTCGCGGCGCTGGAGGCCGCCCGTCAGCAGGCCCGCGCGCGCGCCGCCGAGACGGCCTCAAGCGCGCGTTTCCGGGGCCTGATGATCAACGTCACGGCCTGGCTGGAAACGGGCGACTGGCTCAATGCGGCGAGCCCTGACTCCGCCAGGGGTTTTGCGGCCAGCGCGCTGCAGCGACGCCTCGGCAAGGTTCTGAAGCAGGGCAAACACCTGCGGCGCGCCGACGACGAAATCCGCCACCAGCTGCGCATAGAGGCCAAGAAGTTGCGCTACGCGGCCGAGGCCTTTGCCGGCCTCTATCCACAGAAGGCCACCGCCCGGTTCATCGCCAGGCTGAAGGACCTGCAGGACGCGCTGGGCGAGCTGAACGATGTGGCAGTCAGTGGCCCGCTGCTGGCCGCCCTGCCGCTGTCGCCCGACGCCGCCTTCGCCGCCGGCGAGCTGATCGGCCTGCGGCTGGCCAATAAGGATCGCCTTATCGCTGCGGCGGGCAAGGCGTTCGACCGGCTGAACGCCTGCCCCGCACCCTTCGCGTGAAACGCGCATAAAGAATTCTTTATATCAATATTGCGCGATTGACCGCGCGCCGGTATAGAGCGCGCCAACATTCCAGATGCCCCGCCTGAGGATCCAATGACCGACTACGTCGTGAAAGACATCTCGCTGGCCGCTTTCGGCCGCAAGGAAATCGACATCGCCGAGACCGAGATGCCGGGCCTGATGGCCACGCGCGCCGAGTTCGGCAAATCGCAGCCGCTGAAGGGCGCCCGGATCGCCGGCTCGCTGCACATGACCATCCAGACGGCCGTCCTGATCGAGACCCTGCAGGCCCTCGGCGCCGACGTGCGCTGGGCGTCGTGCAACATCTTCTCGACCCAGGACCACGCCGCCGCCGCCATCGCGTCCACCGGCACGCCCGTCTTCGCCATCAAGGGCGAGAACCTCATCGAGTACTGGGAATACGCCCACAGGATCTTCGAATGGTCCGACGGCGGCTATCCGAACATGATCCTCGACGACGGCGGCGACGCCACCCTGCTCTGCGTGCTGGGTCCCAAGGCCGAGAAGGACGCCAGCCTCCTCAACGATCCGCAGAACGAGGAAGAAGAAGCTCTCTACACGGTGATGAAACGTTACCTGAAAGAGAAGCCCGGCTTCTATTCGGCGATCCGCGACGCCATCAAGGGCGTGTCGGAAGAGACCACAACGGGCGTGCACCGCCTCTACCAGATGCATGAGCGCGGCGAGCTGCCGTTCGCCGCCATCAACGTCAACGACAGCGTGACCAAGTCGAAGTTCGACAACCTCTACGGCTGCCGCGAGAGCCTGGTCGACGCCATCCGCCGCGGCACCGACGTCATGCTGTCCGGCAAGGTCGCTGTTGTCCTGGGCTATGGCGACGTGGGCAAGGGCTCGGCCGCCTCGCTGCGCAACGGCGGCGCCCGCGTCATTGTCACCGAAGTGGATCCGATCTGCGCCCTGCAGGCCGCCATGGAAGGCTACGAGGTCCAGACCGTCGAGGACGTCGCCGACAAGGCCGACATCTTCGTCACAGCCACCGGCAACAAGGACGTGCTGACCGTCGACCACATGCGGGCGATGAAGAACAACGCCATCGTCTGCAATATCGGCCACTTCGATTCCGAGATTCAGATTTCCGGCCTGCGCAACTTCAAGTGGGACGAGATCAAGCCGCAGGTCCACCACGTCGAATTCCCAGACGGCAAGAAGATCATCGTGCTCAGCGAAGGCCGCCTGGTGAACCTCGGCAACGCCACCGGCCACCCGAGCTTCGTGATGAGCGCGTCCTTCACCAACCAGACGCTCGCCCAGATCGAGCTCTGGCAGAACGGCGCCAAGTACGAGATCGGCGTCCATGTCCTGCCCAAGCACCTCGACGAGAAGGTGGCCATGCTGCACCTGGCCAAGCTGGGCGCGAAGCTGACGGTGCTCTCCAAGGACCAGGCCGAGTATATCGGCGTGCCGACCGCCGGC
>JBBREC010000161.1:0-7879 GCA_038203295.1 Caulobacterales bacterium
AGATCAACACCGTCATTCCGACGCTGGGGCCGGTGGAGGTGGAGAAGCGGGTTACCTTTCCGGTGGAGACGGCACTGGCCGGCCTGAAAGGTGTGGAGAGCACCCGCTCGTTCTCGCGTAACGGCTTCAGTCAGGTCACGGCCGTTTTCCGCGAGGACGCCGACCTTTACTTTATGCGCCAGCAGGTGGCCGAGCGGCTGGCCCAGGCGCGCCCGAACCTCCCGGTGGGCGCCGAGCCGCAGATGGGGCCGGTCTCCACCGGCCTGGGCGAGGTCTTCCACTACAGCGTCGAGTTCGATCATCCGGCCGGCAAGGGCGCCACGATCCGCAACGGCCAGCCCGGCTGGCAGAGCGACGGGTCGTTCCTCACTGACGACGGCGAGCGGCTGACCGACAACACCGCCCAGGTCGCCTACCTGCGCACCGTGCAGGACTGGATCGTGCGGCCTCAGCTCCGCACTGTCCCAGGCGTGGCCGACGTAGACTCACTGGGCGGCTTCGTGAAGCAGTACGTGGTCGAGCCTGACCCGGCGAAGCTGGGCGCATACGGCATCTCTTACACCGACCTCGCAGAGTCCCTGGAGAAGGCCAACCTCTCGGTGGGCGCGGACTTCATCCAGCGGTCCGGCGAGGCCTATCTCGTGCGCGCCGACGCCCGCATCCACTCCATCGACGAAATCGCCCGCGCGGTGGTCGCGACGCGGGGTGGCGTACCGGTCGCCGTGCGCGACGTGGCCACCGTCCGCATCGGGGGCGAGCTGCGCCGTGGCGCCGCCAGCCGCGATGGCTATGAGACCGTTATCGGCAGCGCCCTGATGCTGGTGGGCGAGAACAGCCGCACCGTGGCGCACGGGGTCGGTGAGAAGCTGAAGGACATCGAGAAGACCCTGCCCACGGGGGTCACCGCCGTGCCGACCCTGGACCGCTCCCAGCTCGTCGTCGCCACCATCACCACCGTCACCCGCAATCTCGGCGAGGGCGCGCTGCTGGTGATCGCGGTCCTGTTCCTACTGCTAGGCAACTGGCGCGCCGCCCTGATCGCCACCCTGGTCATTCCGCTGTCGATGCTGATGAGCGCCAGCGGCATGAACGCCATGAAAATCTCGGGCAACCTGATGAGCCTGGGGGCGCTGGACTTCGGCCTGATCATCGACGGCGCGGTGATCATCGTGGAGAACACACTGCGCAGGTTGGCCGAGCGACAGCACCACGAGGGCCGCGTTCTCACCACGCCTGAACGGCTTCAGGAGGTAGTGGTGTCCTCGCAGGAGATGGTCCGTCCCACCGTGTTCGGTCAGGTCGTGATCTTCCTGGTCTTCCTGCCGTGCCTCACGTTCCAGGGCGTCGAGGGCAAGATGTTCTCGCCCATGGTTATCACACTGATGCTGGCCCTGGCGTCGGCGTTCATCCTGTCGCTGACCTTCGTCCCGGCCATGGTCGCTCTGCTGGTGCGCGGGCGGGTCAGCGAGACCGAGGTCAAGTTCATCACCCGGTCCAAGACCCTCTATGAGCCCTGGCTCCGCAGGGCCGTGGCCCGGCCGTGGCCGTTCATCGGCGCGGCGGTCGGCGTGTTCGCGGTGGCGCTGGTCACCTTCGCCTTCGTCGGCCGGGAGTTCATGCCGACCCTGGACGAGCAGAACCTGAACCTGTCGTCGGTGCGCATCCCCTCCACCTCCATCGACCAGTCGCTGGCCATGGACCTGCCGCTGGAGCGCATGATCCTGAAGCTGCCCGAGGTGAAGACGGTCTATTCGAAGGCCGGTACGGCCAGCCTCGCCGCCGACCCGATGCCGCCCAATGCCTCGGACAACTACATCATCCTGAAGCCGAAAAAGGACTGGCCGGCCGGGGTGAAGACCAAGGAGCAGGTTATCGAGCGCATCCACGCGGCCACCGCGCCGATGGTCGGCAACGCCTACGACACCACCCAGCCCATCGAGATGCGGTTCAACGAGCTGATCGGCGGCGTGCGCAGTGACGTGGCGGTGAAGGTCTATGGCGACGACCTCGACAAGCTCAGCGCCAGCGCCGAGCGGATCGCCGCCATCCTGAAGAGGATACCGGGCGCGGCCGACGTGCGGGTGGCCCAGACCGAGGGCTTCCCCACCTTCGACATCCGGTTCGACCGCGACGCGATCGCCCGCTACGGCCTCACCATGCAGGACGTGGCCGACACCGTGTCCACCGCGCTCGGCGGACGCGGGGCCGGGCAGGTGTTCGAGGGCGACCGGCGCTTCGACGTGGTGGTCCGGCTGCCCGCCGCCCAACGCAACGACCTCGATACTCTGGGCGCCATCCCGGTCACCCTGCCGGGCGCAGAGGGGCAGATGCGCGGATCGGTGCCGCTCCGCCAGCTCGCGACCTTCCACTTCACCGAAGGCCTCAACGAAGTCAGCCGCGACAACGGCAAACGCCGCATCTACGTGGAGGCCAACGTTAGGGGCAGGGACCTGGGCTCCTTCGTCTCCGAGGCCCAGCGCCGCATCGACCGCGAGGTGAAGCTCCCCGCCGGCATGTGGACCGAATGGGGCGGCCAGTTCCAGAACCTGCAAGCGGCCACGGCCCGGCTCGGCGTGCTCGTGCCGGTCTGCTTTCTGCTGATCTTCGCGGTGCTCTACCTGGCCCTGCGGCAGGCCAGTTTGGCGGCGACGGTGTTCACGGCGGTGCCCCTGGCCCTGGCCGGTGGCGTCTTCGCCATCGCCCTGCGCGGTATCCCATTCTCAGTCTCCGCAGCCGTCGGCTTCATCGCCGTCTCCGGCGTGGCCGTGCTCAATGGGCTGGTGCTGATCTCCGCCATCCAACGGCGGCTGACCATGGGCCGGGACTTGGATGCTGCCATCATCGAAGGGTCGCTGGAGCGGGTGCGGCCGGTTCTGATGACCGCCCTGGTGGCCTCGCTGGGCTTCGTACCCATGGCCATCGCCACGGGGACCGGCGCGGAGGTTCAGAAGCCCCTGGCCACTGTGGTAATCGGAGGCCTGATCACCTCGACGGCGCTGACGCTATTCGTGCTGCCCGCCATCTGTCATCTGGTGATGCGGCGGCGGTGGAGCGTCGCGCCGAACGAAGGCCAGGGCCGGCTTGAACCCCAAGCCGGCGCCTAGGGGTTTAGTCCGGATGCCATTCAAGTCGTACCTGGCCTGGCCCGGCGCGCCGCTCGCCATCGCCTCGGCGGCGCTGTTTGGCGCCAGCACGCCGCTCGCCAAGGCTCTGCTCGGCGAGGGCGTCAGTCCATGGATGCTGGCTGGCCTGCTCTACCTGGGGTCCGGCCTGGGCCTGGCGGTGCTGCACTATGGGCGCCGGCTCATCGGCCGGCGGTCCAGCGAGGCGGCGCTCGCCCGCGCGGAATGGGGGTGGATGGGCCTAGTGGTGCTCTCCGGCGGGGTGGCAGGCCCGGTGCTGCTGATGCTCGGCCTCTCGACCGCACCGGCTTCCAGCGCGGCCCTGCTGCTCAACGTCGAGGGGTTGGCGACCATGGCCATCGCGTGGCTCGTGTTTCGCGAGAACGTCGACCGCCGCCTGCTGCTGGGCGCTGTGGCCATCCTGTCCGGCGCGCTGCTGCTGTCGTGGCAGGGCGGCGGGGCAGGGTTCGGAGGGTTCGGCCTCGGCGCCCTGTTCATCACTGGCGCTTGCCTGGCCTGGGGGATCGACAACAACCTGACGCGCAAGGTCAGCGCCTCCGATCCCGTGCAGATCGCCATGATCAAGGGGCTGGTGGCGGGCGCCGTGAACCTGAGCCTCGCGCTCGCGGCGGGCGCGCGTCTTCCGGAGGCTCTGCTGCTGGCCGGCTCGGGGGTCGTAGGCTTCCTGGGCTACGGGGTGAGCCTCGTGCTCTTCGTGCTGTCGTTGCGCTTCCTCGGCACGGCGCGGACGGGCGCCTATTTCTCGACCGCGCCTTTCATCGGTGCGCTGCTCGCGATGTTCATGTTCGCCGAGCCGATCACATGGCGCCTCGCCGTCGCGGCCCTGCTGATGGCCGGGGGGCTGTATCTCCACCTCGTCGAGCGCCACGAGCATGAGCACGAACACGAACCTCTGGAGCACGAGCACCCGCACGTCCACGATGAGCACCACCGCCACGCTCACGCCGCAGGTGACCCATCAGGCGAGCCGCATATCCATCACCATCGGCACGAGCCCCTGCGGCACAAGCACCCCCACTATCCGGACCTGCACCACCGGCACAGGCATGCGCAGCAAGCTCCTGAAAGCGGGCGCTCTCAACGTCGTTGAAGAGTCTTGGGTCAGTAGCCGGAGCCAATTTTAGCCGACGAGCGTACACACCCTCCGAGCCAACTGCGGCGATAGCCTCACCACGCCGTCCGAACGCAGTGTGAAGTCGGCGGCGCTGAATTCATACGCCGTCACGAAATTCAAAACGGCAGCATCCACCTTGGGCCGCTCGGACTCCATGAGATCGAACACGTAAGCGGGGCTGTCCTTGTAGCCGTGGTGCATGATCCCGATGGTGGGATCGAAACCCTCGGACACCGCGCGAACCTGGACTCGCGCTTGGAGAACGCCATAGGCGTAATTCAACATGGCATTGATGGGATCGGAGGCATTGCGGTTCTTCGGCTTGCGCCCATTGGCGAGCGAACTGCGGCAATCAAACTGGCGCCATGAATCCGGAACCGGCCGGCGTGCGGTCTGCCGAATGTTGATTTCGAGCCCTCGCCACGCGTTGAAATAGGCGGCGGCGGTCACCCCCTCAATTCCTCTGAGGTGGTCGATATCAAACGCCCGCGAGTGGTCCAGTTGTTCAAGCGCTTTGGCGGCGCTCGACAGTGCCGACCGCCGCGCGGGGGTGTCGGCCAGCACATGGGTCAGCGTGTGGATGCTGGCCTCGATCTTTTGCCGAATGATGCTGGCTGCGAAGGTCAGGCGGCGAACGGGATCGGCGCGGGTGTCCAATTGCCAACGTAAATTCTTTGAATTGATCGCATAGCCAGCGCCGCCCGCGACCGTGACAACCTCACCGCGCCAATCAATGCAGATTAGCTGCACCTGTTGTTCGGAGAGCCAGCGCAGCACATCGAATGAAACGGAGCCCGACCCGTCGAGGATGATGATGCGCGGCGGTATGTCATTGCTGCCCGCAAAGAAGCGATGCGTCTGCGGCTCCTGCGGCCAGTGCGTCCGGCCCTCGCGGGCAATCAATGTGCCGCCATCAATCCGCAATGACATGCCGTGACCGCACAGGACCAGAGGCGCTTTGCGGCGGTCGCGCTTCCGTCGTGGAGGGGTTTTGAATTGGGTTTCGGACGACCAAAATTCATTTCGGGCCGACCACGTTTCGGCGGGATTTTGTTCTGCGACGCCAAGCATTCATTCGTCCCTCGCGTAGGAGGCAATTCTAATCGGGATCGGACGCGGCGTGAATCCCCAACAATTTGAATTCATCGAAATATTCTTTGAATAATTGGCCTTTTTCGATTTCTGGAAGGTCGGAAAATAGCACTTCAAATGCCTTCGGCCTTTTCAATATCCAGGCCATGAATTCTGCCTGCTCTTTGGTCACTTCTTGCGCGTCGGCGGCTACCTTTTTCAGGCCGATAAATAGGAAAAGCGCTAGAATTGATGGATGCCGCCTAATGCTTCGGACAATTGCATTTCGAGCTTGATCGCCCTCGGGCGTTTTCGGAATGACGCCGAAAGCATTTGTCGTGGCCAATAGGCCCAGCATGGCCCGTGCAGACGCGCAGCCGCGTTTGAAATCATCATCCGTGGCATTGCGGATTAACCCCTCAACGGAATCCATTCCCTCATCGTCCGGTGCGGAGCCCATGAGAAAAAGCCCGCTCAATTGCGGCGCAAGCTCCCGCGCCAAATCGCCCATCTTCATATTCCCGCTTGCCAGGAGACGTACGAATTCAGGTGTCGGCGCCACTGGTTCGGTAGAGAGCGGTTCCTGGCGAGCCATGCGCATGGCAGCGATCATTTGGTCAGGTGGCGTCTGCAATCCCGCATCGGCCAGACGAGTGTCCAACGGACCGAACTCGCGCAGCAGGGATGCCCGCCGCTTCGGTGTGAGGGTCTTGCGATTGTCCACCGCGGTCGAGCGGGTCTGCCCGTTGAGCGTCGCGGCAGCGGACCGGTACTCTTGCAACAGGGCTTGGCGGACTTCCGAGATTGGCAGCCTGCAACCGGCCCAAAATAGCTGAAGGCGAAGTGCATTGCGGCTGGTCATGCCGCGCGCCTGAAGGATCACGATAAACCGGATGCGGTGACAGTCGCGCCATCGGTATTCGAAGTTGGGTTTGCGCCCGACATTTCCACGACGCGGGCCGGGATCGACCAGCCCAAGCTTGATTAGGTCATCAAGCGCCGAGGTGACGAACGTAGTGCCTAACGGCAGCGCCGTTCGCTCGTGAATGAGCGCAACAAGTTCGGCCTTCGTCATCACGTCGTAAGTGCTCCGGCCGGCCAACACAGATTTCGATCCTCGACCTGATCAGGAGTCCGCGCGCCCCACAAAAGGAGGGGGCGCACATGACTGCCAGAAAACCAGATACGCCCAAGCGGCGCACCTTCAAGCGGCGCGTCCGCGTCAGAAACCATCCCGCCGAATACGCCCGCCGAATTGAGCGGGCGCTGGCGGCCGGAAAATCAAGGTCGGTCGGGCGCGGTCACGCCCGCGCTGGCGAACGGCCAAAGCCGCCAGGACCCCGCCTCGCGGCCGGCAAAGGCCCGTTTGAACTCGCGGTCCGGAAGATCGCTCGCGGGTCCGACCTCCGGGCCGCGGCGCGGGAGTTCGGGCTCCGAGAGGAGATGCTGCGGCGCTATCTCAAGGAGAACGTCCAGGCCGAACGCAGGGGCCGCAAATGGGTCATCACCGACGACCGGCCGCGGCAGTTTCCGGTCTATTCGGACGGCGCCCTGGCAAAGCCCTGGCTGTCGCCGGCCGAGGCGACGCGGGCGTCGGAATACATGCGGGCGGTCAATCGGTTCCTCTACACCGGCCGGCGCAAGCTCCTGCGGCCGTTCGAGGGTGCGGGCGTGACGGACATCAAGGGGCGCATGCACCCCTTCGAGACGGACCCGGACGCGCTTTATGAACGCGACGCAGCGGGCGAGCTGTCGTTTCCCGAAATCTACAAGATCGTCAGTTGAGGAGGATGCGCCATGGATGACGATCTTGAACATGACCTGCACGTCGAGGCCGAAAGGGCAAAGAAACGCCGCGGGTTCGAAGCCGCGGGCCACTATGTGCACGTCTGTGTCTGTTGCCCCGAAGACGACCCGCTCTGTCTCACCTTCGAGCACCTGGCGGGCCGGAATCACGATGACACCCACGTGCTCGTCTGCATGAACTGCAAGGCAAAGCGGGACTGTGCGCAGCGCGCCGAGCCCGCCGGTTCCGGTCAGCCCCGGAACCCCTTTGAGGTGATCGGCCGCTGGCTGCTCGGGATGGCCGCCTATTTCGGAATCCTCAGGAGGGCGCTACGCCGCTTCGGAGTTTGGCTGATCAGGCTGGCCAGGACCGGGTATGGCGACGATCTCACCTTCGACTGACGCGACCACGGGCGCGGTTCCTGAGGCGGAGCCGCGCCCGATCTATTTGCGCGCCTATCTGCCGACCGACGCCAAGGCGCCGACCCGGCGCGGATATCCACGCCCCTCGGGTTGGGTGTTGGTGTTCGACACCGAGACCTGGCCGGACGCGGCGCAAAACCTGCGCATCGGGACCTACCAACTCCGCCAGCACGGCCAGTTGCGAGACAAGGGCATCTTTTACAACCCGGACGATGTGACGGACCTCGAGCTTACCGAGCTTCAGCGTGAAGCACCACGGCAAGGATGCCGACTGATCACCGTCACCGAGTTCCGCGAGGCGGTCCTGTTGGACGCCGCCTACGCTGTGGATGCGACCATCGTA
>JBBREC010000162.1:0-7871 GCA_038203295.1 Caulobacterales bacterium
GGCGTGGATCTGCCGCTTGATCGAGTGGATGTCGGCGATGGCGGCGTAGTCGAGGTTCCGCCGCCAGACGAACGGCTGCAATTCGCCCAGAAAGGCGCGGGCCTGGACCAGGTCGCCGGCGGCGGCGCGGGCCTTGATGAACGCCGCCCGCTCCCAGTTCTGGCCGACGCTCTCGTAGTATTCGAGCGCGGCTGGAATCGGCACCGCAGCCTGAGTCGACGACGGATCGGGCCGCAGGCGCAGGTCCATGCGGAATACGTAGCCGTCGCCGGTGCGCGCCTGCATCAGGTCCGCCACCCGGTGGGTCAGCCGGACCGCGAAGGCCTGCGGCTCCACCCCGTCGGCGACCGGCAGGCGCTCAGGATCGAAGAAGACCGAGACATCGATGTCGCTGGAATAGTTGAGCTCGAAGGCGCCCTGCTTGCCCATGGCGATGCAGAACCAGCCGGGGACCGGCCCCTCGGCGCCCTCGCCCAGCCGGGTCAGTCGCCCGGCGTCGAACTCGGCGCGAGCGGCTACGGTGAGGGCCACAGTCACGGCGGCGTCGGCGAATCGGGTGAGCGCGCCCGTCACCTGATCCAGGTTCCAGACACCGCCAAGGTCGCCGAGGGCCGTCAACAGGTGCAGTTCCGCCTTGAGCTTGCGCAGCGCCGCCGCTGCCGCGTCGGTGTCGAGGGCAGAGACCGCCGCCGTCCGCGCGATGATGTCGTCGAGCCTTACGCCAGGATCAGCGTCCAGCAGGTCGGCCAGTCGCCTCGGATCGCGCCGCGCCAGGCTCAGCAGGTAGGGCGACGCGCCGAAGATCGGGGCCAGCGCCGGCCAGGCGGTCTCGAGACGATCGCCCAGTGCCTCGGCCACGACGCCTTCTGCACGGGCGGCGGCCTTCTCGTCGGCGACGGGACCGCAGGGCGTCATCTGTTCGGCGAGCCGCATGCCTTGGGGTTCGACCCTTATGGACAGCCGGTCAAGCCGCCCGGGGAAGGATCAGGGCGACGCGCAGGCCTGGGCCCATCTCGCCGACCTTACCGGGACCCTCGTCGAGTTCCAGGCGCCCGCCATGCGCCTCGGCCACGGCTACCACCAACGACAGGCCGAGGCCCGCCCCCGGCTGGTTGCGGCTGTTCTCCAGGCGGACAAAGCGCTGCACCACGCGCTCGCGGTCGGCGTCGGGCACGCCGGGGCCGGTGTCGGTCACTGAGTATTCCACCTCGCCGGAGGACCGGCGGCGGACCCTGAGCATGATCGCTCCTCCGGACGGGGTGTACTTGACGGCGTTGTCGAGGATGTTGGCCAGCGCCTGGGCGAGGAATTCCCGGTTGCCGCGCACCTGCAGGTCGCGGGCGAACTCGGCTGCGAAGTCGATGCCCTTGTCCTCGCAAAGCGGTTCGTAGAGTTCGGAAATGTCAGCGGCGAGGTCGGCGGGATCGAAGAGCTGCGGGTCGGGCGCCACGCCCGCGGCCTGCAGCCTGGCGATCGACAGCACTGCGCCAAAGGTCTTCAGCACCCCGTCGGTGTCCTCCAGGGCCTGAGCCAGCGCCTTGGTCGGGTCGCCCTTGCCGGCGTCCACGTCCATCGAGGCGGTCTCGAGCCGCGCACGCAGGCGGGTAAGCGGCGAGCGTAGATCGTGGGCGATGGCGTCGCCGGCGTGCTTGTGGCCGGCCATGGAACGCTCCAGCCGGTCCAGCATCTCGTTCAGCCCCAACGCCAGTTCGTCGAACTCGTCGCGGGTGCCGCGCACCGGCGCGCGGGCGGCCAGATCGCCATTGCGCACCGCATCCACCACCTCCGTCAGGCCGGCCATGCTGCGCGAGACGTTGCGGCTGACCAGCACGCCGCCGGATAGCCCCAGCACGATCACCAGCGCGCCGGCGCCCTGTAGGGCGTGGATGATTTTGTCGACATAGGCCTCGTCCTCGCCGACGTCGGCGCCGACGAAGAGGATCTCGCCGCCCTTCAGCCGCTCCTGAAGGCCGCGGGCCGGGTGCTTGGCCTGGCGGCCCTGGGCGTCCACGTCGGTCACGGAGAAGCTCGTCCAAGTGGGCGGACCGCTGAACTTCTCGACCGGACTTTCCTCGATCGAACCCGAAATCCGCTTCTCGGCCTTGTTCATCAGGAGGTAAAGGAACGGTCGTTCGCTGGCCGCGCGTTCGATCAGCGACTGGTTGACGGCATTAAGGCCGGCGCGATCGTAAGCCGCCACCAGCGAGCGCATCTCGCGCGTGATCTCCTGGTCGGTGCGCCGCGTCGCCTCACCCGCCGTCGCCACATAGATGTAAGCCAGGAAGGCGCTGGCGGCGCTGGCGAACAGCGCCAGGAACAGCAGCGTCAGCCGGAACGGCGTGGTGCGGAAAATGCGCGGCAGGCGCATGGACCTGCCCTGCCCTTAGGCTTCCAGGCGGTAGCCCGCCCCGCGGACGGTCTGCAGCATAGCCCGGTCGAAGCCCTTGTCGATCTTCGAGCGCAGGCGCGAGATGTGGACGTCGATGACATTGGTCTGCGGGTCGAAGTGGTATTCCCAGACCTTCTCCAGCAGCATGGTTCGGGTCACCGACTGGCCGGCGTGTCGCATCATGAATTCCAGCAACTGGAACTCGCGCGGCTGCAGGTCGATCTCCTTGCCCTGGCGGTGCACGGTGCGACCGATAAGGTCCATCTCCAGGTCGCCGACCCGAAGCAGGGTCTGGACCGAGCCAGTCTCGCGGCGTCGGGCCAGGGCTTCCACCCGGGCGATCAACTCGGCAAAGGCGTAGGGCTTCACCAGATAGTCGTCGCCGCCGGCCTGCAGGCCGGCGACCCGGTCGGTCACTTCGCCCAGAGCCGACAGGAACAGAACCGGCGTCTGGTCGCCCTCGCGCCGGATGGTCTCGATCAGGGTGACCCCATCCATCTTGGGCATCATGCGGTCGACGATCATCACGTCGAACTCGCCGTTGCGGGCGGCTTCGAGGCCGAGTTCACCATCCGCGGCGCGAGCGCAGGCGTGACCGGTCTCGGTCAGCCCGCGGTCCATGGCCTCGGCCGCTTCCAGGTCGTCTTCGACAATCAGGATCCGCATATGATTCCGCCCCCGCGAGCCCCGACCCTACCCTGAAACCTTCAGCGGCAGGAATGTGGTGCGCCCGGCGCGATAGACGCCGACCAGCACGCTCGTACGGCCGGCCTTCCTGGCCGCGTCGACCTCGGCGGCCAGATCGGATGCCGCGGCCACAGCACGGTTGCCCGCGCGGACGATCACGTCGCCACGGCGCAGACCCTTCTGGCCGGCATCGGAGTTCTGGTCGACTGAGCCGACGACTGCGCCACGCACTTCTGGCGGCAAGTTGAGGCCGCGTCGGGCCGCATCATCCAGCGGCATGAGCGAGAGTCCCAGCACAGCCGGGGCCTGCACCGTGGGCGGGGTCGCGCCGCCAGGGCCCTGACGGCCGGGCGTGTTGTCGTTGCTGGCCAGATCCTTCTCGGACGGCCGGATGCCGGACTTGACCTCGACGACCTTGCGCTTGCCGTCGTGGTAGACCTCGAGCCGCAGGGTGTCGCCCGCCCGGGCCTTGGCCACTTCGCGGGTGAGTTCCGAGGAGGTGCGGACCGAGACGCCGTTGATGGCGACGACGACGTCCCCGGGCGACAGGCCGGCGCGGGCCGATGGGCCTCCGGCCACCAGGTCGGAGACGATGGCGCCCTTCTGGTCGCCGAGCCCCTGGGCTTCGGCCATCTCGGGCGTGAAGTTCTGGATCGTCGCGCCGATATAGCCGCGCTGAATCTTGCCGCCCGAAATCAGCTGTTTGGTCACCGCGTCGGCGACTTCGGCGGGAATGGCGAAGCCGATGCCGACCGAACCGCCGGAGGGGGAGAAGATCGCCGTGTTCACGCCGATGACCCGGCCGTAGATATCGAAGGTCGGGCCGCCCGAGTTGCCCCGGTTGATCGGCGCGTCGATTTGGATGTAGTCGACGAAGGTCTCGCCGATGTCGCGGCCATAGGCCGAGATGATGCCGGC
The DNA here is from genome assembly GCA_038203295.1 of Caulobacterales bacterium. Classification (GTDB taxonomy): domain Bacteria; phylum Pseudomonadota; class Alphaproteobacteria; order Caulobacterales; family Caulobacteraceae; genus Phenylobacterium. The sequence goes on from JBBREC010000162.1 coordinate 3,995, forward strand.
CGTGGCGGTGCCGCCGAGGCCAAAGGGGTTGCCGACCGCGATCACCCAGTCGCCGACCCGTGGCTTCGCCGAATTCTCGAAGTTCACGAACGGGAAGTTGCCGCGCGGGCTCTTCACCTTGATGACCGCCAGGTCGGTGCCTTCGTCGCGGCCGACCACGGTGGCTTCCAACTCCGTCTCGTCCTTCAGGACGACCTTGATGCTCTCGGCGTTCTCGACGACGTGGTTATTGGTGACGATGTAGCCGTCCGCCGAGATGAAGAAGCCGGAGCCCGCGGACTGCTGGGTCGGCAGTTTCGGCTGGCCCTTGTCGGTGCGGCCACCCTGGGGTGGGGTGGCGGGCGTGTCGTCGCCGCCACTGTCCGGAGCGGCGCCGAAAGGCAGGCCCTCGAAGCCTGGGATGCGGCGCAGTGCGGCGGTGTCGACACGACTGGTCACGTTGATTGAGACCACCGCGGGCGAAACCTGGGCGAAGATGTCGGCAAACGACATCGGCGCGCCGGGCGGCGGGGCGAAGATCGGTGCGGTCGAGGCCTTGATCAGGTGCGGGGCCTGCTCGGCGTTGGCGTACGGCAGGCGCATCCCCGCGCCCGCGACGGCCGCAGCCATGACACCAGCGCCGGCGACGGCGCCCAGGATGTAACCGGTCTTCTTGGAGGTCATAAGCCTTCTGTTCCCTGTGCCCGCCCCGGCCGAACCGCGACGCGCCTCACAAACCTAGGTTCGATGCACGAGAGCGCAACCACGCTCAAGTTACGTTTAGCTCACGCTCCGTTCCGCAATCGGACGGTTGTACGGCGCAATCATGTCAGCCTGGTTCGGTTTCCGACAGCCGTTCCGCGCGCGAAGCTTCTTCCGGCGACAGCGCCTCAGATAGGGCCTCGCCGTCGGATCGGTTCCTCAGGCGGCGCAGCAGCAGCAGGCCACCCCCCGCCACCACAAGGAACGGCCCGGCCCAGAGCAGCAGATTGCCGAGGTTAAAGGCCGGCGTAAGCAGCACGAACTCGCCATAGCGATCGGTGAGGAAGCGCTTGATGTCGGCGTCGCTCCGACCCTGCCGCACCTGTTCGCGGACCACCTTGCGCAGGTCGCCGGCCAGCTCGGCCTCGGAGTCGTCGATCGATTCGTTCTGGCAGACCAGGCAGCGGACATCCTCGAAAATGGCGCGGGCGCGGGCTTCCTGGGCGGGATCGGGCAGCCGCTCGGCGGGATCGGAGGCGGAGCCCGCGATGCAGAGCACGCCAGCCAGGGCCGCTAGCAAGGCGCCGAGGCGTTTCACGCGGGCTGTTCCTTGCGCCGCGCGACGCCGAGCCGCAGGCGTCGGTCGGAGAGCGAGATCAACCCGCCAAGCCCCATGATCACCGGTCCGAGGAAGATCAGGGTCGCCCAGGGGTTCCAGTAGGCCCTGACCAGCCACACCGGCGAACCTTTCGCCTCCCGCCGCTCGCCCAGCACCATGTAGAGGTGCGACGGCCCGCGATAGCAGATCGCCACCTCCGATGTGGTCTGACCGCCGGCCGGATAGAACCGCCGTTCGGGATTACCGATGCAGACCGGCTTGCCGTTGCGGGTAGCGTGGATCATCGCCCGCTCGGCGTCGTAGTTGGGACCATCGACGTCGTCGATCGCGTCCAGGGTCAGGTGATAGGCGCCGACGTTCAGCGACTGACCGATCGCCAGGGTCTCCGCGGACTCGGCCTTCCAGCCGGTCTCGAAACAGGCGCCCAGCACGAAGACGCCAAGGCCCATGTGCGCCAGGGTCATTCCCCAGGCGCCGCGCGGGAGGCCGACCAGCCGGCGCAGGCTCTCGCCGGCCGAGATGCGAAAGAGCCGCGTGCGCTCGATGAGCTCGACCAGGCCGCCCAGGACCAGCCACGCGCCCATGCCGATTCCGGCCGCGCCGAACGCCTTGCGCGGTTCGGCCAGCGCATAGACCGCCAATGCCACGCCGATTGCGATCAGGGCGGCGATCCACAGGCGCTGGACAACGCCCTGCGCATCGCCGCGCTTCCAGGCCAGCAACGGCCCGGCCGGCAGGAGGATCGCAAGCGCCGCCATCAGCGGCGTAAAAGTCAGGTTGAAGTAGGGCGGGCCCACAGAGATCGCATCGCCGGTCATGGCCTCGCGGATCAGCGGATAGAGTGTGCCGAGCAGGACGGTCGTTGTGGCCGCCGCCAGCAGGATGTTGTTGAGTACCAACGCGCTTTCGCGGCTGACCGGCGCGAACAGGCCGCCCTGCCCCAGCTTCGGCGCGCGCCAGGCGAACAGGCTGAAGGCCGCGCCGGTCGTCAGCCCCAGGATGATCAGCAACAGCACCCCGCGCTTGGGATCGACCGCGAAGGCGTGGACGCTGGTGAGTACACCCGATCGCACCAGGAAGGCGCCAAGCATCGAGAACGAGAAGGCCGCCAGGGACAGGAAGAGCGTCCAGCCGGCCAGCGCGCCGCGCTTTTCTGTGACAATGGCCGAGTGCAGGAGCGCCGTGGCCACCAGCCAGGGCATGAAGGAGGCGTTCTCCACCGGGTCCCAGAACCACCAGCCGCCCCAGCCGAGCTCGTAGTAGGCCCAGAAGGATCCCAGCGTGATGCCGACCGTCAGCAGGCTCCAGGCGGCCAGCGCCCACGGCCGGACCCAGCGGGCCCACGCCGCGTCCACGCGGCCTTCGATGAGCGCGGCGACGGCGAGCGAGAACACTACCGACATGCCGACATAGCCCGCGTAGAGGAAGGGCGGGTGGATCGCCAGCGCCGGGTCCTGCAGCAGCGGATTGAGCGAACGACCCTCCACCGGCGGCGTGGCAATGCGGCTGAGCGGATTTGACGCGAACACCGTGTAGGCCAGGAACACTGTCCCCAGTCCGCCCTGCACAGCAACCATGGACGCCTTTAGGCCCCGCGGCAGGCTGCGCCCGAACAGGACCGCTGCCGCTCCATAGCCGGTCATGGCCAGGCACCAGAGCAGCATCGAGCCCTCGTGGCTGCCCCAGGCGCCGGCGACCTTATAGAGCAGCGGTTTCTCGGTGTGCGAATTGGCCGCGACGTTGGCCACCGAGAAGTCGGACGTAACGAAGGCGTGGATCAGGCTGCCAAATGCCAGCGCCACCCCGGCGAACGAGGCCAGCGCGGCGCCTTCCCCGGCCGCCGCCAGCACGCTGGAGCAGCGCAGGCGCGCGAAGCCGGACAGCCCCATCTGTGCGGCGGCGAAGGCCAGAGCCAGGGTCAGGGCGAAGGCGCCCAGTTCGGACATCATGGAGACTGGGTCTTCACGCCGGCGGGCGCGGCATATGGCGCGGCCTGATACTCCGGCATCTTGCCGTCGCCGCGCCATTCGCCCTGCTTCTTGAGGGCGTCGGCGACTTCCTTGGGCATGTACTTCTCGTCGTGCTTGGCCAGCACCTGCCTGGCCTCGAAGACGCCGTCGTCGCGGAAGGCGCCGACTGCGACGATCCCCTGGCCTTCACGGAACAGGTCCGGCAGATCGCCTTGGAAGCTGACCTTGTCGGCGGAGATCTTGTCGGCGACCACAAAGTCGACCCGCCCGTCGGGATGCTTGACCACGGTGCCGGGACTGACCAGCCCTCCGAGCTGGATCGACCGGCCTGGCGGCGGCTTGGCGGCATCGGCCTGGGATGGCGTGTAGAAGAACGAGATCGAGTCCTTCAGTCCCCAAAGGGTAAGCGCCACAGCGATGGCCAGCACCGGCGCGATCGCGGCCAGAAGCGTCAGGCGCCGGCGCGCCTTGGGGGACCTTGGCAGCCAGCTCATCGCATGGGCTCCGCGCCCGCCGCCTTGGCGAGCTGTTCGAGGATATCGGGACGCTTGGAATAGCGGGTGGTAGCTTCGCGGAGCGCAGTCTCCCGCTTGGCGGTTTCCCCCAG
>JBBREC010000163.1:0-7864 GCA_038203295.1 Caulobacterales bacterium
GTCCGGATAGAGGGTGCCCTGGGCCAGGAACTCGGCGCCGTCGACCTTGGCCGCCTCGCGGTCGAAGATCTCGATGAACACCCGGCCGATGATCTTGCGCTTGGTCTCCGGGTCGCTGACGCCGGCCAGCTGGCCCAGGAACTCATCGCCGGCGTCAACGTGGACGAGCGGGATGTTGTAGTGGTCGCGGAACAACGTCACGACCTGCTCGGCCTCGTTCAGACGCAACAGGCCGGTATCGACGAACACGCAGGTCAGTTGCTCGCCGATCGCCTCGTGGATCAGCACCGCCGCCACCGACGAATCAACCCCGCCCGAGAGGCCGCAGATCACCCTGGCGTCGCCCACCTGGGCGCGGATTTTCGCCACCTGCTCCTGGCGATAGGACGCCATGGTCCAGTCGCCGGTCAGCCCGGCGATGCGGTGGGTGAAGTTGCGCAGGATCAGGGCGCCGCGCGGGGTGTGGGCCACCTCGGGATGGAACTGGATCCCGTAGAAGCGCCGGCCCTCGTCGGCGATCACGGCATAGGGGCTGCCTTCTGACGTGGCCACCACCTCGAAACCCTGCGGAATGGCGGTGATCTTGTCGCCGTGGCTCATCCAGACGGTCTCGCGGTCGCCGACCTCGCCCAGACCTTCCAGCAGCGGCGAGAGCTTCTGGATCTGCATCTCGGCGCGGCCGAACTCGCGGTCGTGGCCACCTTCCACGGCGCCGCCAAGCTGGGCGCACATGGTCATCTCGCCGTAGCAGATTCCCAGCACGGGCACGCCCAGTTCGAAGATCCGCTGCGGCGCGGACGGGCTCGACGCCTCATGAACGCTGGCCGGGCCGCCGGAGAGGATCACCGCCTTGGGCCCGAAGGCGTCCAGGATGGCGTCCACCTTGTCGAAGGGATGGATCTCGCAATAGACGCCGGCCTCACGCAGCCGGCGCGCGATGAGCTGTGTGACCTGGCTGCCGAAGTCGACGATCAGGACCTTTTCATGAGCATGGGCAGGCTTCGTCATGGGGCTCCGTTAGCGGGCTTTCTCCAGGACAGCGACGAAAAAGCCGTCGGTCCCGGCGGTCTTCGGCGAGAGGCGCAGATAGCCGTCAGCCGTGAGGTGCTGGGTGAGTTTCGGGTCGTCCGTCGCAGGCGTCCCGACGAAACCCTCCGTACGCGCCAGGAAGGCCGCGACGCGGTCCTCGTCCTCCTGCGGCAGCACCGAGCAGGTGACATAGACCATCCGGCCGCCAGGCTTCACGAAGGGCGCGCCGCTATCCAGCACCGCGTCCTGGTCGGCCATCCGCTTTTCCAGAGTCTCGGGCGTGAGGCGCCACTTGGTGTCGGGGTGACGGCGCCACGAGCCCGTGCCGGTACAGGGCGCGTCGATGAAGACCACGTCCATCTTGCCTTCCAGACCCTTCAGCGGATCGGGATTCACCGGCGAGCGGATCTGCAGGTTGCGCACGCCCGCCCGGTCGGCGCGCCGGATCGTATCGGCCAGCCGCCGCGCGTCCGAGTCATAGGCGTAAATCTGGCCGCTGTTGCCCATGGCGCTGGCCAGCGCCAGCGTCTTGCCGCCACCGCCCGCGCAGAGGTCGAGGACCTGCTTGCCCTTCACTTCGCCGGCGGAGGCCGCGGCGATCTGCGAGCCCAGGTCCTGCACCTCGAACCAGCCCTTGGAGAACTGCGGGATCGTCTCCACCGCGCCGCTGCGGGCGGTGGGGTCGAGAGCCGGCATGCGCAGGGCGGTCGCCAGCACATCGGTGGGCTCGGCCAGCAGCGAGGACAGGGCCTTCAGCGTGCGCTCGGGATCGGATTTCAGCAGGTTGACCCTAAGATCAACCGGCGCGCGTTCGGAAAGCGCGGCGCCCTCGTCCGCCCGGTCGTCGCCAAAGGCCTGGGTCATGGCGACGTCGAGCCAGTCGGGATAGTCGCCCCGCACCGGCGCCGGCGCTTCGGCCAGATCGCGGGGGCTCTCCAGCGCCGCGCGCTCGGCGTCGGTCAGCGGACCCGGCCCGTGCGGTTCCTCACCGGCCGCCTCGGCGATCCTATCCAGCGGCCAGTCCCACTCGAAGCCTAGGGCGCCCAGGGCCGCGGCGCGCAGGGTCTCATCGCCCATGCGCCAGCCCAGCGAGCGGCGGCGGCGCAGGACATCCAGCACCAGGCCGGACACGAAGGCGCGATCCTTCGCCCCGGCGTAGCGCGCCGCCTCGCCCCAGTTCTTGAGCGCCATCCGGACGGGACGGTGCCGCGCCTCAATCTGGGTCAGGACCTCGATGGCCGCCGCGAGGCGTCCGGCGTCACGCATCTACATCACCTGAAAAGAGCAACGACCACCATCACCAGGCCGATGATCGACACGAACCAGACCAGCGTCCGCACGAGGCGGATGCCGGCGGCGTAGATCGGCACATATAGGGCGCGCCCGACCACATAGAGCGCTGAGCCCCAGAACGTCAGGGGTCCGGTCTTCTGCGACACGATCGCGGCCAGCAGCGCGGCGGCGAAGAACGGGAAGGTCTCCATGAAGTTGCGGAAGGCCCGCTCCAGTCGTCCCGCGATCCCGGTGAGCGGGGGCATGGCCTCGTCGCGGGCGCCGGCTGCCCAGGCCAGGTTCTGCTGGCCCCGCGCCGTCGCCGCGGCCCAGACCAGCGTAACCAGGCCGATGATGACCGCCGCCGCCAGATGAATCAGTTCGTGAGAAAGTCCCATGGTCGCCCCCAATGCGCGGCCGCCCGGCGCCCGCCGGCCGGCGGTGTGCTGTTTGCCCGAAGCGCGCCTTAGACCGGGCTCGGATAGTTCGGCGCTTCCCGGGTGATCATCACGTCGTGGACGTGGCTTTCGCGCAGGCCCGCGCCGGTGATGCGGATGAACCGCGCCCGCTCGCGGAACTGCACCAGGTTCGCCGCGCCCACATAGCCCATCGCCGCGCGAAGACCGCCCACCATCTGGTGCAGGATCGGGGCGATCGGGCCCTTGTAGGGCACCTGGCCCTCGATGCCTTCCGGCACCAGCTTCAGCGAGTCCGTCACGTCCTTCTGGAAATAGCGGTCGGCGGAGCCGCGCGACATGGCGCCCAGCGAGCCCATGCCGCGGTAGGTCTTGTAGGAGCGTCCCTGGTACAGGAACACCTCGCCCGGACCCTCGTCCACGCCCGCGAACACCGAGCCCATCATGGCCACCGAGGCGCCCATGGCGAGCGCCTTGGCGAGGTCGCCCGAGTACTTGATCCCGCCGTCGGCGATCACCGGCACGTCGGAGCCCGCCGCCGCGCGTACAGCGTCGGCGATCGCGGTCAGCTGCGGCACGCCGACTCCGGCCACAATCCGCGTCGTGCAGATGGAGCCCGGGCCGATGCCGACCTTCACCGCGTCAGCGCCCGCATCGATCAGCGCGCGCGCGCCCTCATAGGTCGCCACGTTGCCGGCGACGATCTGCACCCTGTTGGTCTCGCGCTTGATGCGCCCGACCGCCTTGGCGACGTCGATGTTGTGGCCATGGGCGGTGTCGATCACCACCACGTCGACGCCGGCGTCCACCAGCGCCATCGAGCGCTCGTAGCCGGTGTCGCCCACGGTGGAGGCCGCGCCGACCAACAGGCGGCCCTGGGCGTCCTTGGCGGCGTTCGGATGGGCCTCGGACTTCTCCATGTCCTTGACGGTGATCAGGCCGACGGCGCGGTAGTCGTCATCGACAACGATCAGCCGCTCGATCTTGTGGCGCCGCAGCAGGTCGCGGGCCTCGGACTGGCTGACGCCCTCCTTCACCGTGATCAGGTTCTCATGCGTCATCAACGCCTTGGCGGGCACGTCGGCGTTGCCCTCGAAGCGCATGTCGCGGTTCGTCAGGATGCCGCAGAGCCGCCCGGTATGGGGGTCGACCACCGGGAAGCCGGAGATCTTTCGCCGCGCCTTGATCTCGCGGATTTCGCTGAGCGGCGTGTCCGGGTTGATGGTCAGCGGATTGATGACCATCCCGCTCTCGTAGCGCTTCACCTCGCGGACCTGGTCGGCCTGTTCCTCCACCGTGAAGTTGCGGTGCAGGATGCCGAGCCCGCCGTTCTGGGCCATCGCGATGGCCAGCCGGCTTTCGGTCACCGTGTCCATGGCGGCGGACACCAGCGGTATGTTCAGATTGATCTCTCGCGTGAACCGGGTCGCGACATCCACCTGCGTGGGCATCACATCGGACGGGCCGGGTTCCAGCAAAACATCGTCGAAGGTGAGCCCTTCGCGAATCTCCATAGAGACACCTCGTTTTGCGGGCTGGCTATACGCGTCAGATGCGCCTTGGGGCAAGGGCGGTTCCACCCATCTCACACAGCAGCAGTCTCTTTTTGAGGTCTGCACCCTGAATCGTGGACATCAAGACCGCTCGGGATTACTCTGGGTGATCGCGCTAGCTATCTGTAATTATGATAACATCTCCGGCTGTGGGAGTTGTAGCGTACAGTCCTGCGATCGGGACTGGTGGCCTCGGTCACGCGCGCCCCTTGAACTTCAGCGCCACCAGATAGAGCTCCGACGAGTCCGCGCGGCTGGCCTTCGGCTTCACGGTCTTCACCTCGGGAAAGTACCGCTTCAGCTTGGCGATGACCCCCGCCGTCTCGCCGCCCTGGAACGCCTTGGCGATGAACGAGCCGCCGGGGACCAGCACGTCCACGGCGAAATCCACCGCCGCCTCGATGAGGCCGACGATGCGCAGGTGGTCGGTCTGGCGGTGCCCCACGGTGTTGGGCGCGATGTCGGAGATCACCATGTCCGGCGCCCCGCCCAGAAGGCGGATCAGCTCCGGCCCGCACTCGGGATCGGTGAAGTCCATCATCAGGATCCTGGCCGGCGGCAGCGGATCAACCGGCAGGAGGTCGACGCCCACGATCTGGGTCACGCCGCGCTCCAGCGCCACCTGGGTCCAGCCCCCGGGCGCCGCGCCCAGATCGACGACCCGCGCCCCCGGCTTCAGCACGCGGAATTTGTCGTCCAGCTCGGTAAGCTTGTAAGCCGCGCGGCTACGATAGCCGTGGGCGCGGGCCTTGGCGGCAAAGGGATCGTTGATCTGGCGGGTCAGCCAGGCCTGCTGCGAGGGCGTGCGCTTCCAGGCGGTCTTCAGCCGCTCGGGTACGACGCGACCGGACTCGGTGCCGCCGGTGGGCGGCTTGACCATGCGCTTGCGGGGTTTTTCGTCGGTCATCAGGCGGCCTGCTGGGGGGTGGGGCCGCGCCGGCGGCGGCGTTTACGCCGGCCGGTCCGCTCGGACATCAGCGAGAGCAGGATGCCCTCGCGAAGGCCGCGGTCGGCGACCCGCACCCGGCTGCAGGGCCAAAGCTCCTGGACGGCCTGCAGGATCGCCGCGCCGGCCAGCACGAGGTCGGCGCGGTCCGGACCGATGCAGGGCTGCTCCGCGCGGGCCCGCGCGGAGACCGCCAGCAAGCGGTTGGCCGCCGCTTCACACTGGTCGCGGGTCATCCATATGCCGTCGACGCGGCTGCGGTCATAGCGCGGCAGGTTGAGGTGCAGGCCGGCGAGGCTAGTGATGGCGCCGGACGTGCCAATCAGATGCGCCCGGTCGGCGTCGAAGACCTCGCGCAGGCCATCGGCCCTCGGAAATGCGGCGATCTCGGCCTTCACGGTGTCGACCATGGCGCGGAACCAGGGCTCGGTGGCCTCCTCGCCCTCGGGGAAGCGCTCGGCCAGCGTGACCACCCCGATAGGCACCGAAAGCCAGGCGCGCAGTGGTGGAGTGCCGGTTGGCGGCGCGCCCTTCAGATCCACCCAGGAGAGCTCGGTCGAGCCCCCGCCCACATCCACCACCAGGGCGGCGTCAGCCGTGCGGTCGATCAGGTTGAGGCAGCCGGCCACCGACAGGCGGGCTTCCTCCTGCGGCGTAATGATCTGCAGCTGCAGCCCGGTTTCCTCGGCCACCCGCTCGATGAAGGCCGCGCCGTTCTCGGCCATTCGGCAAGCCTGGGTGGCGATGGCCCTCATCTTAAGCACCCGGCGGCGGCGGACCTTTTCCGCGCTGACCTTCAGCGCGCCCATCGCCCGCTCCATGGCCTCTTCCGACAGGCGGCCGGACTGAGTCAGCCCCTCGCCGAGCCTGACGATGCGCGAATAGGCCTCCACCACGCGAAAACCGCCATTGCCTGACGGCGTGGCGATGAGCAATCGGCAGTTATTGGTGCCCAGATCGAGCGCGCCATAGCATGGCAGCTCGCTGGCATTGTTGCCTTCCCGGCCCCGAGGCGGGGCGCCGGGCGCACTCGGCGCCTCAGTCATGGACCGCTTTCCGTCCTCGCAGGCGCTGGCCACACGGCGCGCCTCACTTCCCCGACATCCTAGCAAGTCCGCTCGCCTGTCGGAAGCATGGCCTTGAACGGACGAATTCAGCCGCTAAATTCATCTTCCAGTCAGGTGCAAGGCGTTAGATTCGTGATCATGAACACGCGACTCGCAAAATATGCGATCGGCCAGGTCGTGCGTCACCGCGTCTACCCCTTCCGCGGTGTGATCTTCGACGTGGATCCGACGTTCTCGAACACCGAGGAATACTGGCTGTCGATCCCGGAACACATCCGGCCCCGCAAGGACCAGCCGTTCTATCACCTGCTGGCCGAAAACGACGAAAGCTCCTACGTAGCCTATGTCTCGGAACAGAACCTGCTGCCTGACGACACCGGCATGCCGGTTGGCCACCCGCAGGCGCAACTGATCTTCGAAAGCTTCGGCGAGGGTCAGTACAAGCTTCGCCCCCGGATCAGCCACTAGCGTCCCGCTTTCGAAGTGCGCTCGCGCAAACGGAAACCCTGCACGAACTTCGAAAGCGAAAGGGACGCTAGCAGGCTTGGATTCCTGGAACGGCTTGTGGAATTGAAATTTCCAACGGCGCAACCCCGAAACTGGGTGGAAACTTCAAATCCACGGCACTTGGCGCAAGGTTTTGCCGGGCGATCGCCCGCGAGAGGGCTTCTCAGAACGGAACTTCCGCGCAAGCCGCGCCATTCTGCGACTTATGAGCGCTGACGGATTCACCCATGGACCGCCCCCGGGCGCGAACGACGACTGGACCATCGATCAGGGCTGGAGCGGCTATTCGCCGGCCGAGCATCAGGTCTGGATCACCCTTTACGAACGGCAGGCGGCCCTGCTGCCCGGCCGCGCCTGCGATCCATTCCTCAAGGGGCTGGAGGCGCTGGACCTACACCGCGCCGGCATCCCGGACTTTCGGCGTATCAACGAGGACCTGAACCGGCTCACCAGCTGGAGCGTGGTCGCCGTGCCCGGCCTGCTGCCCGACGAAGTCTTTTTCGACCACCTGGCTAACCGCCGCTTCCCCGCCGGGCAGTTCATCCGCAAGCCCGAGGAACTGGACTACCTGAAGGAACCGGACATCTTTCACGATGTCTTCGGCCACGTGCCGATGCTCACAGACCCGGTCTTCGCCGACTACATGCAGGCCTATGGTCGCGGCGGCCAGCGGGCCATGGAGCTGGGCCAGTTGCACCATCTGGCCCGCCTCTACTGGTATTCCGTGGAGTTCGGCCTGCTCTCCACGCCACGAGGCCTAAGGATCTACGGCGCCGGCATCGTCTCCAGCCTGGCGGAGTCGGTCTTTGCCCTGGACGATCCCTCGCCCAACCGCCTGGGTTTCGACCTCGAGCGAACGATGCGCACGCCCTACCGGATCGACGACTTCCAGCAGGTCTATTTCGTGGTCCCGTCCCTGCAGGCGCTGCTGGACGCCACCCTGCAGGATTTCGCGCCGATCTATGCGCGGCTGGCGAAGGTGGACGACATCGCCATCGGTGCGGTCCTGCCGACCGACAAGGTGGTCACTGCCGGGACGCAGGCCTATGCCCTGAGCGGCGGTGGCGCTGCCTA
>JBBREC010000164.1:0-7861 GCA_038203295.1 Caulobacterales bacterium
TCCACGCTAACCACGTTCAGGCGTCTTCTTCAGGACCCGCGACCACATGGTTTTTCCCGTCCGCGCCAGCCTGGTCCTAATCTTGGCCAGCCTTGGGCTGGCCGGGGCTGCGGCCGCCCCAACGGCAAGGCCAGCGTCCAAACAGGCCGCCGCCGCGCCCGTCGCCCCGCCCGTCACGGCCTCGAATGGCTATTTCGTGATCCGCAGGACTGACGAGGCCTGGACGGTGATGGACCCAAACGCCATCGAGCGGGTGGACGGCGGGCCTCTGCGGCGCGCCTACAGCGTGACCGTGCGACGAAATCTTCTGAACGGCGGGCCCCCACAGCCGGGCTATGTCCGGACGCTAAACGAGTATGACTGTGAGGCGCGCCGGTTCCGCTGGCGCACCTTCACGATCTACAACCGCTTCGGCGCGGTCGTGGTGAAGCAGGACAACGCCGATGTGACCTTCGGTCCGCCTGACCTCCGCGGAGAGGACGACATCAGCCTTCGGGTGGTGTGCGACGGCGCGGGGGGCGGCTCGGTTGTGGCCGCCCCTTCCCTGGGCAAGCTGGTGATCGGGCTGATGCAGGCCTGGGACGACGCGGCCATGGCCGCTCCGCTGCAGACCATCGGTCCCGGGCTGGGGCCGAAGCCGGTCGAAAAGGCGCCGAACGCCAGGACCTCGAACCCCGGGAAACCTGAACCCAGGACTCCCGAGCCGAAGAGGGCCGACCTCAAGGCGCCCAGGCGCTGATGGGCGTGGCCTGAGCTAGTTGTAATTGACCATCACGCTGACCGTGCCGGAGTAGAACCCGGTCTCGGCCCCGGCGCTGACCGGCATGTGGCCGCCGAATTCAAAGTGATGGATGGCCAGGAACGGGCCGGCGCTGCGGGGGGCGGCCTCGGTGCGGGCCGCATCGAGCTGGGCCTCAAGGACGCCAGGCCCATCGTCGCGCGCGAACCGCAGGGTGCGCGAGGACTCCACGCTGAAGGTCTCACCCGGCGGGGCGATCAGATCGTAGCTGGCCGGGGTGATGGTCGCGCCGATCGAGCCGGACGCGGGCCGGATCGCCGAGGCGACCGCAAGGTCGGCTACCGGCGTCAGCCGCATCGGGTCGAGCACGGTCACGGAGACGCTGGCGGTCGCCGTCACCGAGGCTGCGTGCGCTATTGCTGGCGCGAGCACCGCCGCCGACGCCGCCATTATGGCGCGCAGGGCGTTGCAACGCTTCTGCGTCGCCATCATCAGACATCCCACCGGCGGGGATGTCTTCTGCATCCCGCGCTCAAGGCAGGATTGGTCGCATGGCGCCTCTGAAAGCCGCGTTAAGCAGCGTGGTTTAGAAGAGCTGAACACCGGAAGGCTCAGCCGCTGGCGCAACCTTATCCGTCTGAATCCGTTAGGGTTCCATGCCCAGGATCATTATCGCTTGCCCGACCTCCGGTGAGGACGTCCCGACGGGGCACCGCACCCAGGATCTCGACCTCGCCAGCATGGCAGGTACGCGCGCGTTTCGCTGCCCGGTGTGCAAGGCCGTCCACAACTGGAGCGCCGCCGAGGCGCATGTGGAAGCGAGCCAGTCGAACGCGGACGAGCAGACGGCCGCCTGATCCTTCACCAGCCGACCCGCCGCCCGGAGTCTTCGGTCAGATCGGGATTCCCGGCGGGCCACGTCCCCCGCCTATGGAACATTTGAACCTGCGGAACCTTGGGCGTCGTCAGCTACAGTTCATGTGGCCTGCGTCAAAACCGGCGGAGTTGGCGCATCCGTCGTCAGGAAACAGTTGAAAGCCATCATGCCCGTACGCCGTCATCTGCCGCTCCTATGGGTCGCGTTCGCTGCGACAGCCGTGCCCCTCTGCGCCCAGGCCGCTAACGCCCAACAGGTGACGCCCGCGTTCGGCAACACCGTCCTGTCGATCTATCCCGACGGCCGCTCGCAGAAGATCTGGATGCATCCGGATGGGTCCTGGGACGGCCAGAGCCGCCGCGGAATGCCGCTGGCCGGCAAGTGGAGCGTGAAGGACGGCAAGGTCTGCATGAAGCAGTCCAAGCCCCCCACCCTGCCGTTGGCCTATTGCACCGCCTTCCCCGACAACACCTTCGTCGGCGTCAGCTGGACGTCCAGGGACATGTCCGGCGCCCCGATCCAGCTCAAGGTGGTCAAGGGCATGGCCGAGGCCAAGGCCGGCAAATAATCGCGATCGAAGCATCGCTTGACGCAGACCACGGGCAGGCGCGTGTCAGGCACATGGCCATGGAAACCGTCTATATCGTGCAGTCCTACGTCGCCGGCCGCGGCCAGTCGCTGAAGGCTGAGCAGCAGGTGGGCTGCAAGACCGCCGAGGAGGCCCGGCGCAAGGCCGAGCGCCTGGGGCCGCTCAGGGTCGGGGTGGTGGCCTTTGAGGTCTCGGCCGATACCGAACTCGGCGACTACGACGAGAATCCCAAGATCCTCTTCCGCTCCGGCCGGCTGCCGCATCCTTTCGGGGACTAAGCCCGCCGCCCGATCTGCTATGGTGGAGCTTTCAACCGGTCGGGGAGCGGGCCCATGGATTTCATCGTCGCCGAGTTCAAATGGATCATGCTGGTCGGGGGCCTCGTGACCCTCACCATGTTGCAGGCCGCCGTAGCGCCGCGCGCGGCGTTCCGGATGATGTTCGGCGACGAACCCGCCGACCCCCTGGCGCTGCTGCTGGCGCGCAACTGGGGGGTGTTGATCGCGCTCACCGGCGCGATGCTGGTCTGGGGCGCCTTCCATCCCGAGGTCCGGACCCTGGTGCTGCTGGTCGCGGGGACCAGCAAAACCACCTTCATCGGCCTGGTCGCGAGCCATCCGCCATTCCGCCGGAAGGCCGTCGTGGCGCTGATCGTCGATGGTCTGCTGGTGGCGCTGTTTGCTCTATACCTCTTCGCCACCGTGCGTATCTGACTAGCGGTCGTATCGCGGATCGTACGGGCGACCTTCGTACGGACGATAGGCGTAGGCCGGCCGCGGCGGAAGCCACTGCGGGCGCGGCTGGTCTTCCTCATACTCATAGGCAGCCCGGCGGCGCTGCAGGTCGGCGCGCTGCTGGTCGGCGAGGGCCAGGGCGCGCTGGCGCTCGGCTTCGGCCTGGGCCTGCTCGGCCTGGGCGGCCGCGCGGTCGGCCTCGGCGGTGAGCCGGTGGCGCTCGGCCTCGGCGACGGCGGTCTGGGCGCGGGCGGCGGCGAGTTGCTCGTCCGCGACCGCCTTCATCCGGACTTCCTGGGCGTTGCGGGCGCGGACTTCCTCCTGGGCGGCGAGCCGGGCGCGATGCTGGGCCGAGACCTGGGCGCCGCAGGTGCGCAGGTCGGCCAGCCCCTGGCCGGCGCCGGCCAGCGAGGCGCGCACGGCCTCCTCCGACAGCCAGGCGATCTGCAGGGTCCCGCCCCGGCGCATCGCCGCCAGGGTCTCGTCGGACAGCGCCATCGAAGCCACCTTCGGCGTGTCGGTGCGCAAGACCAGGTTGGCGTAGGCCTTCTGGTCGACCCGGATCGGCAGGAAGGCGCGCTCGGGGACCTCTTCCATGGCGAACCGCAGCGAGACCTGCGCCCCGTCCGACACCAGCGCCACTGGCGACACCGCGCCCGAGCGGCCGGTGAGTTCAAGGTCCGTGCGGCAGGCGGCCTCTCCGGGGGTGACCACCCAGCCGGGCGCCTCGAGACGGGGTTGTGGGGATGTGGCGGCCAACGCGCAGCCGCCCATCGCCGCGGCCAGCGCGGCGCCCATGACCAGAGATTTCATTCCCGACAGCTCCTTAGCCGTCCCCTGCGCACAGGATAGGGCGCGGCCGCGCGCGCGCCTAGGGGCCAGTTGTCGCGTTCAACGGGCCGTCATCGGCGCAAGCGCCGCCTTGGGAACCCTCCCCCGGTCTTCCGGCGTTCTGTTCTGATTTTCCGAAAAATCCTGATGAAACGCACATAGGTTAATGTATTCGAAGCCGCTAAATATCGAATACCCGTGATATCCCGTCCTTATTATAAGTAGACTACCCGACATTGCGAATATCGCCCGAATTGTCACGGCGCGGAACCTAAAGCTCTACTGATAATTAGACAGTCAAAGAACCTGGCTTGGTGACAGGTTCATTGGTAGTTGATCATGAAGCGCGTAGTCTTTTCGAACCGTGCCCGGGCAACCGGCGCCCCCTATGTTGCAGCGCCGGCGCGTCGCTGGCGCCCGCGTGTGGGCCGCAGCCGCGGCGCGCTGCTCTCCGCGATCGCCGCCGTCGGCGTCGGCTTCGCGGCCGTCACGCCGGCCCTGGCCATCGAATGCCCGCCGCAGGCCGCCTTCGCGCCCGCCCCGCGCGCCGCGCCGCACCACCCCGTCCGTCATCTGCGCAAGCCCGCGAGCGGGGCCGTGCATCGGGTCCACGCCCCGGCGCGCAAGCACCGGCCGGCCGGACGCCGCGTCGCCCAAGCCGGAAAGGCCGGCCCGCCTGCGCCGCGCCTGCTGGCGGCGCAAAACCCCGCCGCCGCGCCGGCGCCGGGCGAGAGCCGCGCCATGATGCTCCGCCCCGGCTATTCCCACGCCGTGCTGCCGCGCGACGAGGCCTGCGACAAGCACGCGCCGCTGGCGATGATGTCGCTGACCCCGGGCGCTGTGCCCGCGCGCGGCGCCCGGGGCATCCTGGAGGACATCGCCGGACCGACGCCGGTCGCGGCCGACCAGGCTGTCGATACGGTGACGCCTGACACCTTCACCCCGATGGACAACGGCGTCTTTCCCGGTGCGCCCGGTTTCCCGTTCGACAACGGCGTGATCCCGACAGGCGTGATCACGCCCCCCGGCCTGCCGGGCGGGCCGGGCGTCCCGGGCCTTCCTGGGGTTCCGGGCATTCCGGGGGTTCCCGGCCTTCCAACACCGCCGGTCATCCCGGGCCTGCCACCTGAAACAGGGACGCCGCCGACCGTCCTGCCGCCTGGCGGGCAACCGCCAGTCGTGGTCGTCCCGCCTTACGTTCCGCCCGGCGGCCCTCCTACGGGGCCCGGCCCGACCGGGGCGGTTCCCGAACCCGCGACCTGGGCCATGTTGATCCTGGGGTTCTTTGGGACCGGCGCGGCGGTGCGCAAGGCCCGGCGGCGGCTCGAGCTCGGCTAGGCGGCTGCGCAGGGCTGGGGGTCCGGCGTGGAGACGATGTGGACGCTGACTTCTTCCTCGTCGCTCTCGATCTCGCCCTTTAGATAGACCCATGTGAGGTCGCGTACGCCACAGCGGATTTCGACGCCGGCGTACCAGGCGCGATCGACCGCGGGGTCGGGATGCAGGACCACGGCGTCGTCCGCGCCTTCGATGACCAGCGCGGTCAGATCGGCCTGGGAGGCCTCGATCCACAGCGCCTTGCACCGCTTGTCGCGCAGCTCAGCGAGCTTGCGGTTGAGACAGACCGTGAGGGGCAGAGGCGACGTCGCGGCCTCCGGCGCCTCATCAGGCTCGTTCTGAGCCAGTTGAGCATGAGCAGCCATGATCACGACTTTGCGCCGAAAGGCTTGCCGAACCGTTGCCGTGGAGGTGAACGGTTGCGGGGCGGCGACCGGCGCTACCCCGTGGCGCCGATCCTGGCCTGAACGACGCGGCCGCCCTTGCGGAAGACGCAGGTCAGCGGCTGGTCGCCATGGCGGATCTCAACGCCCGCATAATAGGCGCGGTTCACCGCGGGATCGGGGTGCAGCACCACGGCGTCGGCGTCGCCTTCGCGCACGAGCGTGGTCAGGTCGGCCTTGCTGGCCTCGATCCAAAGGGCCTTGCAGCCCTGACGCCGAAGTTCGGCGAGCGTCAGGTCCAGGCGCGCGGTCAGCCGCACGGCCGGGGCCGAACGGCGGTCTGTCGTCGCGGGAACCGGGTGAGTCGCCATGGGCAAGGATAGCGCCTTACGTAGAGAGTGAGCAGCCGCATCGACGCCCCCCTCTGCTATTACGGGTCGCGGTTACCAGCGGATGCACGTCGGACGCGATCACAAGCCGCTGCCTTCGCGTTGACACCCCGCTCCCCATGCGTATAAGTCCCGCCCCTCGCCCGCGGGCTATCTCGCGGGCGCATTCTGTTTTGCACATATCTGAAGTTTGAAGGCGCGAACGATGTACGCGGTGATCAAGACCGGCGGCAAGCAGTACCGGGTGCAACCCGGTGACGTGCTGGTTGTCGAAAAGCTGGCTGGTGAACCTGGCGCGAACGTCGCGTTCGGCGAAGTGCTGATGCTGGGAGACGGCGACGCCGTCACCCTCGGCGCTCCGACCGTCTCCGGCGCAAGCGTTTCGGCGACCCTGATCGAGACCCGCAAGGGTGAGAAGGTGAAGATCTTCAAGAAGATCCGTCGCCAGGGCTACCGCCGTACGCGCGGCCACCGACAGCACGAGACGGTGCTGCGCGTGACCGGCATCGCGGCTGGCGGCAAGGAAACCAAGTGGGACGGCACGGTGGACATGACCACGAAGGCCGAACTCGACGCCCGGGCCCGTGGTCTGGTCTTCGTGAGCCCGCAGGCCCAGATCGACGCCGCCGCGGCCCGCAAGACCCAGACGCCGAAGAAGGCCGCTGCGCCCAAGGCCGCCAAGGCTCCGAAGGCGGCCCCGGTCGCCAAGGCGGCTCCGGCTCCCAAGGCCGCTCCGGCTCCCAAGGCCAAAGCCGCCGCCAAGCCCGCCGCCGAAAAGAAGGCCGCGCCTGCGAACGCTGCTGCCGTGACCGACAAGAAGGCTGCCGCGCCGAAGAAGGCCGCCGCCCCCAAGAAGGACAAGTCGGCCTAACCCGCCGGCTCGAGAGTAGGAGAGCACCATGGCTCACAAGAAATCAGGCGGCTCCTCGCGCAACGGTCGCGATTCGGCCGGTCAGCGTCTGGGCGTCAAGAAGTTCGGCGGCGAAGCGGTGCTTGCCGGCAACATCCTCGTGCGTCAGCGCGGCACCAAGTTCTGGCCGGGCGACAATGTCGGCCTCGGTCGCGATCATACGCTCTTCGCCACCGCCACCGGGGCGGTGAAGTTCATCACCAAGCGTAACGACCGAACCTACGTGAACGTGATCCCGGCCCAGATGGCGGCCGAAGCCAAGTAAGCGGGACCCGCCTTTCTCCGGTTCCGCCTCGTTTCAGGGCTGAACCGGACAGACGAACCTTCGCGGGGAGTCCGGTCAGCCGGGCTCCCCGCTTTCGTTTTGGGCCCCACAAGAGGGCCGGGAGGGCAGATAGATGTGCGCGATCGAAGTTTCCCCCGTCGTCTCCACCGAGCGACTGGTCCTACGCGGCGCCGTGCGTAACGACGCCGAGGCCCTGGTCGAGCTGGCCAACGACTTCAATGTGGCGGCCCGCGCCACCTCGATGCCCCATCCGTTCAGGCTCGCCGACGCCGAGGCGCTGGTCGGCCGGGCCATGGCCTGCGACTGGGAACGGGACGCCGTATTCGTCATCGAGCACCACAATTTCGGCGTGGTGGGCCTGCTGGATTTCGACCACGAGCGCGGGACCCGCGCCGAGATCGGCTATTTCCTGGGCAAGCCCTACTGGAACCGCGGCTATGCGACCGAGGCGGTGCGCGGCGCTCTGAAGTGGGTGAAGCGCGACTGGCGCAGGAACGTGGTCGTCGCTGGCCATTTCGCCGACAACCCGGCGTCAGGCCAGGTGCTGTGCAAGGCGGGCTTCCTCTACACCGGCGACGTCGAGCAACGCCCCTGCATGGCCCGCGGCGGCGTCGAGGTCCCCACCCGCATGATGGTGTGGCTGGCCTAGGCGACAGCATGTCTGGCCCTTCTCCCCTTGTGGGAGAAGGCCGTCTTGTCTGTCCCCACGTCACTCGCGCTAGGCTTGCTCCCAGTCAGGAGTCGGCCATGCAGTTGATCAGTGAGACCATTGAGGTGGGCGGCGC
>JBBREC010000165.1:0-7850 GCA_038203295.1 Caulobacterales bacterium
AATACCTCGAAGGACACGGCGAGCCCCCGGCGCCGGAGCTGCTGAAAAAGAAGGTGTTGGGCCCCATCAACATCGAGTGGGGAATTTATGCGCTCGGCGTGCTGGGCGCGATCCCGGTCTACTTGCTGGTTCAGAACAACGGCTTCGTGGGCAAGGCTTTGATCGCGGCAATTTTGGCGTCGCTGGCGGCCATCGTCATGATCATCGCTTTCGTCTGTAAGACGTGGGCGGAGCGCCAGCGGATGTTCCTGGCTGTTGTGCTGATCGTGGGGGCAGTGGTGTTCTTCACGCTCTTTGAACAGGCTGGCACCTCACTGAACCTCTTTGCTGCGCGCAACGTCGAGCTGGGCGGAATCTCCGCGGCCCAGACCCAGTCGTTCAACGCCGGCTTCATCCTGATCTTCGCGCCGATCTTCGCGGCCATGTGGGCCTGGCTGGCTGCACGCGGGCGCGATCCCGACCCGACCATGAAGTTCGGCCTCGGCCTGATCCAGGTCGGTCTGGGCTTCCTGGTGGTGGTGTGGGCGCAGGGCCTGGCCGACGCCCAGTACCGTATGCCGCTCTTCATGCTGGGCCTGCTCTACCTGCTGCACACCACGGGTGAACTCTTCCTTTCGCCCGTGGGCCTGTCGGAGATCACCAAGCTTTCTGTGAAGTCCGTGGCCTCCTTCATGATGGCGGTCTGGTTCCTCGCCTCGTCCATCGCCCAGTTCGTCGGCGGCAAGATCGCAGGCTTGATGGGGACCGAGACCGTGGGTGGCCAGGTGCTCGACCCGCATGCCGCGCTGGAGACCTCGCTCCATGGCTTCAATACGCTGGGCTGGGCTGGTGTCGGCTGCGGAGTAGTGTTCATCGCCGCCAGCTTCTTCATAAAGGGCTGGTCGAACGGCGCCAACGAAGCCTCTGGCCACGCGCCGCCGGGGCCTTAGGCGTCAGCTTCCGAAGGTCTTGCGAACCCGAGTTGCGCGGGCCGTCATAGATGGCGGTGGCGGTACGGTTGCCGCGCTTGGTCAGATTCTGCAATTCCACCCGCAGCACAAGGTCCGGCTGCAGGCGCTTCTCGATCCCGGTGCTGAGGTAGGCGTTGTGCAGCTTCACCGCGGAGACGTAGTTGTAGCGGAACGACTTCTGGGACAAGCCGGAATAGAGGTCGAAGCCGAAGCTGGCGCCCTGCCGCGGCAGGACCTGGCTGACGTTGAGGTTCCACTCCAATGGCCACAGGCGCGAGCTATGGCGGCTGGTGAGCGTGGTCGGGTCGGTCACCTTCGACCAGCGCTTGTTGGCCACGAGGGCGGTCGTCCATCAGCCACCCAGCGTCTTGCGGATGCGGAAGTAGTACAGCCGCCCGACAGAAAGGTTGCGGTCCTCAACATCCGGCGCGCCGCCCAGGTTGCGCGGTCCCGGATAGATGTAGGTGGTCCGCCGCACCGCGCGGCCGGTCGCATTGGGAAGCTCGAAACGCAGAGTGATATCGGGCGTCGCGCGCCACTCCGCGAAGGGCCGCACGTAGGTGTCGTACTTGGTCGTGTCGACCAAGTTGAAGCGGTAGTAGGTCTGGCGGAAGCTGCCGTAGACGTCGACGCCCCAGCTGAAATTCCTGGCTGGCATGTCCCAGATGAAGCTGGTGTTCCAGTCGATCGGCTTCTGGCCCGAGATCTCGCGCCTTCTGCCGGTCGTGGGGTCGGTGACCTGGGTCCAGTGCCGGGTAACGTCGCCCTTCACCACCAGCCCCTTCAGCCCCAGGCGTTCGAACGGCATGGTGATCGCAAGGCCAAGGTCGTCCTTTGTCCCGGACCCAATGTTGGTGGGCCGGTCGAAGACGCTGGCGGCGCCGAACACCGGGCCACGGTCGACCACGTCGCTCAACCGCGCATGGCGGGCCGTCAGGGTGATCGAGCCCGAACCCCAGAACCGCTGCTCGACGGCGGCTTCGGCCACCCAGGCCTGCTGCGGATTGAGGTCGGGGTTGCCGGCGGTCACGCCCGAGGCATTGGTCAGGTCGGCGGAGGCCACGAAATCGTTGAAGTTGAGCTGGCCCACCTCGCGTTCGACGCGCAGCCGGACCTGAGCCCTGGCGTTGGGCGCCCAGGTGGCGGCCAGGCGCGGCTTGATGAAGCGCAGGGTCTTCTCCAGCACAACATCGCCGTCCGAGGTGATCGTCGAACTCTCGTAACGAAGGGCCGCGTCGAGGGTCCACCGGTCGGTGGGCCGCCAGGCGCTCTTCAGAAAAACCTCGCTCCGATTTTCCTCCACGCCGACGGTGGCGGCGGGCAGCCGGATGGTGGCGGCGTCGATCGAGAAGCGGCTGCGGCTCTCAAGTTTGTTGAGCGCGGTCTCCGCCCCCAGTTCGCCGGAGAGGCGGTCGGAGACGCGGTATTTGACGACCGCGCGGCCGATGGTCTCGCTGGTCTGGCGGCTGTTGCGGAAATCCTGGGTGGACCCGCCCGCGGCGAAGATGGCCGCATAGTCGATGTCGTGGGTCTGGCGCAGGGTCACGACGTCCGCGTCGGTCTTCGCGCCGAATGGACGGCTGTAGGACGCGCCGATCTCACGGTCCTTCTGGAGGTACACCTCGTCGTCGGTTTCGACGGCGCGGGCGGGGCCGGCGATGTCGTTGTCTTCTTCATACTTGTACTTGTCCCAGGATAGGCGGCCGTTGACCTTCAGCGCGCCACCGGCCAAGGGGCTCTCCACCGAGCCACTTCCGAACAGGGTTTGGCCGTCGCCTTCGGACCTGACGAACGACGGCGTTCGCGGCCTGCCGTTCCCTGGGATGATCACCGCTGGCCCACGTCCCGCGCCAGCGTTCAGGCCTCGGCCCCAGAACGTGCCGAATTCCCATCTCCTGTCGCCAAGACTGCCGGACCCCTCGAAGCGCGACGCGCCGAGCGTGCGGCCGTCGCTCGAGTGGGTCTGCGCGGCGACCACCAGCAGGCGGGTGGTCGCCCCCTTTCGTCGGATGACGTTGGCCAGCACCGTCTTGCCCTGCATGTCGATGCCGGGGGCGCCGCCGCGGACGATGTCGATTCGCTCGACCAGCCCGATGGGCATGCGCTTCAGGATCTCGTCGAGGCTGTCGGTCTTGCTGGCCGGGCGATGGCCGTCGATCAGCACATTGCCAGCCGAACCCTCGAAGCCGCGCGAGGAATCGCCGGAGTCAAAACTGTAGCCGGGGATGCGACCCAGCATCTCACTGGCGTTGGCGGCCTGCAGGCCCGCGAAATAGGACGCCGGATAACTGGTCACGCCCGTCTGGGTGGGGGCAGTCGCGATCGCGGCGGCCTGCGCAAGGCCCAGCAGCAGCATCATCTAATCCGAATCTCCCCGCGCGCAGATGATCCACGCCCGCCAAGCCGCGCCAGTTAATTGCCCGTAAGGGTCGAAGGCGCGCCTGACTACAACCGTAATCTTTCAGAACTACAAGTGTAGTTTTCGGGGATGTCCTAGAGGCTGGTCCCGCCGACCGTCAGGCCGGTGATCTTCAGCGAGGGCTGGCCGACGCCGACCGGCACGCTCTGGCCGGCCTTGCCGCAGACGCCGACGCCCGAGTCGAAATCGAAGTCGTCGCCGATCATGGTCACCCGCGTCAGCGCCGAGGGCCCGTCGCCGATCAGGGTCGCGCCCTTGACCGGCGCGGTGACCTTGCCGTCCTCGATCAGATAGGCCTCGGTGCACTGAAAGACGAACTTGCCGTTGGTGATGTCCACCTGGCCGCCGCCGAAGCTGGCGCAGTAGAGGCCGCGCTTGGTCGCCCGGATCATTTCCTCGCGAGGCGTGTCGCCGCCCATCATCGCGGTGTTGGTCATGCGCGGCATCGGCATGTGGGCGTAGGACTGGCGCCGGCCGTTGCCGGTGGCCGCCAGACCCATCAGCCGAGCGCTCATCCGGTCATGCATGTAGCCAACCAGGATCCCGTCCTCGATCAGGATGGTGCGCTCGGTGGGCGTGCCCTCGTCGTCGATGGTCAGCGACCCGCGGCGGCCGTGGATCGTGCCGTCGTCGAAAACAGTGACACCCCTGGCGGCCACCCGCTCACCAATGCGACCGGAAAACGCCGAGGTGCCCTTGCGGTTGAAGTCGCCTTCCAGCCCGTGGCCGACCGCCTCGTGCAGGAGCACGCCGTTCCAGCCGGGACCCAGCACCACGTCCATCTCGCCGGCCGGGCATGAAACAGCCTCAAGGTTGACCAGCGCCTGGCGCAGCGCCTCGTCAACCTGCTCCTGCCAGGTCTTGGGCGTGATCCAGGCCTCAAAGCCCGCGCGCCCGCCGGCGCCGGAATAGCCGCTCTCGCGCCGGCCATCGCGCTCAACGGTGATCTGGACATTGATGCGGGCCAACGGGCGGATATCGCGGATCAGCCGCCCGTCGGCGCGCAGGATCTCGACGATCCGCCGCTCGCCAGCGAGCGAGGCCATCACCTGGACCACCCGCGGATCGCGGGCGCGGGCCCAGGCGTCGATTTCCTGCAACAGGGCCACCTTGTCGGAAAAGCCGGGCGAGGCGAGGGGGTTTTCCTCCCCATAGAGCCGTGTGTTGGTGGCGCGGGGCCCTTCGGCGGCGACGCCAGCATAGCCGCGCTTGGCCAGCGAGGCCGAAGACGCCGCGCGGCCGATCGCGGCTTCTGAAATCTCGCTGGCATGGGCGTAGCCCGCCGTCTCGCCGGCCACGACCCGCAGGCCGAAGCCCTCGGTGGCGTCATAGGCCGCCGACTTCAGCCGGCCGTCGTCGAACAGGAAGGATTCGCTCTCCGACCGTTCGACAAAGAGCTCGCCGTCGTCCGCGCCCTGCAGGGCCTCGTTGAGCAGCTGGCCGGCGCGCTCGGGATCAACGCCGGCGGAATCGAGGATCGAAGAGGCGGGGGAATGGGCGTTCATGGGAAGAATGTAGGGAGCGCGAAGCCCCGAGTCACCCTGACTTGCCGCCGCGGCGCGGATCGAGGTCTAGGCGCCCGCGAATCGCCGTGATCCATTTGGTTCGCTGGCGCCCAATAAATCCTTCGAACAGGAGGCTGTGAACGGCAGTCAAAGGCAACGGGCCCAGATAGGCGGGCAAGCGCCTTGGCAAGCCCAAGCGATGCGCGTATGCACCCGCGCTAAGGGGCTGTGCAGACGCGCTGGACCGCGTGTCCGTCAGCTTCTTAGACAGTCGGCGGCGGCGATCGACAGTTTCGCGAGACGCGGCCGGCCAACCACACCGAGGGGACATGCAGTCGAGGTTTCAGGGTATGCGGGCGCTGGCGACCGGGATCGCCGCGGGCGCAATGACAGCATTCTGGGGCGCAGCGGCGTTCGCAGCTGACAAGATCGGCCAGCCCACGCCGGGCGCCATCGACCTGCAGCCGGGGGTTACGCCCCTGCGGGACGATGCGATCTGGTTCCACAACATCATTCTCTTGCCGATCATCACGGTCATCACGCTGTTTGTGCTGGCCCTGCTGCTGTGGTGCGTCATTCGCTACAACAAGAAAGCGAACCCGACCCCGGCGCGCTGGAGCCACAACACCCTGATCGAGATCGTCTGGACGCTGGTCCCGGTCCTGATCCTGGTGGTGATCTCGATATTCTCGTTCCAGCTACTGTTCGCTTACAACGACATGCCTAAGCCCTACATGACCATCAAGGCCACGGGCTATCAATGGTACTGGGGCTACGAGTATCCGGACCAGAAGATCCCTGAATACGTCTCCAACATCCTCCCGGAAGACAAGGCCAAGGCCAAGGGCGTGCCCTACAGGCTGGCTGCCACCGAGCCGCTGGTGGTCCCGGTCAATCAGGTGGTCGAGGTGCTGGTCACCGGCGCCGATGTGATCCACGCCTTTGCGGTACCCTCATTCGGCATCATCGCCGACGCGGTCCCGGGCAAGGTCAACCATACGTGGTTCAAGGTCGACCGGATCGGCACCTTCTACGGCAGCTGCCGCGAACTCTGCGGCGTCGAACATGCCTTCATGCCTATCGAGGTGAAGGTGGTCAGTCAGGCAGACTTCGACGCCTGGGTGGCCTCCAAGGCGCCCAAGGCGACGCCCGCCCCGACGCCGCCGGCCGACGCAGCGGTCGCTGCGACCGGCACGGCCGCCCCCGCCGCTGCGACCGCTCCGGCCGCCGCGCCGGCGGCTCCCGCGACAACCAATCCGGCCGCGCCTTCGGCGCCGGCCGCGCACTGAACTGCAGGACAAGCGTACGATGGCTCAAGCCGCCGCTCACGATCACCACGACAGCCATGACCACAAGCCGGGCTTCATCACCCGCTGGTTCTTCTCGACGAACCACAAGGACATCGGCACCCTCTACATCCTGTTCGCCATCATGGCGGGACTGGTGGGCGGCGCCCTGTCCGGCCTGATCCGCTGGGAGCTCTACGAACCCGGCATCCAGGTCTTCCAGCCCAACAGCCTGCTGGCGCAGTGGGGGATCATCGAGGCGTCGAAGCATGGCTACAACGCCGTGGTCACCGCCCACGCCCTGATCATGATCTTCTTCATGGTCATGCCCGCCATGATCGGCGGTTTCGGCAACTGGTTCGTCCCGCTGATGATCGGCGCGCCGGACATGGCGTTTCCGCGGATGAACAACATCTCGTTCTGGCTGCTCGTGGCCGCTTGGTTCATGCTGATCACCTCGATGCTGGTGGACGGCGGACCCGGCAAGGGCTTCGGCGGCGGCTGGACCATGTACCCGCCGCTCTCCACCTCAGGGCACACCGGCCCGGCGATGGACTGCGCGATCCTGGCCGTCCACCTTGCCGGCGCCTCGTCGATCCTGGGCGCCATCAACTTCATCACCACGATCTTCAACATGCGCGCGCCGGGCATGACCCTGCACCGCATGCCGCTCTTCGTGTGGTCGATCCTGGTGACCGTGTTCCTGCTGCTGCTCTCGCTGCCCGTCCTGGCCGGCGCGATCACCATGCTGCTCACCGACCGCAACTTCCACACCCACTTCTTCGACGCGGCGGGTGGCGGCGACCCGGTGATGTTCCAGCACCTGTTCTGGTTCTTCGGCCACCCCGAGGTCTACATCCTGATCCTGCCCGGGTTCGGCATGATCTCGCACATCGTATCGACCTTCAGCCGCAAGCCTGTGTTCGGTTACCTGGCCATGGCCTACGCGATGGTGGCGATCGGCTTCATCGGCTTCGTCGTGTGGGCGCACCACATGTACACGGTGGGCATGCCGATCAACCTGCGGGCCTATTTCGTGGCGGCCACAATGGTCATCGCGGTGCCAACGGGCGTGAAGGTGTTCTCCTGGATCGCCACGATGTGGGGCGGTTCGATCGACTTCAAGACGCCGATGCTGTGGGCGATGGGCTTCATCTTCCTGTTCACCCTGGGCGGCGTCACGGGCGTCGTGCTGGCCAACGCCGGCGTCGATTACAGCCTTCACGACACCTACTACGTGGTGGCGCACTTCCACTACGTGCTGAGCCTCGGCGCCGTGTTCGCGATCTTCGCGGGCTTCTACTACTGGTTCGAGAAGATGTGGGGCGTGAAGTACAACGAGGCGCTGGGCGCCGCGCACTTCTGGATCACCTTCGTCGGCGTGAACGTGATCTTCTTCCCGCAGCACTTCCTGGGCCTGCAGGGGATGGTCCGCCGTTATGTCGACTATCCGGACGCCTTCTCGCTGTGGAACAAGGTGTCGTCCTACGGCTACGTCATCACCCTGGTCGGCGTCGGCGTCTTCCTGACGGTCCTGGCCGAAGCCGCCATTCGCCGCCGCAAGGCCGAGGCCAATCCGTGGGGTGAAGGCGCCACGACGCTGGAGTGGACGCTCCCGTCGCCGCCGCCGTTCCACCAGTTCAATGAACTGCCGGTGATCGAACCCGACGCCCACCACTAGGCCGGGCTC
>JBBREC010000166.1:0-7804 GCA_038203295.1 Caulobacterales bacterium
CACGACCTTGAAGTTGTTGGCGATCAGCAGGCGGGTGGCGATCTGCCCGAAGCGGCCGAAGCCCGCGACGATCACGTCCGGGTCGCCGTCTCCGAACGGAAGGTGTTCGGGCTCGGCGAGGTCCGGCTTGCGGCTCAGCACGAGGCGCTCATAGGCTGCCGAGACCAGCGGCGTGGCGGCCATGGACATCGCCACCACGGCCGTCAGCAGGCGCGCCAACTCGGCGTCCATCACCCGCGCGCCCAGCACGAAGCCCAACAGCACAAAGGCGAACTCGCCGCCCTGGGCCAGGGCGACCGCCGTGGTCATCGAGGTCTGGTGGGAGTTCCGGAACAGGCGCCCGGCGGCGTACATGGCGAGCGTCTTCAGCGCCATCAGGCCCGTGACCAGGCCCATGATCAACAGCGGATGGGTCATCACCAGCCCAAGGTCGAGGCCGGCTCCGACGGTGATGAAGAACAGGCCAAGCAGCAGGCCGCGAAACGGCTCGATGTCGGTCTCAAGCTCGCGGCGGAACTCGCTCTCGGCCAGCACCACGCCCGCCAGGAAAGCGCCCAGGGCCGGCGACAGGCCGACGACTTCCATCAGCGCGGCCACCCCGACCACCAGCAGCAGCGCCGAGGCGGTGAAAATCTCGCGCAGGCGGGCCTGGGCGATGAAGCGGAACACCGGCCGGGTCAGGTAGCGCCCGCCCACCACGACTGCGGCGATGGCCGCGAGCTGGGCCAGCGCCTGGGCCCAGCCCGGCAGGAAGGCCAGCAGGCTTTCGCCGTGCTCCGGGGCCGAGACGGCGCCGAGGCTGGCGGGCGCCAGCAACGGCAGGAGCGCAAACAGCGGGATCACCGCCAGGTCCTGGAACAGCAGCACCCCGAAGGACGCCTCGCCCACCGGGCCCTGCCGCAGGCCTTTTTCCTCCAGGCTCTGCAGCACGATGGCGGTGGAGGACATGGCCAGGATCAGCCCGATGGCCGCGCCCGCGCGCCAGTCGAGTCCGAAGATCATCGCGGCTCCGGCCACCAGCGCCGCGGTCCCCAGAAGCTGCGCCGCGCCCAGGCCGAAGATCGTGGTCCGCATCTTCCAGAGCAGGGCCGGGCGCACCTCGAGCCCGATCAGGAACAGCAGGATCACCACGCCGAACTCGGCGAAGCGCTGCACTTCGCCAGGTTCGCCTACCAGGTTGAGCAGGAAGGGTCCGACCAGCACGCCGGCAATCAGGTAGCCCAGCACCGACCCCAGCCCCAGCCGCTTGGCCAGCGGCACCGACACCACGCCGGCGGCCAGGTAGACGAGAGCTTGGACGAGCAGGGAGTGGCCGTTCATGATCGCAATGGAACCCGCATTGTTGCGGCTTGCACGCGATTTTTCTCCACGGGCCGTTCTCAAATGCTGCGTTGCGGCGTAACAGGTCAGGCATGGCCAGCAAGCTCCACACCACCGCCGCCGACGCCCTCGCCGACGTGCTTTTCGACGGCATGACGATCATGGCGGGCGGCTTCGGCCTCTGCGGCATTCCAGACAACCTGATCGCGGCGATCCGCCTGGCGGGGGTGAAGGACCTGACGGTCGTCTCCAACAACTGCGGGGTCGATGATTTCGGACTCGGCATCCTGCTGGCGGGCGGCCAGATCCGGAAGATGATCTCCAGCTACGTCGGCGAGAACAAGCTGTTCGCCGAGCTCTACCTTTCCGGAAAGCTGGAGCTGGAATTCAACCCGCAGGGCACGCTGGCCGAGCGCATCCGGGCCGGTGGCGCGGGTATCCCGGCCTTCTTCACGAAGACCGGAGTCGGCACTCTGGTGGCCGAAGGCAAGGAAGTACGCGAGTTCGACGGCGAGCTCTACGTCATGGAACGCGGCCTCACGGCGGACCTGTCCATCGTCAAGGCCTACAGGGGCGACCACGAGGGCAACCTCGTTTACCGCCGCACCGCGCGGAACTTCAATCCGATGATGGCCACGGCCGGCAAGGTGACCATCGCCGAGGTCGAGGAAGTGGTCGTCACCGGCCAGCTCGACAAGGACAACATCCACACGCCGGGCATTTACGTCGACCGCATCTTCAAGGGCGCGGTGTTCGAAAAGCGCATTGAGCAGCGTACCGTCAGAACTCCCGCAGAAGTGAGCGCCTAGATGGCCTGGACCCGCGACCAGATGGCGGCCCGCGCCGCGACCGAGCTGCGTGACGGCTTCTATGTGAACCTGGGCATCGGCATCCCGACCCTGGTGGCCAACTACATTCCGGTCGGAATGCATGTGACGCTGCAGAGCGAGAACGGCATGCTTGGCATGGGGCCGTTTCCCACCGAGAACGAGATCGACGCCGACCTTATAAACGCCGGCAAGCAGACGATCACCGAACTGCCATCGTCGTCCTATTTTTCCAGCGCCGACAGCTTCGCCATGATCCGCGGCGGCCATATCGACCTGTCGATCCTGGGCGCCATGCAGGTGGCGGCCAATGGCGACCTGGCCAACTGGATGGTGCCCGGCAAGATGGTCAAGGGCATGGGCGGCGCCATGGACCTGGTGGCGGGCGTCAAGCGCGTCGTGGTGGTGATGGAACACACCGAGAAGACCGGCGCGCCCAAGTTGCTGCCAGCCTGCACCCTGCCGCTGACCGGCCAGAAGGTCGTCGATCTGGTGATCACCGAGCTGGGGGTCTTCAGCGTTGACCGCGGCAAGTCCCCGCTGACCCTGCTGGAGCTGGCCCCCGACGTCACCCTCGACGAGGTGAAGGCCAAAACCGGGGCGCCGCTCGAGGTCGCCAAGCAAACGGCCTAGAGGCGCGGCCCTGCGGCAAGGCGATCTTGTAACCTTCCGCATCCGGGACGCGTATATGTTCGTGACCAACCTTCCTCACGAGTGCGCCATGAAAACCCGTCTCTTCACAGCCGTCGCGGTCGCCGCCGCGTCCCTGATCTTCGCCGACGCCGCCTCGGCCGCCACGGCGGTCTTCGCCGGCGGCTGCTTCTGGTCGGCCGAGCATGACATCGAGCACACGCCAGGCGTCACCGGCGTCGTCGTGGGCTATGCCGGCGGCAAGCGGACCAACCCCAGCTACGAGGACCACGAAGGCTTCCTTGAATCCATCAAGGTCACCTACGACCCCGCAAAGATCAGCTACGAGAAGCTGGTCGACGCCTTCATGCACCACATCGACCCGACCGATCCCGGCGGCCAGATCTGCGACCGAGGCGGCTCCTACCGGACCGCGGTGTTCGCGGCCACGCCGCAGGAAAAGGCCGCCGCCGAGGCCGTAAAGGCCCAGGTAGCCAAGGCGCTTAACAGGCCGGTCGCCACCATGATCCTGCCGGCCGCGACCTTCTACATGGGCGAGGGCTACCACCAGGACTACGCCACCAAGAACCCCGCCGCCTACATGGCCTACCGGGTCGGCTGCGGCCGTGACCGGGCGCTCAAGGCGGTGTGGGGCGGCCGCTGACGCGATCGCGGGGGCGAGGCGTGAAGCCCTCGCCGACGAACAGGTCCAGCCGGCGCTTGTGCTTGCGATCCAGGTAGATGCTGGCGATCTCGTGGCCTGAGACGGTGGTGAAGTCGGCCATCATCTCGTCGCGCCAGGCGCCTTCGTAGGCCACGCCAAGCACGCGCCCGCCGGACGCGACGGTGAGCGGGGCTGTGGTCTCCGCCTGGTTCTGCGGCGTGCTGGTCAGCAGCCACGCCCGCAGCGGCGGTGTCGCCGGGCTCTTCAGCCGACCGCGGCCGTAATAACTCATGGCGTAGTAGAGAAAGCGGTTGTTCACGGCGATGGCCGTCAGGCCCGGGTCCTCGCGGGCCCGGTCCAGGATCATGGCGGTCGCTTCCGACCAGCCCTTGGCGCGCTTGAAGCTGTTGGCCGCGTGCAGGGTGTCGGCGAGCTTCGGCGACAGCACGCAGCCCACGAACACCGCCGCCGCCGCCGTCTGCAGGGCCAGGGCCGCGATCAGCGTGCGCCTCGCGCGCCAGCGGATCAGCCAGGCGGCCACCAGGATGGCGCCCGGCAGGTAGCTTGCGCCGGACCAGTTGGCGTTGGCGCGGCTGACGAAGGCCTGGACGGTCACGATCAACAGCGGCGGCGCGGTGAAGCAAAGGAGCAGGATGTCGGCCTCGCTCAGTCGCCTGCGCCAGGCCATGATCGCGCCGCCGGCGATCAGCACCGCGAAGGGGATCGGCCCGAAGGCCCCGAACTGCGCGGCCAGGAATTCCAGCAGCTCGGAGATGTTGAACAGCCGTCGCCCGCCCCAGGCGGCGTTGGCGGCGGTGTGGTGCAGGGTGGCGAACTGGTGGTAGGCGTTCCAGGCGACGTTGGGCGCCAGGATGGCGGCGAAGGCGCCCACTGCCAGCGCGATGGCCGCCGGCGACCAGGCGCTGCGCGCCCTGGCCGAGACCGCCAGGTGCAGGGCCATGCCGATCACCCCGTACACCGCAGCGTACTTGGACAGGAACGCCAGCCCGAGGCTCGCGCCGACGCCTGCCGCCAGCACCAGCCGCGCGCGGCCCTCCGCCGTCTGCAGGGCGGTCCAGCCCCAGATGCTCAGGCCCAGGAAGAACAGCAGCGGGGCGTCGGTGGCGGCCACGAGGCTGGAAAGCTGCACCGCCGGCATCAGGGCGTAGAGCGCCGCGGCGGCCAGGGCGATCGCGCTGGTGTAGAGCCGGCGCCCGATGGCGAAGACGATCAGGGTCGCGCCGGCCTGGAACAGCGGCGCCGACAGCCGCACCCAGGGCTCGGCGTCGCCGCCCAGGCGGGTGGTGGCCCAGATCGCCCAGGCGATGATCGGCGGCTTGGAATAGTAGCCGAAGTCCAGGGCCCGCGACCAAAGCCAGTACTGGGCTTCGTCAGGATAGAGTTCCAGCGGGGTGGTGAACAACGCGACCAGCCTGATCACGGTCAGGCCCGCGATCAGCAGCATCGCCGCGCGCAAATCGGCGGTGTCCGAACCTGGCGGCGCCGCCTGCTGCATCCCATCCTCCGAGCGTGGTGCGGACCCTAAGCTGTGCAGGCGCCGCCTCAAAGACACACTTGCCGGCTTTTGCAGCTTGATGACGCAACGGGAGGCGACCGTTACAAAAGCGTCACCCACCGCGCCAAATTTAGCGCTATAGGGGCGACAATAGGGCTGGGACAAGGTCGTCGGGGCGACGGTTTTGGACGGCCTACCTACAGGGGATTTCTGCAATGCATCTACGTCTGAACCGCGCGCTGTGCGCGACCACGGCACTGGTCACGGGCCTGCTGGTCTCGAGCCAAGCGTTCGCCCAATCATCGGGCACGGCCATCGTCGAAGAATTGATCGTCACCGGTAGCAGCGGTCCGAAGAACCTCGACGGCGCCATCGTGGCGATCGAAGAGCCGAAGTCCCGCGCCTCGATCACCGCGGAATTCATCAGCCGGCAGGCGCCGGGCGGAACGATCCTCGACGCCATCAACCTGCTGCCCGGGGTGAACTTCACCAACAACGACGCCTACGGTTCAGCCGGCGGCGACGTGGTGATCCGCGGTTTCGACAGCCAGCGCGTGGCGCTGATCCAGGACGGCGTCCCGCTTAACGATAGCGGCAACTACGCGATCTTCCCGAACCAGCAGCTTGAGCCCGACCTTATCGCGCAAGCCACCGTCAATCTGGGCACTACCGACGTCGATAGCCCCACCGCCGCGGCGGCCGGCGGCACCATCAACTACATCACCAAGCGGGCGTCCCAGAACTTTGGCGTCCGCGCCGAAGTCGGCGCGGGCAGCGATAATTTCCAGCGATACTACGGCACCATCGAAAGCGGCGCGGTCGGTCCGTTCGGAACCAGGATGTGGGTCTCGGGCCTGTACACGCGCAACGACCTGGTCAAGCCGCACAACTCGCCGATCTCGCCCAACGGCAAGATTCAGAAGACACAGTTCAATGCGCGGATCGATCAGGATTTCGGCGAGATCGGCGAAGCCAGCCTGATCTTCAACTACAACGAAAACCGCAACAACTTCATCAACCGGATTAACCTGGCCACCTTCCAGCGCCAGGGCCTGACGACCGCCGGCGCTCCGGACACCAGCCTCGTCGCCGCCACGACCTGCCTGCGCCCGACGCCGGCTGGCGGCTCGGCCCAGTTGGACAACGCCGGCGCGTTCCCCTGCCCGACGGGGTACTACAACTTCAACATCAACCCGTCGAACACTGGCAATGTCCGTGGCCTTTCCCGATGGAACCTAGGCCATGACCTGACCCTTACCATTGACCCGTCGTTCCAGTATGTGCTTGCCAACGGCGGCGGCGCCCAGGTGTTCGCGGAGACCGACCCCCAACTGCGCGGCAACTCCACCGCCGCTGGCGTCGACCTCAATGGCGACGGCGACATACTGGACCGCGTTTATCTGTACCGTCCCAATACGACCAACACGCGCCGCTACGGCGTCAGTTCGTCGCTGATCTGGAAGTTCGCCGACAACCAGAGCGTCCGCATCGCCTACACCTTCGACCGCGCCGCGCACCGTCAAACCGGCGACGTCGGTTACTTTGACCAGAACGGCAAGGCGATGAACGTGTTCGGCGGCAAGGATGGCGAGGGCGCCCAGGTCAAGCTGCCCGACGGCACCAATCTGCGTCGTCGCGACCGGCTTTCGATCGCTCTCCTGAACCAGGTGTCGGCAGAATATCGCGGCCGGTTCCTGGAGGACAAGTTGCTGGTGAACGTCGGGCTGCGCGCGCCGTTCTTTAAGCGCGACCTGAACAATTTCTGCTACCAGCAGAACACATTCAATGCCTACTGCACCACCCAGATCGGAACACCGGTTCCCGGCACCAACGACGGTACCGGCAAGCCCTTGGTCACCTTCCCGGCGGCCACGCTGAACTCCTCTGCCACCCTGCGTTACGGCCAGCCGCGCGCGTTCACGCGGAAATACGACAAGGTGCTGCCGAACCTGGGCGCCAGCTACAACTTCACCGAAAACGTCTCGGCCTATGTCAGCTACGCCCAGACCCTCTCGGTGCCGCGGACCGATGACCTCTATGACCAGATCCTGGTCGATCCGGGTCCGGAAACCAGCAAGACCTACGACCTTGGCATGCGCTACCAGACTTCAAACTTCCTGGCATCGGCGGCCATCTATCAGACCGATTTCCACAACCGCATTGAGCGCGTTCTCGACGAGCCTTCGGGCGTCGCTTTCTCGCAGAACGTCGGCGACGTCCGCAACAGGGGCTTCGACGCGCAGATCGGCTTCAAGCCCGCCGACTACCTGAGCGTCACCGCGTCCTATTCGTTCATCGACACCGAGATCCTGCAGGACATCCCCAACGCCGTGGCCGGCGTGCTGCCCACCAAGGGCAAGCAGATCTACGAGACGCCCCGGAACCAGGGCGGCGTGCGCGTCCAGTACGAACCGTTCGATTTCCTGAGCCTCGGTACGCAGGTGAAGTGGGTCGGAGACCGATGGTCGAACTTGGTCAACACCGAGAAGTTCGCCGGCTATGATCTGGTGGACTTCGACGCCCGGGTTAAGCTCGAGCAGTTTGGCCTGAAGCACACCTACCTGCAGTTCAACCTCCGCAACGCCTTCGACAAGCGCTACCTCGGCGACATTAGCCCGAACCTCACTGGCACCGCGGTTGGACAGCCGGGCTACCGGCGCACCTTTATCGCGACCCTGCACGCCGAATTCTAGGGCGTCGGGACCGCAAGATCGAGGGGCGGCCTTCGCGGGCCGCCCTTTTTCGTTGTGTGCTTGACGGACCGCCCGCCCGGACCCATTTCCGCGCGCTGAATTCATGAGGGCTGGATGACTTTCACCGTACCCGCCGAGTGGGCGCCGCACCGGG
>JBBREC010000167.1:0-7804 GCA_038203295.1 Caulobacterales bacterium
CTGGCGGACAAAGGTCGCGCCAAGCTTCTCTGAGAGGAGGGCGCCCAGTTCCGCGACGCCGATGTCCCAGGCGATGTGCCGCCGACGCTCTGCGTCGGAAAGTCCCAATTCCATTAACCTCGGCGGCACGATTCGGCCGGCATGGTCGCCAATCAGCAGAAACGGCGATGCGGCGCCCGGATTCAGCACAATCCTTGGCGCAGCCTCGTCAGCGGCAAGGAGCCGCGTAGACCCACCCGCGGAATCGTCAGCAACCTTTACCAATGCCCGTCGTCTCCATCCGGCACCTGACCAGTTACCGCTACCGCAACGCGGTTGCGTTCGGCGAGCACCGCATGATGTTGCGCCCGCTTGAGAGCTACGACCAGCGCCTGCTGTCGGCCGAGCTGACCATTTCGCCTGATCCGTCGGTTCTGCACACGATCCACGATGTGTTCGGCAACTGTGTTAGCATCGCCCGGTTCCAGGGCCGCTCCGACACCATCTGTTTCGACAGTGCGGTGCGCCTCGAACACTGTCCGCAGCCGGCGTTCGCGGGCCTCGACGGCGACGACGGCTACCGCGCTACTCTGCCATTCGCGTACAGCCCGGAAGACCTGCCCGATCTCGCCAGATCGATGGAGCGACTGCACCCCGATCCCGGCGGCGAGGTCGATGGCTGGGCGCAACGCTTTGTTCGGCCGGTGGGCAAGACCAGCCTGCGCACCCTGCTGAGCGACATGACACACGCGATCCACCGGGATTTTAGCTACACCACCCGCCTGCACGGCGCGCCACAAACGCCGCTGGAGACCCTGGCGCTGGGTACCGGCAGCTGCCGCGACTTCGCCATGCTGATGATCGAGGCGGTCCGCGGCCTGGGCTTGGCCGCGCGCTTCGTGTCAGGCTACGTCTATTCCTCGGCCCAGAAAAGCGGTCGCACCGGCGGCGGTCACACTCATGCGTGGGTTCGTGTATATCTGCCGGTCTGCGGCTGGGTGGAGTTCGACCCCACCAACGGCATCGTCGGCAACGCTGATCTTGTCCGCGTCGCCATCACCCGTGATCCGCGCCAGGCCGTGCCGCTGCACGGAACCTGGGCAGGCCTGAGCTCTGACTATCTGGGCATGGACGTGACCGTCGATGTGACGGTTGAAGACGATGCTGCGGCGCAACCGCAGCCGTTGTTGCGTGTTGCGCAGGGACGCTGACAACACGAGGACCTAGATGCGCATTCGACTCGGCTACGAGATCACCTACGAGTGTCCGCAGCCAACCCCGATGCTGCTGCTGCTGAATGTGCATTCGTCGCGGTATCAGGATCTCGAAACCCCTGACGTCATTCACACCAACCCACAGATTCCGGTGGTCCAGTACCACGACGGGTTCGGTAATCTGTGCAGCCGCATCGTCTGCCCAGCCGGGCGAACGGTGCTGAGCGCCGACTTTGTGATCCGCGATTCCGGGCTGCCCGACCCGATCGCGCCCGACGCCATCCAGCATCCGGTCGAGAACCTGCCCCATGAGGCAATCGTCTACCTGCTGGCCAGCCGCTATTGCGAGACCGAGCATCTGAGCAACCTGGCCTGGTCGCTGTTTGGCGATATCACGCCCGGTTGGGCTCGGGCCCAGGCGATCGTCGAATATGCCAACAAGCGGATCACCTTCGGCTACGAGCACGCGCGCCCGACCAAGACCGCGTTCGAGGCGCACGAGGAAGGCTACGGTGTCTGCCGCGACTATGCGCACCTTGCGATCACGCTCTGCCGCTGCATGAATATCCCGGCGCGATACTGCACCGGCTACATGGGCGATATCGGCATACCGATTGTGGGCGAGATGGATTTCAGCGCCTGGTTCGAGGTCTACCTCGGCGATCGCTGGCACGTGCTGGACGCGCGCCACAACCGCCCACGCATCGGCCGTGTCCTGATGGCGCGCGGCCGCGACGCCACCGACGCGGCCATCGTCACCAGTTTCGGGCCCAATACCCTGGCCGGCTTCAAAGTGATCAGCGACGAGCTGCCCGCCTAGGCATCCGGCGGGCTGCACCGCGTGCGACACCGACGGTTCTGGCGTCCGGCTGGGTGCGGCGGCGCGCAATAATCATGTAACGTAGGTTGGGCAATATGCGCTTCAGGACCCGTCGGGCGCAGGGTCGCGCCGCGGCGGAGCTGAGGGGACGATCTCGATGATTTCCGCCAAACTCGGTGTGCTGGGTCTGTTCGCCGGCGCCGCACTTCTGTCCGGCTGCAGCAGCGATGGGACCGCCCCCAACGCGATGAGCACCGCCTCGATCGCTTCGGCGACGGCCGCCATGGCCGCCGTCGACAACTTCATGCTGGTCGACCAGAATCTCGAAGCCCACGAACTCTACCGCCTGGGTGACGCCTCGGCTGTGGTCGTGGTGACCCAGGCCAACGGCGACGCGGTGGTCCGCGGCCTTGCGCCCGCACTCAAGGCGCTCAAGGCGACCTATGGCGCAAAGGGCGTGGAGTTCGTGATGCTGAACTCAAGCCTGAAGGACAGCCGCGAGGCGGTGATCGCCGAGGCCAAGGCTGCTGACTATGACCTTCCCGTCTTGCTGGACGTCAACCAGCTGGTCGGGGAGGCGCTGGGCGTCACCCGTTCGGCCGAGGTGCTGGTGATAAACCCGAAGACCTGGACGGTCGCCTGGCGCGGCGCACTGGACGCGACGTCCACGGCCGCCGCCTTGGACGCACTGATCGCCGGCAAGCGCGTGCAGGCCGCCGCCGCCGTGAGCCGCGGCGCGATGGTCGCCTTCCCGGAACGGGGGCTCGCGAAGATCTCCTACGCCCGGGACGTGGCCCCGATCCTGGAAGCCAAGTGCGTGGCCTGCCACCAGGAGGGCGGGATCGGCCCGTTCGCGATGAACAACTACCAGACGGTCAAGGGCTTCTCGCCGATGATCCGCGAGGTGCTGCGGACTGACCGGATGCCGCCCTACAACGCCGACGTGCACGTGGGAAAATTCTCGGACTCCAAGAACCTCTCCTCGGCCGAGATCAAGACGATCGTCCATTGGATCGAAGCCGGCGCCCAGCGGGGCGAGGGCGTCGATCCTCTGGGCGCCGTGCGCCATGTGGCCCAGGAGTGGCCGCTGGGCAAACCGGACCTGGTGCTGAATGTGCCGGCCTACACGATCCCCGCCACGGGCGTGGTCGACTACCAGCGTCCGGCGATGATGAACCCGCTGACCGAGGGCAAATGGATCCGGGCTTCGACGGTGAAGCCGGGCTCGCGCCAGGGCGTGCACCACCTGCTGACCGGCTGGATGGCCGAGATGCCGGCCAATGGCCGTTCGTCGGAGACCAAGTGGCAGGGCGGCGTCGGCGGCTACGCCGTCGGCTCGGAGTCGAGCATCGCGCCCAAGAACATCGGCACTTTCCTGCCGGCCGGCGGCGCCATCGGCTTCCAAGCGCACTACACCCCGTTCGGCAAGGAAGAGGTCGATAAGAGCCAGATCGCGCTCTATTTCTACGACAAGCCGCCCGAGATGATCATGCACAACGTGGTCATCATGGACCCGACAATCATGGTTCCGGCGAACGCTGGCCGGCACCAGGAAACGGCCTACGTCAGTTTCCCGAAGGAGGCTCTGCTCTACTCGGCCTTCCCGCACGCCCACTACCGCGCCTATTCGTCGGACCTGTGGATCCAGTATCCCGACGGCAAGCAGAAGCTGCTCCTGACCCTGCCGCGCTACGACTTCAACTGGCAGCGGGACTACACCTTCGCCGAGCCGATCAAGGTGCCGGCGGGTTCGAAGCTGATCGCCCACTACGTCTACGACAACTCCCGGCGCAACCCGTCGAACCCTGACCCGAGCATCCAGGTGTCCTGGGGCGAGCAGTCCTTCCAGGAGATGCTGTTCACCTCGCTGCGCTATCGCTGGGTCGACGAGACCGCGTCGCACCGCGTGACCTGGGAGACCGACCTGCGCAAGGGCACGCTCATGGGCATGATGGACGACAACCTGGACGGCAAACTGCAGAAGGCCGAGCTGAAGGGCCAGATCGGCGGCATGCTTGCGAACTACATGAGCGTCCTCGACAAGAACAAGGACGGCGCGCTTGACGCCAGCGAGATGGAGGCCGCCCAGGCGATGATGGGCGCCCGCCGTCGCGCCGATGCTGCGCCGGCCGTTCCAGCGGCAGGCGGGAAGTAGGCCGTTTGATCAGGCGGCGGCGCGACTGCCGCCTGTGGCCATGTCGAAGGGCGAGCACGATCGCCCTGTCTCAGCGCCTGGAACATGCCTGCCCTGACGGGCTCCAGGCTGAACTATCCTGAGGCCAACGCGGGTTTGGGCGCCCTGGCCCGCAGCACCAGGATAATCGCGCCGGCGATGGCGAAGTTGACCGCCACGACGCCAAGACCCGCGTGATAGGTTCCGGTGGCGTCCCTGGCGACGCCGAACAGCGCGGGGATCACGAACGAGCCCAGTTGCCCAAGCGAATTGATGGCCGCCACGCCTACCGCCGCGGAACGTGGGTGCTGGATCGCGCCGGGGGTGGTGAAGAACAGCGCGATGCTGGCGACATTGAACACCGTGAAGGCGGCATAGCCGGCGAGCACCGCGCCGGGCGCATCGGTCGTGGCCAGCAAAGTGAGCGAGGCGGCCACTGCGAGCATGGGCCCCGCAACGAAGAGGCCGCGGTCGCCGGTTCGGTCGGAAAGCCAGCCGTTTAGCAGTATCAGCGCCGCACCGGCGAGGTTGGCGACCGCCGCGACATAGCCGATCACAGTCGGGGTAAGTCCTGTGGCGGTTCTCACAATCTCGGGCGCCGAGAGGGTAAAGGCGTATCCGGAACCGAGGCACAGGAAGTTCACTGCCACGAAGGCCGCGAAGGTGGGGTTGAGAAGCGCTCGGAAGGGATTGGGATGGTCGCCCGGGCGTCCGACCGCGTCCGCCGCCAGGCGACCGGCCAGCCAGGCCTTCTCCGCCGGCGACAGCCAGTTGACCCGCTCCGGCCCATCGGGAAGCATGAAGAAAACCGCCACGCTCAGCAGCACCGCTGGCAGACCCTGCGCCAGGAACAGCCACTGCCATCCGGCCAGACCCAACGTGCCCTGCAGCCCGAGCAGACTCCCGGCAACTGCCCCCATGATCGCCGCGCCGAGGGGCACAGCGAAATAGAACCGGGTGATCGCCCGGGCGCGATGCGTCTCGGGAAACCAAAGCGTCACGTAGTAGAGCACGCCCGGGAAGAAGCCCGCCTCGGCCGCGCCTAGCAGGAATCGCATGGCGTAGAACTGCAGCGGGGTCCTGACGAACGCCATGCCCATGGCGATGATGCCCCAGGTGATCATGATCCGCGCGATCCAGCGCCGCGCGCCGACCCTGGCAAGAATCATGTTCGAGGGGACTTCCAGGGCTGCGTAGCTCAGGAAGAACAGTCCGCCACCCAGGCCATAGGCCGTGGCCGAGAAACCCAGGTCGCGGTTCATCTGCAGCGCCGCGAAGCTGATGTTGACCCTGTCCATATAGGCGATGCCGTAGCCCAGCGCGATCAGCGGCAGCAGCCGCCAAGCGATCTTGCGCACCGTCGCGGCCTCGGAGACCCCCTGGTCCGTCGTCATGGTCGCACACGCACCCCCCGAGCCCTTCGGGACCCTGACAAGCTTGGACCAACCCGTCGAGTCACTTGGCTTCGGCGGGCGCCAGGTCCGAATCCGGCCAGCGCATCCGGTGTGAACGTGCTGAAGGTGTACCTAGTCTCGCCGTCCGGAGCCGCTGCCATGCCGCCAAGAGCTTTGATCGCTGTGTTGTCCGGGGTGCTAGCGATTTCGGTTGGAACGCCCGCAGCACGGACGCAGGACAAGCCCGGCTCCCGGGATCCGGGCCAAATCGCATGGTAGCGCACTGACCCGGCTCGGAAAAAGTTCGCGCTGCTGGATCGCGCGTCGGCCATGGCTTGTGCCGCCGGCAGCCTTGTCCTGATTCCGGCGGGCGCGCGCCAGTTCGACGGCTCGGACCAGGACACCTTGATCATCGCCGTCGCGTCGGGGCCGTGGAGCACGACCTATTTCGACCCGAAGGCGCCTGGGTCGGCCGGAACTATTGCGCCGCTTGTTCCTGCGCGTAGCCCAGCTGTTCGTTGAGACGATCCAGCACGGTGATCGCGGCTTCCGGGATCACCGTGCCTGGCGTGAAGATGGCCGAGACGCCCATGTCTTCCAGAGCCTTGAAGTCCTCGGGCGGGATGACGCCGCCGACGAAGACCAGGATGTCGGGCCGACCCAGCTTCCTCAGCTCCGCCTTCAGTTCCGGCACCAGCGTCAGGTGGCCGGCAGCTAGCGAGCTTGCGCCCACCGCATGCACGCCGGCCCCGACGGCTTCGGCGGCGGCCTCGGCGGGGGTCTGGAACAGGTCGCCGATCTCCACGTCGAAGCCGAGGTCCGCGAAGCCGGACGCGATCACCTTCTGGCCACGGTCGTGGCCGTCCTGGCCCATCTTGGCCACCAGGATGCGGGGCTTCCTACCGTCGGCCTGGATGAAGGCCTGGGCCATCTCTTGTGCGCGGCGCGCCTGGTCGGTGACGCCGCTCTCGCGCAGATAGACGCCGGACACCGCGTTGGCCCGCGCGTGGTGGCGGTTGAACACCGTCTCGAGGGCGTCGGAGATCTCGCCGACGGTGGCCTTTGCGCGGGCGGCGTCGACGGCCAGTTCGAGCAGGTTGCCGCTCCCGCGCGCGCCTTCGGTAAGGGCCGAGAGCGCGGCGGCAGTTGCGGCCGGATCGCGCTCGGCCTTCAGGCGCTTGAGCTTGGCCAGCTGCTGTTCGCGCACAGCGGTGTTGTCCACCTTGAGCATCGGGATCTCATCGGCGGTGTCCGGGCGGTAGCGGTTGACGCCCACCACACTCTGGAGGCCGGCGTCAATGCGCGCCTGGGTGCGGGCCGAGGCCTCCTCGATGCGCCGCTTGGGCAGGCCGTTTTCGATGGCCTTGGCCATGCCGCCCAGCGCTTCGACCTCGGCGATGTGGGTGAGCGCGCGGGCCGCTAGATCGGCGGTCAGGCGCTCGATGTAGTAGCTGCCGCCCCAGGGATCGATCACCCGGGTCTGGCCGCTCTCCGCCTGCAGGAAGAGCTGAGTGTTGCGGGCGATCCGCGCCGAGAAATCCGTCGGCAAGGCCAGGGCTTCGTCGAGAGAGTTGGTATGCAGGCTCTGGGTCTGGCCCCCTGTCGCGCCCATGGCCTCGACGACGGTGCGGGTGACATTGTTGAAGACGTCGTGGGCCGCCAGGCTCCACCCGGAGGTCTGGGTGTGGGCGCGCAGCGACAGGCTGCGCACGTCGTTCGGCGCGAATTGCTGCTGGATAAGCTGCGCCCACAAGACCCGGGCGGCGCGCTGCTTGGCGATCTCCATGAAGGGGTTCATGCCGGCGCACCAGAAGAACGATAGACGCGGCGCGAACTGGTCGACCGTCATGCCGGCGGCCACGCCCGCGCGGACATATTCGATGCCGTCGGCGAGCGTGTAGGCGAGCTCCAGGTCGAGCGTCGCGCCGGCTTCCTGCATGTGATAGCCGCTGATCGAGATCGAGTTGAACCGCGGCATTTCCCTACTGGTGTAGGCAAAGATGTCCGAGACGATCCGCATCGAGGGTGTCGGCGGGTAGATGTAGGTGTTCCGGGTCAGGAACTCCTTCAGGATGTCATTCTGGATGGTGCCCGACAGCTTGGCGTGCGGCACGCCCTGTTCCTCGGCCGCGACGATATAGAGCGCCAGCACCGGCATCCCGCTCGACAAGATGAGCGTGTCGATGACCATGAACGGCGTGCGCATGTCGTAGATCGAGTCGAT
>JBBREC010000168.1:0-7723 GCA_038203295.1 Caulobacterales bacterium
GCACCTGGTCGGGCGCGGTTCCGCCATAGCTCTTGCGGCTGGCCACCGAGGCGGCGGGGGTCAGCACTCTGTAGACGCCATCCGTGATGCGCCCGTCCAGTGTCTGAAGTTCGGCGAGCGGCAGCGAGGGCAGGTCGCAGCCCAGCTGTTCGGCGCGCTTTACGGCCGCGCCGGTGATGTGGTGGGCGTCGCGGAACGGCAGGTCGAGCTCGCGTACGAGCCAGTCGGCGAGATCCGTGGCGGTGGAGAAGCCGGCGCCGGCCGCGGCGGCCATCCGCCCGGTATCCGGCTCCAGGTCGGCGACCATCCCGGCCATGGCGCCGAGGCTCAGCTCCATGGCGTCGAAGGCTTCGAAGGTGGGGACCTTGTCTTCCTGCATGTCCTTCGAATAGGTCAGCGGCAGGCCCTTCATGACCACGGCGAGTTGGGTGAACGATCCCAG
This sequence comes from Caulobacterales bacterium, assembly GCA_038203295.1. GTDB lineage: Bacteria > Pseudomonadota > Alphaproteobacteria > Caulobacterales > Caulobacteraceae > Phenylobacterium. The sequence goes on from JBBREC010000168.1 coordinate 443, forward strand.
CAGCCGGCCGACCTTGGCGCGGACCAGTTCGGCGGCGTCGGGGTTCTTTTTCTGCGGCATGATCGACGAGCCGGTCGTGAAGGCGTCGCTCAGCCGGATGAAGCCGAACTGCGGCGTCATCCAGATCACGATCTCCTCGGCCAGACGCGAAAGGTGCACCGCGGTGATGGTCGCCGCCGCCAGGGCCTCAAGCGCGAAGTCGCGGTCGGCGACGGAATCCAGCGAGTTTGCGGTGGGCCGCGCAAATCCCAGCGCCTCGGCGGTCATGCGCCGATCGATGGGGAAGGGCGAGCCGGCTAGGGCCGCGGCCCCCAGCGGGCTCTCGTTCATCCGGGCCCGCGCGTCGGCGAACCTCCCGGCGTCGCGGCCGAACATCTCCACATAGGCCATCAGATGGTGTCCGAAGGTCACGGGCTGGGCCGGCTGCAGGTGAGTGAAGCCCGGCATCAGGGTGTCGGCGTGGGCCTCGGCCTTTGCCAGCAGCGCCTTTTGGAGCGTTGTGATCTGGGCTGCAGTCCTGTCGCAGGCCTCGCGGACCCACATGCGGAAGTCGAGCGCCACCTGGTCGTTGCGCGAGCGCGCGGTGTGCAGCCGGCCGGCCACCGTGCCGATCAGTTCGCGCAGGCGGGCCTCCACGTTCATGTGGATGTCCTCGAATTCCTCGCGGAACGGGAAGCTCCCGGCGGCCATCTCCTCGCCGATGGCGGCCAGGCCGCGCTGGATCTCGATCGCGTCCTCGCTTGTAATGACACCAGTCTTTTGCAACATCGCGGCGTGCGCGCGGGACCCTTCCAGGTCCTGGGCGGCCAGCCGGCGGTCGAAGCCGATGGAGACGTTGATCGCCTGCATCAGCTCGGCCGGCTTGTCCGAGAACCGTCCGCCCCACATCGCCTGTCCCGGCTTTTCCTGTAGAAGGGGCGCGGGCGGCGGCTTCGGGGCGTTTGAGGAAGAATCAGTCATGAGCGACGAGTCCGCAACGAAGCCCAGGGGCGGGATCCTGAAGTGGGCCCTCTGGGGCGCCGCATTGATAGGCGTCGCGGCGGTTGTCTACATCACGGCGCAGTCGTCCACAAAGCCGGCTGATCAGGTCGCGGTCGCAAAACCGCCGGCCGCCGACGTTCATGACGTTGCGCGGAAGCTGGAACACCCCAGCGACGGCGCCGCAGCGCCAGCCTACACCTTCTATGACGCGGGCGGGAAGGCGAAGACCCTTGCAGACTTCAAGGGCAGGGTCCTGGTGGTGAATCTGTGGGCGACCTGGTGCGGGCCCTGCAAGATCGAGATGCCGGAGCTGGCGAAGCTGGCGGCGGCCTACGATGGCAAGCCCGTGCAGGTGGTAGCGATCAGCATAGACAAGGCCGAAGCCCTTGCCGAGGCCAAGGCCTTCATCGCCGGCAAGGCTCCGCTGGCGTTCTATAACGATCCGGCCGCCAAGCTGCCGTGGGCGCTGAAGCCGCCGGCCGCCGGCATGCCGACCACGGTGATCTACGGCAAGGACGGCTTGGAGCGCGGCCGAGTGTCCGGCGAGGCCGACTGGGCCGGCGCCGGCGCCAGAACCGTCATCGACAAGGTGCTCGCCGAAAGCTGACCCTTAGGCGACGGCGCGCGGCCTGACGTTGACCCCAGACGGCGTCACCGCGCGCAGCAGGCTGACCAGCGAGCTGCGCGCTTCGGGCGCCATCAGCTCGAAGGCGGCCAGCAGTTCGATGGCGCCGGGCGTCCGCATGCGGGTCAGCAGATCGAGATCCCCCGTGGTTTCCCGGTCCGGTCCGTCCAGCACGTCCATCAGGTCGACCACCCGGCACTTCAACGCCCGCGCGATCTGGACCAGGCGCGAGAACGAAATCCGGTTCGCGCCATTCTCGTATTTCTGGATCTGCTGGAAGCTGACCCCGCACTGCTCGGCCAGCGCTTCCTGGGAAATGCCGATCGTTCGCCTGCGAATCCGCACCGCCGCCCCCAAGGCGATATCCATGGGGTCCGGCGCCTTTGTGGACGTCTCTGCCAAAGTTAGATCCTCCCAAGTGGCCAGTTTTATGTGGTCGCGGACCTGTTGCCCCGTCCGCGTCCCTGGCTCTGCTCTAGGTTAATGCATTTATTTCTCCTTTGAAAAGAGCGGCGCAAGGCCGCAGTGGCAAAGCTTGTTGCGACGCCGGTTCATTTGGCGCGGTTAAGCACTTGGTGACCGAAGCAGCCCGGAAGTCGTGCTCCAGAACCGATCACCACCTCGCCGGGGCTCATGCGCGTCATTCGTTTTCCACCACAGTTCGACCATGGCGCAGCACTCCGGGTGCCGCCGCCCAACGATCGGGCCAACTGGCAGAAGCTGTGGGCCTGGCTGGGCGAGGAAGCCCATTCGGTCACCGAGGGCATCGTACAGGTGCGCACGGCGGAAGGCCCGGTCATGGCCCATTGCGGCGACTGGATCGTGCTGTCGCACTCCGGCGTATTCCATGTGGCCCACGCGGTCAGGGCTTGCGACGCCTGACGTTCGGCCTCTATGCAGCGCGTCCTGAACCCTTCGAGACCTGATGGCCGATGGCCGCGCAGATGCATACCCTTGCCGAGGCCGCCCGCTGGTTCGACGCCTGGCTGAGACAGGCCGCGCTGCCGCTGTGGGCCGACGCCGGCGTGGACCGCGTGCACGGCTATTTCCATGAAGCGCTGAGCGTCGATGGCCGGCCACAGGCCGCGCCGCGCCGTTCGCGGGTGCAGGCGCGTCAGGTGTTCGTCTTCGCCACCTGCGCCAGGGCGGGATACGGCGAAGCGTTGCTGCCGATCGCCCGGCGCGGGTTCGCCGGCCTGCTAGCCACCTATCGCCGCGCCGACGGCCTTTTCATCAACAGCGTCGGCATCGACGGGACACCGCACGACACTGGTGTCGATATCTACGAGCAGGCGTTCGCCCTGCTGGCCATGGCGGCGCTGCACGCCGTCGACCCCGCGGGCGGCGACCTGCCGAGCCAGGCCCGCCGCACGCTGCAGGCGTTGCAGGACCGCCGCGTCGCCGGCGGCGGGTTCCGCGAATCGGGCGCCCAGCCGTTCCAGGCCAACTGCCACATGCACCTCTTCGAGAGCTCGCTGGCCTGGGAAGAGGCCGGCGAGCCAAGCGGGGCGGCGCTTTCCGACGAGCTGGCGGAGCTTGCCCTCGGCAAGTTCATCGATGGCGCGAACGGGGTGCTGCGTGAGTTCTTCGATTCGGAATGGCGGCCGCTGGAGGGTGAGGGCGGCCTGATCGAACCCGGCCACCACTTCGAGTGGGCCTGGCTGCTGGAACGCTGGGGCCGGGCTCGGAACGACGTCAGGGCGCGGGACACGGCGCGGCGGCTCTACGCCAACGGCCTGCGCGGCGTCGACTCTGGGCGGCAGGTGGCGATGAATGCGCTGTGGGAAGACTTCAGCGTCCGCGACGCCAACGCTCGGCTCTGGCCCCAGACCGAGCACCTGAAGGCGACGCTGTTCTTCGGCGATGACGCCCAGGTGCTGCGCGCCGCCCAGGGCCTGGCCAAATATCTCGACACGCCGGCGCGCGGGACCTGGCGCGACAAGATGCGGGCCGACGGGACCTTTGTCGCGGAGCCGTCCCCAGCCACCTCATTCTATCATTTGCTGACGGCGGTGCTGGAGTTGCAGGCGCGCGGCGCATAGCCCGAACACACGGGGCGCATTGACAGGCGGGCTTCGAACCGGAATGGCTGTTCGCTTATCGCCGAGGAGGCAGCGGCATGACCCTGACCTACGACCTCTACTGGTCCTTCCGCTCGCCCTATTCATATTTCGTGACCGGGCGGTTGGTGGCGATGGAGCGGGAGTTGGACGTCGCGTGCAACGTGCGCGTCGTTTATCCGCTGGCGGTCCGGCAGCCGGAGTTCTTCGATAAGAACGATCCGCTCTGGCAGAGCTATTTCATGCGCGACGTGTTCCGCACAGCGGAGTTCCTGGGCATTCCGTTCGGCTGGGCGCGGCCCGATCCGGTGCAGCGCGACATGGCCACCGGCCAGTACCCGCGTGAGCAGCCCTACATCCATCGCCTCACCCGGCTGGGCGCGGCGGCGGTGGAGGCAGGCAAGGGGCTGGCGTTTCTCGACGAGGTCAGCCGCCTGATCTGGGGCGGGACCACCAGCGACTGGCAATTGGGCGATCATCTGGCGCAGGCCGCCGCACGCGCGGGCCTGGACCTGGCCCGGCTCGACGCGGTCGCCGCCGCCGAGCCCGAGCGGCTCGACGCGATCATGGCGGCCAACCAGCTGGCTCAGCGCGAGGCCGGACATTACGGCGTGCCGCTGATGGCCTTCGCCGGCGAACCCTTCTTTGGCCAGGATCGCTTTGACCAGCTCAAGTGGCGGCTGCTCAAGTCCGGGGCGACCGCGCGCGCCTGACACAAGCTTGTGCGTAGGGGGCCCGGCGCGCGTAATCCGGATGGAAGACTTCGGATGGAAGGCAGGCGGTTGGCGGCGGACAGTGAGGACCTTGACGGGATCGACGGGGTCATTCCCGCCAACCAGGCGCGGAGCCGCGAGGCCCAGTCCCGGCTGATGAAGGCCGGCGAGGAGGTCTTCGCCCAGAAGGGTTACGACGAGGCCCACGTCAGCGACATCGCCGCCGCCGCAAACTGCTCGATCGGCAGCTTCTACCGCCGGTTCCGCGACAAGGAGGCGCTATTCAAGGCCCTGCACGGCCAGTTCACCCAGCGCACCCGCGACAACGTCGACCGGTTCTTCGCCCAGCCCGACTGGGCGGGCGTGCCGACCGCCCAGGTGATCCGGACGCTGGTGGAGAACACCGGCCGGGTGATCCAGCGCCATCCGGGTTTCTTCCGGGCGCTCTATCAGCGCACGCTCGCCGACCCCCGGGGGGCGTACAGCCCGGCGCTGATGGACGCCGACGCCCATTCCGGGCGCACGCTCGCCGACTTCCTGAGGGTCCGTGGCGAGGGACTGAGCGAGGGGCTGGACGAGGCCTGCATCCTGGGCCTTCGAACGGTCGAGGCGGCGCTGATCCAGCGCGCCCTGCACAGCGCCGACCCGGCCGAGGACGTGCCGGCCTTCGCCAGCCGCTCGCTCAGCCGGATGCTGACACTCTTCCTGGAAGTGCCGATCCCCTGACCGCTGCAGCGCCGCAATTGCCTCCAGGGCAAGCGCAGGCCTTCTCTTGCGGCTGTCAATTCTATTGACGCTGACGCGTCGCGCCGCGGATGGTCAGTGGCACAGCTGTCCCTGTTTTCCGCGCAGGAATCACGCCGCAGAAAGGGTTGCCCAGACGGCCATGGAGAAACCGACCTGACCGGCCGATGCGCCTTGAACCCTATGGTTCAAGCGGCTGAACGACGTCATGGTCTCTGTCGAGGCAAACCTGTGATATCGACGGCGCCTTCGCGGAGACACCTTTCTTGCCCACGTCCAAACCAGCGTCGACCGGCCTGGAAGCCGTCCCTCTTTCGTCAACGCGCTTGCTGATCCGCCAGCCGGATGACTGGCATGTGCATCTTCGCGATGGCGCCATGCTGGCGTCGGTGGCGGGTCAGACCGCGCGCCAGTTCGCCCGCGCCATCGTCATGCCGAATCTCGCGCCTCCGGTGACAACGGTGGCCGCGGCCATGGCCTATCGCGACCGGATCACCGGCGCGCTGCCGTCCGGAACGGCCTTCACGCCGCTGATGACCGCCTACCTGACCGACGGCATCGAGGCGGGCGAGATCGAACGGGGATTTCATGAGGGCGTGTTCACCGCCTGCAAGCTTTACCCGGCCCATGCGACGACCAACTCCGCCCACGGGGTGACCGATGTCCGAAACATCCGTGGCGTCCTAGCCGCCATGGAGCGGATCGGCATGCCGTTGCTGATTCATGGCGAAGTTACCGATCAGCACGTCGACATATTCGATCGCGAGGCCGTGTTCATCGATCGCATCCTGACGAAGATCATCACGGATTTTCCGGGGCTCAAGATCGTTTTCGAACACATCACCACGCGCGACGCGGTCCAGTTCGTTGAATCCGCCGGCCCCCTGGTCGGCGCGACGATTACGCCTCATCACCTGATTATCAACCGCAACGCTATGTTCGAGGGCGGGATCAGGCCTCACCTCTATTGCCTGCCCGTGGCCAAGCGCGAGGTTCATCGTCTGGCGCTTCGCAAGGCCGCGACCTCCGGAAATCCGAAGTTCTTTCTGGGCACCGACTCCGCGCCGCACGCCGTCGGGGACAAGGAGGCGGCCTGCGGATGCGCCGGGATTTTCAACGCGCCGGTTGCACTGGAAAGCTATGCGACGGTCTTCGAGGAGGAAGGCGCGCTGGGCAAGCTGGAGGCCTTCGCTTCTGAAAATGGGCCCCGATTTTATGGCCTTCCGCTCAATGACGGAAGGGTGGCGCTGGCAAGGACGGAATGGCAGGTTGACGCGCAGTTCCCGGCGGGGGGCGCGACGGTGGTCCCGTTCCTGGCCGGAACGACGCTGCCATGGAAATTCGTCGGGCGCGTCACCGCCTGACGCTGGGAAGGGCCCGGACCGGTTTCCACGCTTTGCAGACCTCGCAGGGTCCGCCGTAGTTTCCCGGGTGGTCAGACGCTCCAGTCGATGCCTGGTCCTCACACCCTGCTCCTGCTGCGAGGTCCACTTCGTCCCGAAGTAGGGCTTTCGGGAGTCAGGCGGCCTTCGTCTCGTGCTGCAACTCGAGACCTAGGGCCACGAAGGCAAGGCCGAAGGTCACGCCCAGCACTATGAACGCTATCGACCACAGCGGCGTAGCCGCCATCGCCGCCAGGGATGCGAGCCAGCCGAGGGACGACCCAAGCCGGCCGATCCTGGCGCGCAACTGAGCGACCGCCAGTAGGGCCAGGCCCAGGATCATAACCGCGCCGCCGACGGCGTAGAGCTCGATCCCGAACATCCTGCCGTCCGGCCCGACGATGCTGGCCGCGCCTGGCAAGGCGATGGCGAAACCAGCGAAGCCCAGCCGGCCCAGGTCCCGCAGCCGGCAGAGGTACGCCCCGAGCACGCCCACGAGCAGGCCGAGGTCGATCACGAGATAGACCAGCTCGGCCGGGTCGCCGATCTGGATTCTTCCGGTGAAGGCCGTGCCGATCCGAAGCGCGCCGGCGGTCAGGGCGGCCAGCCCCGCAAGGTGGATCAGGAAGGTTCGGGACATGCCGCCGCTACTCCGTTCAGGCATCAGCCGTCGAAGCCATGGCCCGGGTGGGCGTCCCACCAGGCGCCGAGACAGTCGGCCGCGGCCAGGTACAGCGCCCGCGCTTCTACATCCTGTGCCGCCGCCGTCAGGCAGG
>JBBREC010000169.1:0-7657 GCA_038203295.1 Caulobacterales bacterium
GATCATCAGGCCCCAGGTCGCGGGTTCGGGGACGCTGCCCGTCGGGAAATCGACGGCTTCGCCGGGGCCGGGGCCATATATGCCGCTGAACCAGAAGTCGAAATGCATGCCGCCCGCGACCCGTTCGTTCGCCAGGAACGAGCTCCCGCCAGCGATCTGATCCTCGAAATCCACGACAGCCGCGCCGCCGCCTACGGTGAAGTACTTGATGTTGTCGAACGCAAGGTAACCCCAAAACGATTCGCCATCGGCGTTAACCTGCTCCGACAACGGGCTGAACGTCAGCGACTGGAGGCCCACCCAATTCAGGGTGTGTGTGACGAACGGATATCCCACCGTAAAGTCGACGTATTGAAAGGCGCCGCCGCCAAAGTCCCCGATGACGTGGACCGTGTCCGTACCTGGAGGGTTGAGCGGGCCGAGCGCGAGATCGACGGACTGTAAATCAAAGGCCTGGCCCGAGACGGTGGTCAGCACGATCGGGTTATAGAGGCCCGGGGCATTCGCGCCGGCTGCGCCCATGACCTTGCTCGTAAGCGCGGCGCTGGTCGACGACGCGGAGCCAAGCGAAGCCGCGACGACCAGGGCCGCGCCGGCCAGCCAGGTTGCAAGGAGCTTACGCATACGGACGCCATCCCAAGATTCCCGGCTCGTATACTCTGAAATTCACCGCTTGCGGCAAACCTTCCCCCTGTGCGCGAATTTGCCGCCCGGCTAACCCTACTTGGTCAGCGGCGGCTTCACCTCGGCGACCTTGGCCTTGCTGATGATCTCGGCGAGGCGGGCGGTCGGCTTGGGCAGTTTCGGCGTCATCGCCACCGAGCCGTACTTCAGCACGTCCTCGGCGCGGGCCAGCTGGAAGTCCTTCTTGAGGTCGAAGGTTTCCGGCGGCGCCTCGGCCGGGGCGTGGGGGGCCTTGCGGACCTTGCCTTCGTCGGCGTTCAGCGCGTTCTTGAAGGAGGCCTCCGAGAACTGGTAGGCGCGGTTGGCTATGGTCTGGGCCTCATCGCGGCTGGAGGCGACCTCCAGGTCCGGCTCGATGCCGGTCTTCTGGATCGAGCGGCCGGACGGCGTGTAGTACTTGGCGGTGGTCAGCTTCAGCGCGCCGTCGACGCCGCCGCGCAGCGGGATCACCGTCTGCACCGAGCCCTTGCCGAAGCTGGTCAGGCCGACGACCTCGGCGCGCTTGCGGTCCTGCAGGGCGCCGGAGACGATCTCGGCGGCCGAGGCGGTGCCGGAGTTGATCAGCACCACGATCGGCAGGCCGCCGGTCATGTCGCCGGGACGGGCGTTGTAGCGTTCGACGTCGCGCGGATCGCGGCCGCGCTGGCTGACGATCTCGCCGCCCTCCAGGAACAGGTCCGAGATGCTCACCGCCTGGTCCAGCAACCCGCCGGGGTTGTTGCGCAGGTCGATGATCAGGCCCTTCATCTTGGGGTTCTTGGCCTTGATCTCGGCAAAAGCGGCCTCGGCCTCGTCCGTGGTCTTCTCGTTGAAGCCGGAGATCCGCAGCACGCCGTAGTCGCCGTCGAGCTTGGCGACGGCGGTCTTGGGCTTGATCACCTCGCGGACGATCTTGACGTCGAACGGATCGGATTTCTCGCGGGCGATGGTCAGCGTCACCGTCTCGCCGGGCTTGCCGCGCATCTGCTTGACGGCGTCGTTGACCGACAGGCCCAGCACGCTGTCGCCGTTGACGGCGGTGATGTAGTCGCCCGGCTTCACGCCGGCGGTGAAGGCCGGCGTGCCGTCCATTGGCGAGATCACCTTGACCACGCCGTCCTCGCTGGTGACCTCGAGGCCGAGGCCGCCGTATTCGCCGCGCGTCTGATCGCGCATGTCGTCGAAGTTCTCGGGGTCGAGGTAGCCGGAGTGCGGATCGAGCGAGGTCAGCATGCCCTCAAGCGCGGCGTGGATCAGCTTGGTGTCATCCACCGGGCTGACGTACTGGCGCTCGACGGTGTCGAGCACGTCGCCGAACAGGCCGAGCATCCGGTAGGTCTGGGCGCGGGGCGTCGCCGCCGCCATGGCGTGCTGGCTGACGTAGGCCATGGAGCCCGCGCCGAGCACAAAGGCCGAAACGCCGATCAGGAGGTACTTCTTCATCAACCGCCTCAGGCTCCCTTGCGGCCGAAACCGCGAATGTTTGCGAGCCCCCCGAAGCGCTCGCGCGCTCAGCCCGCTTTTGTCTTCAGCCAGCGCCCGGGATCCACCGGGACGCCTTGCTCGCGGACCTCGAGGTAGAGTTCCGCGGAGGGCGGCCTGCCCCCTGATTGTCGTCCATCCGCCATCGAACCGACAGACTGGCCGGCCGCGACAGATTGCCCGACCGAGACCGAGGTTCGATCAAGCCCAGCAAGCACCAGATGGTATCCGCCTGCCAGTCTTAATATCAAGATGACGCCCCAACCCTTCACGGGGCCCACATACTGGACGACCGCAGGGCCGGGACTGGCCACCTGAGCGCCACGCGCGGCGGCGATGGTCACCCCGTTGGAATGGCCGCCGCTGGCCAGGGTGTCGCCGAACCGCCGCACGATCGGCCCGGCTGTCGGGGTAGTAAGGCTTTGCGGCGGGCTGATGGCCGCATCCGGGACGCCCGGCGCCGGGCCGCGCAGCTCCGGCGTGTCCGAGGGCATCGGCTTGGCGTCGGCGCGCCGGCTCTCATTGGTGAACAACGCCTCGCTCTCCACGGCGGCCAGCCGGCGCAGGCGCATCATCTCATTGGCCTGGTGCGAATAGGCGATGGCGCGTTCCTGCAATTGCGGCGTCATGGCCTTCACCAGGATGGCGGCGCGCACCGCGTCCTTGGCGTCTCGGGGGCTGACCAGCAGAGCCGGCGGCGGGTCGCGGCGCAGCTGCTGCAGCACCGACAGCAGGCGGGAAAGCTGGCTCATGTTGTGCGCCTGCTCGGCGGACAGGTGGGTCTCCTCCACATTCAGGCGCGCCAGGCGTTCCTGGCCTACGGCCATGGCCCCGACGCCCACGGCGAGGGCGGCTAGGCTGACGGGAAGGGCGCGGCGCAGGTGCATTCAGTCGCGGTGATACGGCGATCCGGCCAGGATGGACACGGCCCGATAGACCTGTTCCGCCAGCATGGCGCGGGCCAGGGCGTGCGGCCAGGTCTGGGGCCCGAACGCCAGCTTGCCGTTGGCCTGGGCCAGCAGCGCCGGATCGAGGCCGTCGGCCCCGCCGATCAGGAACACGACCTTGCGCACGCCGTCGTCCCGCAGCCGGCCGAGCTCCCCGGCGAAGGCGCGGCTGGGCCGGGCGGTTCCGTGCTCGTCGCAGGCTATGACGTGGGCGTCGACGAGGTGCGGGCGCAGCGCCTCGGCCTCGCCTGGCTTGCCGACCTTTCGCGGTTCGACCTCGACCACCTCGACCGGCCCTAGGCCCAGTGCGCGGCCGGCGTTGGTCGCGCGCTCGACATAGAGCTTCACCAACTCGGTCTCCGGTGACCGGGCCAGCCGGCCGATGGCGACAATGGCGATCTTCACCGGCCCTCTTTCATCCGCTCATCCCCGCGGAGGCGGGGACCCAGGCTTTTTCGTTCCGCGCTGGTCCTGCAAGGGATGCTGGTCTGATCCGCGCAGTAACACAAAACACCTGGGTCCCCGCCTCCGCGGGGATGAGCGGAGGTGTTGGTGATGGCGCCCATTCCCCCCTAAGCTCCGCGCAATAAAGTCTGGGGAGGCTTGGATGGCAGAGACGGAAACCTGGAAGACAGGTCTTGCGACGAGGATCGGCGCCGGCTTCGTCGTGCTGGTGGGTCTGCCGCTGCTGATCGGCGGGGCGCAGCTCGCCCTGCTGCACGGGTCGCCCTACTACCTCCTGGCGGGCCTGGGCCTGGTCGTGGCCGGTGTGCTGCTCTGGCTTGGCAAGGCCTCCGGCGGCCTGGTCTTCGCCCTGGTGCTGCTGGGCACCCTGGCCTGGGCGGTCTGGGAATCCGGCGTGGCCTTCTGGCCGCTGATCCCGCGGGTGTTCTCGCCTCTGGTCGTGGCGCTGATCGTGCTGCTGACGATGCTGGGCCTGCCGAAGTCGGGCGGGCGGACGCTGGCCCTGCGGCTGATCTCCCTGGGGGCCGTGGCGTCGGTCGTGCTGCTGGGCATCGGCCTGGCCAGAACCTCCGGCATGGGCGTGGCGAAGACCGCGGCGGCCGCGACACCCATGGCGGTCGCCGGCCAGCCGGGCGACTGGCGCAACTACGGCCGCGACGCCGGCGGAACCCGCTTCGCCCCCTTCGACCAGATCAATGGCAAGACCGTCCAGAATCTCAAGGTCGCCTGGACCGTGCGCACCGGCGACGTGGCCAAGGGCGGTTCGGAAGACCAGGACACGCCCTCCCAGATCGGCGACACCGTCTACATCTGTACGCCGCGTAACATCGTCATCGCGGTCGACGCTGACACCGGCAAGGTTCGCTGGCGGCACGACCCGGGCGTCAAGCCGTTCTTCTGGAACCGCTGCCGCGGCGTCGGCTACTACGAGCGCCCGGCGCCGCCGGTCTATCTGGGCGGCGTCTCGCGGCCGCCGGCGGTCTGCGACCGACGGATCATCTCGACCACCATCGACGCGCGCATGTTCGCGCTGGACGCAAGGACCGGCCAGCGCTGCCCCGGCTTCGGCGCAGGCGGCGTCGTCGACCTGACGCAGGGCATGGGGGCGGTGAAGCGCGGCTTCTACTTCCAGACCTCGGCGCCCACCGTGGCCAACGACCGGATCATCGTTGGCGGCTGGGTGATGGACAACCGCGAGCTCGGCGAGCCCTCCGGCGCCGTGCGCGCCTTCTCGGCCGAGACCGGCGAGCTGGTCTGGGCCTGGGACCTGGGCGACCCGACCATCGACAAGCTGCCGCCGCCCGGCAAGACCTACACGCGCGGCACGCCCAATGTCTGGTCGACGCCGGCTTTCGACACCGCGCTGGGCCTGGTCTACCTGCCGACCGGCAACGCCACGCCCGACTACTGGGGCTCGCACCGCACCGACGCCTCGGACAGATATTCCTCCTCGGTGGTGGCGCTGGATATCGCGACCGGCAAGGAGCGCTGGCATTTCCAGACCACCCACCATGACGTGTGGGACTATGACGTCCCCTCGCAGCCGATGCTGGTGGATTTCCCGGTGAGCGGCGGCGCGAGAACTCCCGCGCTGATCCAGCTCACCAAGCGCGGCCAGATCTTCGTTCTGGACCGCGCCACCGGCGCGCCGCTCACCCGTGTGGTCGAGAAGCCGGTCCCCGGCGGGGCCGAGAAGGGCGAGTGGACTTCGCCGACCCAGCCCTATTCCACCGGCATGCCGGCGATCGGCGCCCAGAAGCTGACCGAGGCCCAGATGTGGGGGGCGACCCCCATCGACCAGCTGTTTTGCCGCATCACCTTCAAGTCCGCCCGCTACCTCGGCGACTTCACCCCGCCCGGCAAGACCACCTCGATCCAGTACCCGTCGAACGGCGGCGGGCAGAACTGGGGCAGCGGCGCCTATGACCCGGCGCGCGACCTGCTGATCGTACCCGACCTGCGCATGGCCATGACCGTCAGGCTGATCCCCACAAAGGACAAGCGGATGTCGCTATCGATCGTCCCCGCGCGGTCGGCGAAGGGGCATGACGCCCAGTCCTACGAAAGCAAGAACGACTGGATGCTTTCGCTGCTGATGGTGCCCTGCCTGCAACCGCCAACCGGGACCCTTACCGCGGTCGACCTGAAGACCCGCAGGGTGGCCTGGCAGGTTCCGGCGGGAACGGCGGAATACTCCGGGCCCTTCGGCCTGCACTCGGGGCTGAAAATCCCATTGGGCAACATCGGCCTTGGCGGTCCGATCTCTACCGCCGGCGGCCTGACCTTCCACGCCTCGACCCAGGATCCCTATCTGCGGGCCTACGACAGCGGCAATGGCAGGGTGGTCTGGCAGGCCAAGCTGCCCGTAGGAGTCGGCGGCACGCCCATGACCTATGTCTCGCCCTCGAGCGGCCGGCAGTATGTGGTGGTCTCGGCGGGCGGGGCGCGGATGATGCCTGCGCGGGGTGACTACGTGATGGCCTTCGCCATTCCCAAGTGAGGCGAAGCGGAGCAATTCGCCCGTCGACGCGTTGTCGGTGCATGGCCGCGCCCGCGGCGAGGGAGGCGATCCAATGCGCAAGATGCTTGGCCTGGCGATTCTGGCCGTCCTGACGACGGGGAGCGCAGCCACCGCCCAGCCCATGCCGCCGGGGGACTATCCATCGCGCTGCCGCGACATCCAGCTGAACGGTCAGATGCTCAGCGCCACCTGCGGCGGCGTGCGAGGCGGCGGCCAGTCCTCGATCAACGTCCTTTCCTGCCCGGGCAGCAACATCAGCGTCGACGCCACCGGCGCCCTGGTCTGCGCGGGCCTCGCCGGCGGCCGACCGCAGCCTGGACCGGGCTACCCGGGGCCCGGCTATCCCGGCCGCCCGCCGGTCGGCATCCGCCCGCCACCCCCGGGTGAAGGCGATCTCGTGACGGTCTACGCCCGGAAGAATTTCCAGGGCCGGTCGATTCGGTTCGATCGTTCGGTCGCCAATCTCGACAACTTTGGCCTCAACGACCACATCCGCTCGATCCGGCTGGAGCGGCGCTCCGGCCCGTGGATCGTCTGCGCGGACGCCAACTTCCGGGGCCGCTGCACCCGCGTCGACGACGACGTGGCCGACACCCGCCGGATCGGCATGGACCGGGCGATCTCGTCCCTGCGCCCCGCGCGCGTCTACTAGACGGTGGTCCTAGACGCCGGGCGGCGGGACGAAGCCGCCGAACTCGCGCTCCAGCAGGCTCGCGAAGCCGATGGTGGTGAGGTCGTCGAGATAGTCGCCAACCACCTGCGCCCCGATCGGCAGGCCGCCCCTGGTCTGGCCGATGGGGATGGCGGTGGCCGGCAGGTTGGCCGGCGTCGCCAGGCCCGGCCAGGCGAGCTGGTCGAAATAGGGCGAGGGCTGGCCGTCGATGACCATCTGGCGCTCGGAGCCGCGCGTGTCGTTGTGCGGGAAGGCGACGGCGCCGAACGCCGGGGCCAGGACCACATCGACCTCCCGGAACAGCGCCGCGAAGGCGTGGCGCAGGGCCAGCTGTTCATCGAGCAGGGCGAGCCACTCCATCGCCGTGATCTTCGAGGGCGCCGGCCCGCCGCGCGACAGAGCGACGCCCAGGATGGCGCCATACATCTTCTGCGCCTTGGCCAGATCCGGTAGCGCGGCGTGGGTCCGCATAACCGTCGCGCCCAACCTGTCGAGCCGGCCGCCCAGGCTGTCGAGCGCCCCGGCGATTTCACGGTCGGTGGCGGCCGTCGGATGCTGGTCGAGGATCAGCACGCGGTAGTCGGAAAGCCCGGCGTGCCGCGCCGGCGGCAGCGCCAGGCGGTAGCCCCTGGACTGTGGGGTGTCCGGCCCGGCCAGCACGGCCAACGCCACCGCCAGGTCGTCTGCGGTCCGGGCCAGAGGCCCCACCACCGCCAGCGGGACCGGCGCGCCGACGGCGCCGGGCGGCTCGTGTCCGCGGCCGGGGATCAGGTCGAAGCTCGGCTTGTGGCCGTAGACCCCGCACAGCGCGGCCGGCACACGGATCGAGCCGCCGATGTCGGAGCCGAACTCCAGGGCGACCATGCCCGCAGCCAGGGCCGCCGCCGCGCCGCCGGACGAACCCCC
>JBBREC010000170.1:0-7631 GCA_038203295.1 Caulobacterales bacterium
ACTATCCGCTTTCGACCCATAGAAGACGTTCTGGAGAACCGTGCTACGGCTTGGCTGTCGCTAGTGACGCTTCGGGGGGCGGGGGAATGGACATCCACAAACCCAAGCCCTGGCAGGGCTGGCCCGAGTTCGTCAAAGAGATAGGCACCATCGTCATCGGGGTCCTGATCGCGCTCGGCGCGGAGCAGGGCGTCGAGTGGCTGCACTGGCGCCACCTGGAGGCGCAGACGGAGGAGAACCTCCGAACCGGCGCGACCGCCAACCTGGAATTCGCGATGATCCGCCTGGCGTCGCTTCCATGCGTTAACGCGAGGGTCCTCGAGCTCTCCCGCGCGCTCGGGGCGGACGGCGCGGACTGGCGCGCGACGACCACCGGCATTCCGTTCACCAAGCGGTACAGGCCAGCGCTGCCGCAAGTCGTCCGCGAGCCCAAGGGCTTCTACTCGCACACACCTTGGGACAACGCCGTCGCCCAGGGCGCGGTATCGCATCTGGGCCGCACGGAGCGCGCATTGTTCGCGCGCTCCTTCCGCGGCAGTGCGATCATCGAGGAACTGCAGGTGGAAGAGGCCGACCTCGAGTCGCGGTTGGGCGTGCTGGCGTTCGACGGGTCTCTCACCCGCGAACAGCGTGCCGGCCTCCTGACGGTGGTGTCGCAACTGGATTCGGTCGAGGCCCGCATCGCCAGTCACAACGAGCGACTCCTCCTCGATGCCCCGAAGCTCGGCCTCAAGCCCGCGAAGTTGGCCTATGATGACATAGCGACGCTCCGGTCTCAGCGCGGGGCCTGCGTGCGTGACATCGCGTTTCCGCTGAGTCCGGTTTCGCCGGACCCCCTCTAATTTGTGGAGGATACCGGGCAGGAGCCATGCCGCTCTCGTCAATGTGCCGGCAGTTCGACCAGGGCGTGGCACATCTCGTCGTGGGTTGCTGAGACGCCGGGGACGCGGCTGGCATGGCCTCCGAAAACCAGCCCTTTGAGGTCCGGAATCCCCCCCTAGCGGCCCTTCGGAGGGTCCGCTTGAGGGGACGTTCCCGCGATGTGGGATGAATACACACCCTAGCTACGTGCGCTGCCGCACGCGCCAGGGCGACAACCCCCTCCAGCTCGCGGCTGCGCCGCGACCCACCTCCCCCTGATCGGCCTTCGGCCTGGGGAGGATCTGGTGCTCATAGCGGAATGTTGTCGTGCTTCTTCCAGGGGTTGGTCAGCTGCTTGCCCTTGAGGCTCTTCAGGGCCTTCACGATCCGGCGGCGCGTGCCGTGGGGCATGATGACGTCATCGATGTAGCCGCGCGAGGCCGCCACGAACGGATTGGCGAAGCGGGTCTTGTATTCGGCCTCGCGGGCGGCGATCGCCTCGGGGTCGCCGATCTCGGAGCGGAAGATGATCTCCACCGCGCCCTTTGAGCCCATGACCGCGATCTCGGCGGTGGGCCAGGCGTAGTTGATGTCGCCGCGCAGGTGCTTGGAGCTCATGACGTCGTAGGCGCCGCCGTAGGCCTTGCGCGTGATCAGGGTGATCTTCGGCACGGTGGCCTCGGCGAAGGCGAACAGCAGCTTGGCGCCATGGCGGATCAGGCCGCCCTGCTCCTGCTTGGTGCCTGGCATGAAGCCCGGCACGTCGACAAAGGTGATCAGCGGAATCTCGAAGGCGTCGCAGAAGCGGACAAATCTTGCGGCCTTGCGGCTGGAGTCGATGTCCAGCACGCCGGCCAGCACCTGCGGCTGGTTGGCGACGATGCCCACCGGCTGGCCGTCCATGCGGGCAAAGCCCACGACGATGTTCTTGGCGAAGTCCGGGCTGATCTCGAAGAAATCGGCCTCGTCGACGACCTTGGTGATCAGTTCCTTGATGTCATAGGGCTTGTTCGGGTTGGCCGGGACCAGGGTGTCGAGGCTGATCTCGTCGCGCGCCGGATCGTCGAAGCTCTCGCGCACCGGCGGCTTCTCGCGGTTCGAGAGCGGCAGGAAATCAATGAGGCGGCGAACCTGGGTCAGAGCCTCCAGGTCGTTTTCAAAGGCGCCGTCGGCCACGCCGGACTTCATGGCGTGGATGCGGTAGCCGCCCAGGTCCTCGTGGCTGACGTCCTCATGGGTGACGGTCTTCACCACCTCGGGGCCGGTCACGTACATGTAGCTTGTGTCCTTCACCATGAAGATGAAGTCGGTAATCGCTGGCGAATAGACGTCGCCCCCGGCGCAGGGACCCATGATCACGCTGATCTGCGGAATGACGCCCGAGGCCAGGGTGTTTTCGAGGAAGATGTCGGCGTAGCCCGCCAGGCTCTCGACGCCTTCCTGGATACGCGCGCCGCCGGCGTCGAAGAGACCGATGATCGGCGCGCCCATCTTTAGCGCCTGACGCTGGACCTTGAGGATTTTCTGGGCGTGCGCGCCGGAAAGAGATCCCCCGAACACTGTGAAATCCTTGGAGAAGACGAAAACGACCCGGCCGTTGATCGTGCCCCAGCCGGTGACGACACCGTCGCCGGGGATCTTCTGCTCGGCCATGCCGAAGTCGACGGCGCGGTGCTCGACGAACATGTCGAACTCTTCGAAAGAGCCCTCGTCCAGCAGGAGGTCGACGCGTTCGCGCGCCGTCAGCTTGCCCTTGGCGTGCTGGCTGGCGATCCGGTGCTCGCCGCCGCCCAGCTTGGCGTCCTCACGACGTTTCTCTAGCTCTTCAAGGATATGTTTCACGCCGACGGGCCCTTCCCTGCACGGATGGAGGGTTAGAGCCGGCCGTCGAGCTAGGCAAGGTCACGCTGGGGGAGACGCCCGTATCAGACGCCCCTCAGGCGTAGGTGTCGCGAAGCTGTTGGCGCGCGGCCATCAGCATCTGGACGGAGAAGCCGCCAGGCGAGGGCTGAGCGGCGGGCGTGGCCGGCGCACTCTCGGTGAGGCGGACCAGGATGTGATCGATCTTCTGGGCCGTGGCGCTGCGGTCCGCGGGGGTTACGTCGCTGGCCATGTGCTCCTGCGCCTCGATGAGCGCGGACATGGCGGCCGGGGCAAGGGCCACGACCGAGGCAGCGTGTTCGCCGCGACGGGCCAGTTGACGGCCCGTGGCCGTCACCGGCGCGACGTCAGCCAAGGCGCGCGCGGCCATCCCCTCGGTGCGACCGAGGCTCTGGACGGTGATATGCGCGATCCCGGCGATCACAGGCTTGGCTCCGCTCCATTTCGGCACAACGACCGTGGACTCGGGAGGAAATGGCGCAATTTCCACGCCAGCTTGCGCGTTGGCCGGCCCTGGCCCCAATCTGGGCTGCCAGGGGGGATTCGCCATGTTGATCGTGACAGGGAGCCTTACCGCGCGACCGGAGACCTTCGAGGCGCTGCTGCGCGCCGCCCTCGATCACGTCGCCCGCTCCCGCGCCGAGCCCGGCTGCCTGAGCCACAGCGTCCATGCCGACTGTGAGAACCCGCTGAGGCTGTTCTTCTTCGAACAGTGGGCGGATCGACCGGCTCTGGACGAGCACTTCGCTCAGCCCGGCTCGCAGGCGTTCATGCAGCACGTTCGAGACCTCTCGGTGAGCGGGTCAGGCGTCCAGATCTTCCCGATCCTGGAGCGTCGCTTCCCCCACGACCGGCGGCGTTAGGCCGCCGCCAGGCCGCGAAACCATCGATCAAGCATCATCGCCTCACCGCGCAGCCGTTCCGTGCGCTCGGCCGCCTCGGCGTCGACGCCCCACTGATCTTCCTGCCAGCCCTCGTCGATCCGAGAGAGCTCGAAGGCCTGCTCGCCTGTGATCCAGCCGTGCTGCAGGGCGATGGCCAGGATCGCCGAGCCGAACAGGGCCGCGCCGAACGCCAGGCCGGTCAGTCCAAAATCGTCCTGGGCCAGGGCCAGCGCCTTCACGGCGGCCAGGGTCTGCTCAGGCTGTTCGCGGTGAACGATGCCTGCGGCCCGCGCGAACGAGAGCTTGGCCTCGGCCTCGATGCGTTCCAGAACCGGATGCCAGCCGCGCATCTGACGTTCCACCAGCCCCTGCGGGGCCTCGGCGAAATAGCAGATCAGGTCGGAGGCGGCGTAGTCGGCCACCGACTGGGCCGTGGCGTCGCGGGCCTGGGGAACGGAATCGATGGCGGTGTTGGCCAGCCGCGTCGCGTGCATGCGCGCGATCTCCAGGTGGTCGCCCTGTGCAGCCCATTCCTCGGCGACCTGGTCGGCCAGGGCGCGGGTCGGCAGCACGACGCGCCCGCCCCGGGGCCCGCGCACATTGCGGCCGTCGAGCTGGACCGCGAAGCCGCCTTCCGCCTCGACGATATCGACGGCCTTGTAGAACCGCCTGGGCTTCTCGCCAGGTTCGCGAAAACCTTTCTGCAAAACCGTTGCTCTCCGGAAATCTGACGGCCTTGGCCGTGACTTAGTTTCGGGCTGCAAATGAGCCTCGGGACACGAACGCGCAAGAAGACACTCACGTGGCGCTTGCCGACCAGGACCTGAAGGCGGCCATCGCGGCCCGCGCCGTCCCGGAGCCCACGGTCCTCCCGGACAGCGCCGCGGCAAAGCCGGCTGGTCTAGCCGCTCACTTCGGGATCGCGTCGAAAGCGATGGTCATGCGGTTCTCGTCCGTCGTGAAGGGTACGGTGCCGTGCCACATGTAGGACGGGAACAGCACCAGGCGGCCGGGCTTCGGCTTGATGAAGTGCTCGGGGGCCATCGGCGGCACGGTGGCGAACGGCGGCTGGCCGAAGCGGATCCATCCCTCCCGGGCCGGGGTCTCCAGGGCCGCGTCCGGCGTCTCGACATAGAAGGCCGACGACAGCCAGCCCATCGGGTGGAAGTGGTCCTTGTGAAAGCCGCCGGGCTGCAGCCGCACCGACCAGGCCCCATTGATCCGATAGTCGCCCGTGTTGCGGCTGCGCAGCGGATCCGCCCCGTTGCCGATCCTGGCGATATGTTCGCGGATCGGGGCGTCGATGGCCCCGAAGAAGGCCTGGATGACCGGGTCGTCGGAGCCCGTCAGCAGATGCATGGTCTGGCTGCCATGCAGCAGCGATTGATTGGAGGGGTGCTGCGCGTAGAGATGTAGTTTTTTCAGTGACTTGGAGAGATCGGCCAGGAACGCTTCGACCGTGTCCCAGCCCGCCGGCGCGGCGATGTCGTAGGCGCACACCATGGCGTCGTAGTCGTAGAGTTCGGCATAGAGCGGGTCGCCGACGGCGCGGGCCGCCGTCGCCGCCCATCCCCACAGCGACTGGTCCTGCGGGTGCTTTTCGAGACCTGCCCGCGCCTTTGCCAGCGCCTCGGCCGGGCGGCCGGCGGCCAGATGGATGATGGCCCACTGGTTGTAGAGACTGCGGGCGTCGGGGTTCAGGCCCTCGGCCTGGCGGGCCAGCCGCTCGGCCTCGGAGAGCCGGCCGGTCTCCACCGCGGCCTGGGCGGCGGCCAGCACCAGCGGCATCTCGCGCGCCATCGTCTGGGCCGCGGCGCCCAGCAGGTCGGCGGCGCGGGTCAGGTCGCCTGACGCCTCGATGAGCTTGGCCTTGGCCAGCAGCAGCGGCGGCGGCGGGCCGCCAGCGACGAAGCAAGCGTCAATGATCCGCTCGGCCTCGGCCACGTCGCCCCGCCGCATCCAGGCGACGTTGGCGTATTCGGCGGCGATGGAGGGGTTGCCCGGCGCGCGCCTCAGGCTCTCGCGGTAGGCGGCCTCGGCGGCGTCGTGGTCGCCGATCGCCAGTTCGGCACGCGCCAGCACGCCCCAGGTCTCCGCCGCATCAAGCCCGAGCGCGAAGGCCCTCTCGCAGGCGGCCTTCGAGGCCGCGCCGCGGCCGAGGTCCCCCAGCGTTGCGGCGTAGTTATGCCAGGCCACGCCGCTCTGCGGGAACCGCGCTATGGCCTGCTCGTCGAGCGGCAACGCCTCCTCCGTCCGCCCCAGCGCCTTCAGCACGGTAGCGTGGGCCGCCAGCGCGGTGTGCGACGGGTTCGGCATATCGGCGGCGGCGTGCGTCAGCAGCACGGCCTCGTGCACGCGCCCCTGGGCGATCAGCGCGTCGGCGCGGTCTAGCAGGTCCTGGCTCACCGGCGGCTCCGGCCAAAGGGTTCAGGGTCAGCTTCGCTTGCGTCGAAGCCGAAGCGTTCGAATCCCGCGCGTATCTCGGGACTCAGCGGCGCCTCAAGGGTCAGCGTCCCGCGGGACGGATGGGCGATCACCAGGCGGCGCGCGTGCAGCTGCAACTTCAGCCCGACGGAAAGCTCGTCGGAGGCGTCCGTGGCGTACTTGGGGTCGCCCAGGATCGGATGACCCATGGCCAGCATGTGGGCGCGCAGTTGGTGCGTGCGCCCGGTATGCGGGTAGAGCGCCATCCAGGCCGCGCGGGGGCCGGACCGGGAGATGGTGACGAACTCGGTCTGGGCCGGTTCGCCGTCCGGATCCTTGGGGTCGGTCGGGACCACCATCTCGCGGTCCCCGACACCCTTCTTGACCAGCGGCAGGTCCAGCAGGCCCTCGCCGGGCTTGGGGAAGCCGAACACGATCGCCCAGTAGGTCTTGACCGCCCGGCGCTTGGCGAAGGCGCCAGCGAGTTTGGCGGCCGCGCCCGGGCTTTTGCCCAGCACCAGCACGCCGGAGGTGTCGCGGTCGAGCCGGTGCACCAGCCGGGGCCGCTCCAGCCCCTCGCCCCAGGCCGACAGCAGCCGGTCGATATGCTTCACGGTCTTGGTGCCGCCCTGGACCGCGATGCCGGCGGGCTTGTTCAGCACCAGCACCTCGTCGTCCTCATAGATCACCAGCGACTTGGCGAAGGCGACCTCGCGCGGATCGAGCTGGTTCTTGTCGCGCGGCTCCGGGGCGTCGGGCAGCGGCGGCACGCGGATCTGGGCGCCGGCGGTCAGCCGCGTGTCGGGCTTGGCGCGGGAGCCATCCACCCGGATCTGGCCGGACCGGGTCAGCTTCTGCAGCTGGATATGGTTGAGGTGCGGCCAGCGGCGCTTGAACCAGCGGTCCAGGCGCACGCCATCCTCGCCGTCGTCCACGAACATCGTGCGGACTTCCCTCATGCGAAGACGCGCCGCGCGAGGATCATGCCCAGGAACACCGCGCCAACCGCCAGCACGACCGACGCAGCCCCATATCCGGCGGCCTGGCCGACGTTGCGCGTCTCGATCATTCGGACGACTTCCAGCGAGAACGACGAGAAGGTGGTGAAGCCGCCCAGCACGCCGACGCCCAGCAGCAGGCGCAGCCGTTCCTGGTCCTCGCCACCGCGAAACGCCAGCAGTCCGACCAGCAGGCCCATCAACAGGCCACCGATGACGTTGGCGATGAAGGTGCCATAGGGCCAGCCGGTCCCAAGGCTCCGCCCGAGCTGGACGCCCAGGAGATAGCGGCAGATCGCGCCGAACGCGCCGCCGAAGCCGACCAACAGGAGATTCATCAGCCCCTTATGCGACGGCTGGCCCCGCGCCGCAAAGGCGGCAGTGCGGCGGCTAGATGTGCTGGCCGCCAATCGAGCTCTTCACGCCGCGCGCATCGTAGACATCCGCGCCGGCCGGCTTCAGCCCCCTGCCCATCACCACTTCCAGCGTTGAGGCCACGGCGGGTCCGCCGCCGAGGCTGAAACTGGTCCCCAGCCCGACGCTCGCGCCCGAACGCCAGCCATAGTCGCCGCCACCGAGGCCC
>JBBREC010000171.1:0-7605 GCA_038203295.1 Caulobacterales bacterium
TGTCAGAGCCGGCGCTGCTTTGATGTTGATGGCGGGATGCAGCATGGGCCAATCGGCGGCCGGGCAAAGTGCGGAGTCCGTCTTCCAAGACGCTCCAACCGCGCAGCTCGCGGCGGCCGCGTGTCGCGGTGACGTGGTGGCGGCGAGGAAAGCCGTAGGCTCTGGCGCGAGAATCAATGCCGCGGTTCGGATATCTGCCGCGCCTCGGAACGGAACAGCGGCTGAGCACTGGACGGCGGGCGAAGCCGATCAGACGCCCCTGACCTGGGCGATGAGGTGCGAGAACCTCGACGGTATGGAGGCACTGCTTGAACGTGGCGCCGACCCCAACCAAGTCCTCGTCGCTCGGACTGGCGGTGTTAGCGAGACCTACCAGGACACCGCGGTCATGCGCGCCGCCGAGAACGGCCCGCCCGCAGTCCTCAAGGCCCTAGTGGCAGCGAAGGGCGATGCGACGCTGGCATTCGGCGACGGTAGGAATGCCCTAGAACTCGCGTTCCAGGCTGGGCATTTGAAGGAGGCACCGGACCGGGCGGCGCATCCCAACGCATCATACGCCGAAAAGGTTCGGCGGCGCGCCAAGGACTTCGAACTCTACTATGTGCTCCTCGATAGTGGCGTCGATATCAACGCCGCTCACGGAGGTCGAACGATTGCGCATGAAGTCGTTCTCCATCGGCAGTTCGGCATGGCAGAAGAGCTCGTCGATCGCGGCTTCAAGGACACAAAGCTCGTCGAGAGGCTCGTAAGGTATAATTCCGCCGCGGACGCTGCGCCCGACGTCTTGGCGGAAAGGGCCCATCTCCTTCACCGCCTTGAACCGACCAACGCTGTAAAACCCGGATAGCATCGCAGAGCTACGCCAACGCCTTCAACAATTCGACCAATACGGCCACGGCGGCGGCCAACTTCGATGAGGGGTATGACGCGATCACCCCGAGCTCCGGCGGCGAGGCGGCGGCAGGCTCAGTGAGAATTAGGGGACACTATACTTAATTCTCCAGTCCAGTCGCGCTCCGATGAATTAAGTATAGTGTCCCCTAATTCTCCCTAGTGTCCCCTAATTCCCCCCTAATTCCCCAAGTTCGAACCGCGGTTCGACGACCGCGATTCGCAACCCGGCTTGACCTTCAGCGTTACCGCAGGAGGAACCAGGGCCCTGCGGCTCGGACGAACGCCGGCGGGATCAGGCCACATGAATGACGCAAGGCGCGCACCCGCCCGCCGCCCGAACCCGGCCCCTGGCGTGACGCGCGCAGGCCCCGCGGGCCTGCCCGGGCCTATCGGGTCATGAGCGGGCCCGCATCACCCGCGGACAGGCGCCCCGACGCCCCGGCCTATGAATTCCCGCCGCAGGAGCGGCCGCTGATGCTGGGGTCGCCGGCGACGCCAGAGCATCCCATGCCGCGGCGGATCGGCTATGCCCTGATCGGCGCGCTGGTGGCGCTGACCAGCGGCCTCAGCAACGGCCTGCTGCTGGCCAACCTGCCACAGATCCAGGGCGCGCTCGGGCTCACCAGCGCGGAAGCCGGATGGCTGACCGCGGCCTATGCCATGACCAATGTCTGCACCGGGTTCCTGCTGACCAAGGCCCGGCAGCAGTTCGGGCTGCAGCGGATCACCCGCGTTTTCCTGCTGGGCTTCGTTCTGCTGACCGGCGCCGAAGTCCTGGCCCACAGCTTCGGGAGCGAGCTCGTGATCCGCGCCGCGGCGGGGGTGATCGCCAGCGCCCTGATCCCGCTGTCGTTCTTCTACATCATGCAGGCGATGCCGGCGCGGCTGCGCATGGGCGGGATGATCATCGGCCTGGGCCTGT
This sequence comes from Caulobacterales bacterium, assembly GCA_038203295.1. Lineage (GTDB taxonomy): Bacteria > Pseudomonadota > Alphaproteobacteria > Caulobacterales > Caulobacteraceae > Phenylobacterium. Next base: position 1,817 of record JBBREC010000171.1, read on the forward strand.
CCCAGGTCGCGCTGCCGCTGTCGCGGGTCATCTCGCCGGCGTTGATGAGCGGCGGCGACATCCAGACCCTGCATCTGTTCGAATTCGGCCTGGCGCTGGTCTGCCTGGGCGCGATCGCCCTGCTGCGGCTGCCGCCCAGCGACCGGGCCGATGTCTTTGAGCCGCTCGACGGGCTGACCTTCCTGCTGCTGGCCCCCGGGCTGGCGCTGCTGACCGCCGTGCTGGTCGAGGGACGGATCGTCTGGTGGACGGCCCCCTGGATCGGTTACGCCACGGCCGCGTCGATCGTGCTGATCGGCGCGGCGCTGCTGATCGAGCACAACCGCGCCAATCCCCTGCTGAACACGCGCTGGATCCGCAGTGTCGACGTCCTGCGGTTCGCCGCGGTCGCGGCGGTGATGCGCATCCTGCTGTCCGAGCAGACCTACGGCTCGCTCGGGCTGATGACGGTGGTCGGCATGGGCCAGGACCAACTCGTGACGCTCTACGCCGTCGTGACAGGGGCGACGCTTGCGGGCCTCGCCCTCAGTGTCGCGCGGCTGGACCCCACCGACCTCGTCCGGCCGATCATGATCGCGGTTGCAATGATCCTGGCCGGCGCGCTGATCGACGCGCACGTGACCAACCTCACCCGCCCGGCCAACCTCTATGTCTCCCAGGGGCTCATCGGCTTCGCGGCGGTCTACTTCCTGGGGCCGACCCTGATGCTCGGGGTCATCCGCGCGCTCGCCCGCGGCCCGAGCCATATGGTCAGCTTCTCGGCGGTGTTCGGCATTTCCCAGACCGTGGGCGGACTGGGCGGCGCGGCGCTGCTGGGCACATTCCAGATCGTCCGTGAGAAGTATCACTCCCATGAGCTGGCGCAGTCGCTGGTGATCACCGATCCGCAGGTCTCGTTGCGCCTGCAGCAGCTGGGCGGCGCCTACGGCCGGGTCCTCGGCGATCCGATCCTTCGGCAGGCGCAGGGCGTGGCCCTGCTGGGCCAGCAGACGACCCGGGAGGCGAACATCCTGGCCTTCAATGACGTGTTCCTGCTGATCGCGGTCCTCGCCGCGGTCGCCCTCCTGCTGGTCGGGGGTCGGTGGCTCCATCTACGGCGAAACGGGATCAACCCGATCGGCGCCGAATTGGCCGAGATCCAGCGCATGCGAACGGGACAGACATGATGGACGCACGATCCGACCGGCAGGACCCGCCGGCCGACCCACAACGGCTCGAAGAGCCGGTGGAGACGACCGTCCCGCCGCAGCCGCCGCCGCGCGGCTGGGCGCCGCCCCGACGCGGGACCCGGGCCACGCTGCTGTTCATCGGGCTGTTGGCCGCAGGCGTGCTGCTGGTGTTCTATGCCTGGGGCCTGCCGCCGTTCGAACGGCTCGTGCAGTCCACCGAGAACGCCTATGTGCGCGGCCAGACGACGGTGATCGCGCCGCAGGTGAGCGGTTATGTCACCCAGTTGCCGGTGCAGGACTTCCAGCTGGTCAAGGCCGGCCAGCCGCTGGTGCGTGTCGATGACCGCGTCTACCTCCAGCGGGTCGAGCAGGCCAAGGCCAACGTCGCGGCCCAGACGGCGAGCCTGGACAACTCCCAGCAAAGCCAGCGGTCAAGCACGGCCTCGCTGGCCGGACAGGCCGCGGCAGTCGACAACGCGCGGGCCCAGCTGGCCCGCGCCCAGGCCGACATGCGCCGCGTATCCGAGCTGGCCTCGGAAGGCTCGGTGTCCCTGCGCGAGCGGGACCAGACGCTCGCGGCGCTGCGTCAGGCCGAGGCCGGCGTGCGGCAGGCGCAGGCGCAGCAGGCGGTCGCCCAGGAACAGGTCCGCACCGTGGTGGTTGGGCGCGGGGGCTTGGAAGCCGCCCTCGAAAACGCGCAGGCCGCCCAGCGCCTGACGCAGATCGATCTCGCCAACACGGTGGTGCGGGCGCCGCAGGACGGGCAGGTGAGCGAACTGGGAGTCCGCCTCGGCCAGTATGTGACCGCCGGGAGCCAGCTGATGTATCTGGTGCCGCGCACGGTCTGGGTGGTCGCCAACTTCAAGGAGGGCCAGACCGCTCGCATGGCGCCCGGCCAGCGCGCGACGGTAAAAATTGACGCCCTGGGCGGCGAGACCTTGCGGGGTCATGTGCAACAGCTCGCCCCGGCGGCCGGCAGCGAGTTCTCGGTGATCCGGCCCGACAACGCGACCGGCAATTTCGTCAAGGTCGCTCAGCGGATCGCCGTGCGGATCACTCTCGATCCAGGTCAGCCGCTTACGGCGAGGCTGCGGCCGGGCATGTCGGTCGAGGCGCGCGTGGACACCCGCCCGTGAGGCGCGCCGGCGCGCTTGCGGCCCTTGGGCTGCTCTGCGGCTGCGCGGGGCCCTACCCGCCGGCGCCCCTGGAGGCGGGGGTGCAGGCCCCGACGGCCTGGCGCACAGCGATGTCGCCCACGGCGCCGGTCGATCGCCTCTGGTGGGCCGGCTTCGGCGACCCCGCCCTTGCGGCCCTGGTGGCGCGCGCCCTGGCGCAAAATACCGACATCGCGATCGCCGTCGCGCGTGTGCGCGAAGCGCGCGCCCAGGAGCAGTTGGTCCGTTCTCAGCTTTCGCCATCGCTGGACCTGGGCGTGGGCGCGACCCGATCCCGCAGCCTCAACGCCTTTGGCCGCCCGATGGAGTCTACAGCCGCCCAGCCGGTTTTCCAGGCAGCCTATGAGCTCGACCTGTTCGGCCGGGTGTCGACCCAGGTCGAGGCGGCGCGCCAGGGCTATCGGGCGACCGAGGCCGCGGCGGACGCCGCGGCGTTGAGCGTCGCGGCGGCGACGGCGAGCAGCTACATCACGCTGCGCGGCCTCGACGCACGCCTCACGGTCGCGCGGGAGACGCTGGCAAGCCGCGCCGAGGCGCTGCGGATCGCGCGAGACCGCGCCCGGGTCGGCTATTCCTCCGAGCTGGAGCTCCGCCAGGCCGAGTCAGAGTACGAGGCGACGGCCCAGCTAATCCCGCAGGTCCAGCTGCAGATCGCCCGCCAGGAGGACGCGCTCAGCCTGCTCGTCGGCGAGGCGCCACAGTCGATCGAACGGGGTCTCTCGCTTGCCGCGCTGCGGGCCCCGCCGATCCCGGACGGGCTGCCGTCTGACCTCTTGCGGCGGAGGCCGGACATCGCCCAGGCGGAATTCACGCTGGCCGCCGCCGATGCGAGCCTGGCCGCGGCGCGGGCGCAATTCCTGCCGCAGGTCCGGCTGACCGGCTCGGCCGGCGCGGTCGTCTCGTCGGCGCTGGGCGACCCGGTCGCGATCTGGTCGCTTGGCGGCAGCGTGCTGGCGCCCATCTTCAACGGCGGACGACTGCGGGCGCAGAGCGGGACGGCGGCGGCGCGCCGGGATCAGGCCGCCTACGCCTATCGACGGACCGCCCTCACCGCCTTCCGAGAGGTTGAGGACAGTCTGGCCGCCGTGGCGCGGCTGGCTGATCAGCGGGGTCATCTGGCGGCCCAGCGATCAGCTGCGGCGGACGCCTTGCGACACGCCCGAAACCGTTACCAGGCCGGCTATTCACCCTATCTCGAGGTCGTCGACGCCCAACGCGCGCTGCTCGCCGTCGACCTGAGCCTCGTGCAGGTGGAAACGGACCAGCTCAATGCGCGGGTGAGCCTCTACCAGGCGGCAGGCGGCGGCTGGAAGGCGGACACGCTGAGGAATTAGGGAGTCACGAGGACCATTCCCCGTCGCATTGAAAAAGCTGCCGTCCGCCCTGACCCTTAAATCCATGTCGGCCAGTCTGCCAAACGTCTCCGGTCACTACGCCGACAACGGTCAGCATCCCTGGACGCAGGGCGCCGCGCAGCTGATCAGGCGCTGGCTTCCATCAGCTCTTCCCAGGCGGTTCCGGGTGGGGGCGCTGCCCACTGCACGCCGCGACCTTGGCCGAAGATCAAGATCTGGCGATCATCGTCGTCTGCGCGGGTTTTGTCACCGGGGAAGGCGAGGTTTCGCGTGGCGAGGAGCCGCTCAAGGGCGCTGAAGCTGAAGACACGGACGTAGCGGCGCAGGATGGCGCCGTAGGCCGCGGGACGGTCGCGCGCGGTCGGGTTGAACAGACCCAACCAGTAGCCCGCGTAGGCCTTGAGATCTTCGGGCTCAATCAGGTCTGCCTCCACCATTACGGCCAGCCGGTCCAGTTCGTTGAAGAACTCGTCGAAGGCCTCGCGCAGGAGTTGTTCGTGCGGCGTGTAAGTCCCGCGCAGGGGTCGTGGTGCGAGCGCGGACATCACGGCCAAGTCGTTGAGGCGCACCTCAGGGGAAATACCCGCCAGCCGGACGCGGGTGGCGTTGTAGTCCAGCAGGCGCATGGCCGTCCGGCAGTTTTCCGACCCCTCGATCCGGTCGAACCGCAGGGCAACGAATTCCTTGCGTTTCCAGAGGTTGGTGCGGTGCGTCTCGACCTGCGCGCGCGCGTAGCTGAAGAGGGCGAAGATCGCGGCCGGAGCGCCGACCGCAAAGGTCAGGACCTTGCCCCAATTGTCGGCCTGGGTGAGCGTGTTGGACGGCACGCCGATGCGCGAGGCGATCTCGTCACCGTGCAGGCAAAGGAAGGCGGCGGCGACAGCCATCGCCAGGGCGACCGCGCTCCACAGGAATGCCGGCACGGCCCATTCCAGCAAGCGCCGCATCGGCGCGGGCGGCCGCGCACGCGTCAGAGTTACGGCCATCAGCGCCCCGCCTTTAGTGAAAGACTACCAGAGCATGCAGTCTTGAACACTTCAATGATAGCGTTAGTTGATAGCAGCCCGGCTGGCGGCGTCCGCCCGCCGTGGGTTGGCGAATCCTCTATCTCTCACCGTCATGACGAGCGGGTCTCTGAGAGAGGGTCGTCTCGGCCTCGGTCTGCGCCGTCAGTCCCGGGGCTTGACGTAGATGATCTTCGGGCCGCCGCCGCGGGTCAGCAGCATGCCGATCACCACGCCGGCCGCCAGGCCGATGCCCAGCGCCTGATAGGGGCGTTCCTGGATGAAGGGATCGACGCTCGCCTGGACCTTCTGGACCCGTTGCCGGGCCTGGCCGTAGGCGTCACGGGCGGTTTCGCCTGCGCGGTTGACGCCGGCCGCAACGCTGTCGGCGGCCTGGTCGATGCCGGCCTTCAGCTTGCCGGCGACCTTGCGCGCGGCGCCTTTGACCTGGTTCTCGGCGCCATCCATCTGAAGGTGGTCGGAGCCAAGGGTTTCGCCCAGCTTGCGCTCGGCGGCGCCGAATTCGTCCTGGGCCATGCCCAGAATGCCGTTCTCAGCCATCGTACTGTTCCTGAAAAAGTGGGTGTTGGTCGGGGAAGACCGGACGCGGGCATCGGGTTCCCTGAGGCGCCCAAGATTGCTGGCCAGCCCTAGTGCCGGACGATGGCCTGGGCGATCTGGTCAGGGGTGTGGCCGGTCAGGTCCTTGGCGATCTCGCCCACGATGCGGGCCTCCAGCGCCTTGTGGAAATGCTTGCGCATCTCGCCAAGCGTCTTGGGTGCGGCGACGATCAGGACCGGGTCGTCGCCCGGGCCCAGCGCCCGCCTGTTCAGCATGGCCGCGACGCCGGCGGCGAAGCCGTCCTCGGCCTGGGTGTTGTCGTCGGGGTTGGCGGAGCTGGACTGATGGCCAACCGAGCCGACGCCGGCGCCGTCGATATCGGGCCGCGGCAGGGCGGTCAGCTCGGGGGTCTCGTGGCCGGTGTTCCTGAACAGCACCAGCTTTTCGCCGTCGACGACCGCCACCAGGGCGCCTGTGGGAAGTAGCATATGAATTCGTCTCCGGTTGACTGGAGACCGCATAACG
>JBBREC010000172.1:0-7509 GCA_038203295.1 Caulobacterales bacterium
GCTCAGCGCGCCCGTCACCGAACCCGCCACGGCGATCTGGCCGTCGGCGGACACCGCCAGGCCAAGGCCGGTCGCTGTCCCGCCGGCTCCGAGGGTCCGGCTGTAGAGGAGCTGGCCGGCTGGATCGTACTTCAGCAGCGCCACGTCCTGGGCGCCCTTGATGCTCTGGCCGGCAGTCGCCGCGGTGATGTCGGCCAACACATAGACCGAGCCGTCGGGTCCGACCTGGGTGGCGTGCACGGTCTTGACCTCCGGCCCCAGCGTCTTGGCGAACGCGCGGCCATCAACCCAGTTGGCCTCCCCAGCGGCCTGGAGCGGCGCGGGTACGTCGACGGTGTCGGTCTGAAACTTCAAGAGCTGGCGCTGGGTGACACCGTCGGCCGTGGCTGGCTTCTTGTCCGGGTCGGGGTCGCCGACGTTCTGGGCGACATAGACCGCGCCGGCCGTGGCGGGCGCCGAGAAGCTGACAGTCTCGCTGGTGCCGACCTTCACTTTCAGCGCCCACTGGTCCGAAGTGGGCGGCAGGGTAACGGTCTGGCCACCGCTCTTGATGGTTCGGGGCTGGCCAGGCTGGCGCTGTGTCGCGAGGCGGGTTTCAACGCCGTTGGCGGCCAACTGGTCGTTCACGAAATTGACCACATTGCCGATGGTGCGCGGCTGGACGCCCATGTCGGTAAGGTCTATCGGAACATCAATAGTCGCCCCTAAACGTTTGACCGAAATCGTGAATTTTACCGTGCCTTGAAAGGCGTCAACTTCGGTCGAGGTGGAGTTGGTCAGCGGCGGCGTCAGGTATTCCGTCTTGGCCTTGGGCACGCCAAGCTTCGCCTTGGCGGAGGTCGCAACCTCCCCTTCCCTAAGGCGCAGGTTCTCGAACGCCGCGCTCTTTACGTAGGCGGAGATCTCGCTCAGCCCCTTGGCGAACACCTGGTCGATACGGGCCTTGTCGAGGGCGGTGATTCCCTTGGCGTTGGCCTTCGTCGCCACGTCGCTGAGCGTTGTCAGGCCCTGGTAGAGCGCAAACAGCTTCCGATAGTCGGCGCTGGCGCCGGACACATCGAGTTTGGGCCCGCTCTCGTCGATCAGCTTGTGGCCGGCCAGGGCGGCCTTCACATGCGCGGTGGTCTCAGCAGGCGTCGCGGTCTTGTACCAGGGCGCGGAGGGCTGCTTGACCGGCGCCGGCCCGAAATTGGACGCGCCATTCTGCGGCGTACCAGCGCGCGACTGGAACATGCTGAGCAGAACGGACGAATCGATTCCGACGATGGACATGGGCCTACTCGCGGACGGAACTTCCGCGGGACGATTATGCCGCCGGAGTGGCTGACGGCAGGTTAAGGCGCAGCAAAAAGGGCCCGAACGTCACCGCCCGGACCCTCATTACGCCCCAACGGAAAGGCTTTAGCCGCCCTGGAACAGGCGCAGGATCACCTGCGGCGCTGCGTTGGCGATCGACAGCGCCTGGGTGCCGAGTTGCTGCTGGACCTGCAGGGCCTGCAGTCGCGCGCTTTCCTTGGCCAAATCGGCGTCCACCAGGTTGCCGACCCCGGTGGTCAGCACGTCGGTGAGCTTGGACACGAATGTTGCGTGTCCCTCTATCTGCTTTTGCTGCGAGCCGAGGTTGCCCAGGGCCTGGTTGGTGAGGGTAATCGACGTCGACAGCTGGGCCAGGATGCTGGTGGCGAAGGTGATCGTACCCAGCGAAGCCGTCGCCGCCAGGGTAATAATGCTGCCGCCCAGCGACAACGTCTGCTTGGAAAGCGTGATGTAGGCGTTGGCGTCGGCGTTCGCGAGGAACTTGAGGTTCCCGGTCAGCGAGCCGTCCAGCAGGTTCGCCCCGTCGAAACTGGCGTTCTGAACCGTCTGGGTGATCTGGCGCAGGATCGACTTGAAATCCGAGTCGAGCGCGGTACGGGCGGAGGTGTCGATGGACGTGTCCATTGCGGCCACCACCTTCTCCTTCAGTTGCACCAGCAGGTCGGAGACGGTTTCGCCGGCCGTGGCGGAGACCTCGGCGATCGAGCGCGCCCGATCCAGGCTCATCTTGACCGAGTTGAGCGCTCCGATGTCGGCCCGTTGGCCCTGGGCGATGGCCCAGACCGCCGCGTTGTCAGACGCGTTGTTGACCATCAGGCCAGTATTGATCCGCCCCTGCACCTGCTGGAGTTCGGTCTGCGTCTTGTTCAGATTCTGCAGCGCGACGAGTGCGGACTTGTTGGTGTGCACGCTCAGCGACATGAACGAGTTCTCCTGACCCCGGCCCCTCCGACGACTCAACCCTTGCGAGTCGCCTGGACTGTTGGCGAGCAAGCTAGGATTTCATGGTGAGCGGAAGGTTAACGCCGGAACCGATAGCGCCCGCCACCGGCAAGCCGGGGCGGTTAAAGGTTCGGCCAGCCTCTGGCGGGCTGGGGGATCAGGCCTTGGTGCGGATCACGTCCCCGGCTTCATATCCCAGCCGCTCATGCATCTTCAGGACGTCGTCCCTGGGAAACTGCATGAGCACCTCGCCGGTGAGCCGGTTCACTTGCTTGTAGATATATTGGCCGCTGGCCTTGTCCTCTTCGATGACGAGCCGCAGGTCGACCGGATCCTGGCTGGGCGGGGCCGCAATCGCGGACGCCCCGGTTTCGGGGCGCTGGATTGGCGGGCTTTGGCCGTATGTCGAATCGGGTGTGGCCGCGACGTTCGCAACCTTGTTTTCCATCTCGCCTGTCGTGGGCGTTTAAGGCGCCGACGCTCCGGTTGGGAAAAGGCGGACGGCGGCGGGCGCGAGGCCCGCCGCCGCCCCGTGACCTCTTAACGGAAGAGGCTGAGGAGACTGGACGAAGACTGGTTGGCGATCGAAAGCGCCTGGATGCCCAGCTGCTGCTTCGTCTGCAGCGCCTGGAGCTTTGCGCTTTCCTTCGCCAGGTCGGCGTCCACCAGGTTGCCGACGCCGGCATCGATCGTGTCCTGGAGCTTCTGGATGAAGGTCATGTGCTGACCCAGAGCCTTAGAACCCGTACCCAGCTTGGACAGCGCGCTTGAGACCGAGTCGATCGCGGTGTTCAGGAAGCCGATCATCGCCGTGGCCGAGGCCACCGTGTTGATCGTCGCCGTGGCGCCGATGTTGGCCGTCAGCACAGTGCCGCCCAGCGACAGGTCCTGAGCCTGGACGCTGATCACCGAGGTGGCGTCCGCGTTGGCCAGCGCCTGAATCTGGGTGCCGGAAGCCTTGATCATGTTCCCGCCGTTGAACACGGCGTTGGTCACGACCTTGCCGATCTGGTCGCGCAGGGACGCGAACTCATTGTTCAAGGAGGTCCGCGACGCGGTGTCGAGTGTGACGTCCGCAGCGGCCAGTGCCTTTTCCTTCATCGTGACCAGCAGGTCCGAAACGGATTCACCGGCCGACAGGGCCACATCCACGGTCGACTGACCGCGCTGCAGCGACTGAACGACGGCATTGAGCGAGTTCGACGTGGCGCGTTGGTTCTGGGCGATGGCCCAGATGGCGCCGTTGTCCTTGGCGTTGTTGATTTTCTTGCCCGTGTTGATCCGGGATTGGGTCGTCATCAGGTCGGCGTTGGTCGCGTTCAGGTTCTGAAGCGCAACCATCGCGCCGACGTTGGTGTTGACGGAGTTCGCCATAGAGGTAGTCCTTTTTTCCAGGTCTTCGGCCGCCATTTTGGCAACCGTAGGCGTTTCGCCTGTCGTCTATGGAGCAAGGGCTGGGCCAGATGCCCGCCGCAGATGAGACTCCACAACCATATGAAAAGACTACGTTATAGGTCCATTATCCATGTTGCCGCTCGGCAATTTTTGCCGGCGCCAACCGTCATTCGGCAGTATTTGCCGAGCGCCCGGCAGAAATGACCGCCCAGGCCCGGACCAGGTCGCACGCACGGCGCGGCGCCCGCCACAAGGCAGGCGTTCTAGCGCCGAAATCATCGCTGTTCCTGGAGTCAGGCCGTCGCCACGGAGCGCGGCTGCAGCCCCTGCATGATCATACGATTGACGTCGATCAATGGCTGGATGTCTTCGCGCCGGCGGATCACGGCGCTGGTGTGCTTGGAAACCCAGATGGCCAGGGAAATGATCGAGGCGCGCAGCGGCGCCGGCAGTTGGTTTTCGGGGCTGGAGCAGTCATTGAGCAGAACCGTCCAGACGCTGCGGTTCCAGTCCAGCGCGTCGATCCGGCCAGGTATGTCGCCCGGATCGGTCTTGGCCGCTTCCATCAGGGCAAGCGTGACCTGGCCGAACAGCCGGTACTCGGAATCCCGAGGGCTTTCGGCGCGGTTAGACGCCTGCTGGTACGCCTGAAGGGACATTGCCCAACCTCTCGTCTTCGTACTCGATAAGTTTCCGGCAGAGCATCAGCGCCTTGTAGTATTCGCGCGACATGCAGTGCTTCGAAATTGCCACGCACTCGGTGAGGATCGCGGGATTGGCGATCACGCTCATGAATTCTGTGAGGCGCTTGGCGAATTCGTCATAGTACCGCTCGGCGTTGGCCTCATCGAGGTACATCATCATCACCGGGAAATAGATGCGGCGCGCGGGCGTGGTGACCTGGGCCTCCTGCATGATATCCTTCTCGCGCAGCACCGAGGCCTTGTTCTGGAGCACCAGGACGCCGCGGCGGTCGCCATTCTGGACGACGGCGCCATTGAGGACGAATTTCTCTCCCGGCTTCAGCGACAATTTAAGCGGCAAGCCCGCCTCCTAGTTCCGACGCCCACGAATCTGGTCTCGATTCGAATGACTCATTGTCGCCTTCCGATGTGCCGGGCGCACGCAACAGTTAACGGGGCCAGGTTAACGGCCTGTTGCCACCCCCAGGAGGCGCCTACTCCGGGCCACGTGCGAGCGAATTAAGCCTCCGTTAGCCATGATCGGCCAAGACCTGAAGCAGCATCCGGAGATCCTCGTTCATGCCGCGCAAGGCCCAGTTGGGCGCGACGTCCGTCAACGCGCTGCAGACCGCGGGTCAGCCGTCGGTGAAGCTCACGCCCGACAACCTCGGGCAGGCCGGATCGAACGAGACGCTCAACCGCCTGAACGCCGCGATCTCAGATCTGAAGGCGATGTCCATCGCCCCGATGCTGCAGAGCGCTGTGGACGCGATCCGCGCCGAGGATCCCAAGACCGCTTGCGACTGGGCGCTGAAGGCGCTGCAGCAGGACGAGCGCAGCGGCTATGGCTGGTACCTGCTGGCCATCGCCCGCGAACGGGCCGGCGACTTCGCCTCGGCCGTTTCGGCCTATGAGATGGCGCTGAGGTTGCTGCCCGACCATGGCGAGGTGGCCAACGACATGGGCCGGCTGGCCTTCCGCATGGGGATGGCGGAGCAGGCCGAGAAGCTGTTCCGGCACTTCCTCGCCCGGCACCCCGATCATCCCGACGGCTCCAACAACCTGGCCTGTGCGGTCCGCGACCAGGGCCGCGCCCAGGAAGCCATCGAGATCCTGCGCCCGGCGATCCTGAAGACCCCCGACGTTCCCATGCTCTGGAACACCATGGGTTCGATCCTGGCCGACAGCGGCGACTTCGCCACCGCCCAGGTATTCTTCCAGGAGGCGCTGCGGCTCGACCCCCAGTTCCCCAAGGCGCGCTACAATCTCGGCAACGCCAGGCTGATGGAAGGCGACGCCGCCGGCGCCCTCAAAGACTGCGAGACGGCCCTGGCCGGCGCAGCCGCCGAGGATGACCGCCAGATGATGCGGCTGGCCCGCTCCACCATCCTCATCGACCTGGGCCGCATCGGCGAAGGTTGGGACGACTACGAGGCGCGCCTGCACCCGCAGTTCAGTGGCGCCACCCAGTTCGCAGTCGACGCGCCGCGGTGGACGCCGGGGACCGATCTCGCTGGCAAATCCCTGCTGGTGATGGGCGAACAGGGCCTGGGCGACGAGGTGCTGTTCGCCAACACCCTGCCCGACATCGTCGAGCGCCTGGGGCCGGCCGGCCGGCTGACGCTGGCCGTCGAGTCGCGGCTCGTACCCCTATTTCAGCGCGCCTTCCCGCAGGCTGAGGTCGGCGCCCACGCAACCTACAACGTCGCTGGCGGCCTGGTGAGGATGGCGCCTTTCCTGAAAGACCCCAGCGGCCTCGACCTCTGGACGCCGATCGCCTCGCTGCTGCGCGAATTCCGGCGCTCACTCGACGCCTATCCGCCGCGCGAGCGGTTCCTGCAGGCCGATCCGACGCGCGTTGCGCACTGGCGCGGCCTCATCGAAAAGCTTCCGGGCCCGAAGGTGGGGCTCCTGTGGAAGAGCGCAGTGAGCCGCGACGCCCGCCACCGCTATTTCTCGCCCTTCGCGCAGTGGGAACCGGTGCTGACCCAGCCCGGCGCGACCTTCGTCAACTTGCAGTACGGCGACTGCAGTGAAGAGATCACCTTCGCGAAGCAGACATGGGGCGTCGATATCTGGACGCCTCCCGGGATCGATCTGAGGCAGGACCTCGACGACGTGGCCGCGCTCTGCTGCGCCATGCACCTGGTGCTCGGCTTTTCCAACGCCACCCTCAACCTCGGCGCGGCCTGCGGCGCGCCCACCTGGCTGATCACTGTACCCGGCTCCTGGACCCGGCTCGGCACTTCTGACAGCTACCCCTGGTATCCCCAGACCCGGGTTTTCCAGCTGGAGAAATTCGGCGACTGGACCCCGGTGATGGCCGAGGTCGGCGACGCCCTGGCGGCGTTCACCCAGGAACGCTGAACGACCTTCGGGGTTGAAGCTTGCAGCGGCGCCGTCGGGCGCCCCAGCGAGGAGCGCCAAGATGTCCGAACCCTATGAAGCCGACTCCCAGGATGGCGCCGAGGCGCTGGATGAGACCATGCTCGACGAGGACGGTGGCCTGGGCGCGATGCGCACGTTCGAGGAACTGCCTGAGCTGCTGGACCTGACGCGGGCGGACGGCGACCGCGATGACGACGAGGCCCTGGCCCTCGACGCCGATGAGTTCGACGAGGACGCCATCGCCGAGGACGACACCGAGGAGGACGACGAGCTCAACTACCGCGCCGCCACCCAAGAGCGCGAGGACGACATCGACGGTCTCGGCGAGGAAGACAGCTTCAACGAGGACGCCATGAACGTGGCGACGTCGATCGAAGGCCTGGACGAGGAAGTGGCCGACGCCAGCCTGGTCTCCGGCGGCGAGGACGACGTTTCGTACTTCCAGTCCAAGGGCCTTAGCGACGAGGACCTGCAGGACATGGGCTATTCGGAGAACCGCAAGGGCGAGCTACTCTCGAAGCCCGACAGCTAGGCGAGGCGACACCGTCCGTATGCGCGACACTCAAGCCGCTTGCATGACGCGCGCCGCGCTTTAGGTTGGCCCCAGACAAACAACTGTTCGAATGCGGGCGCGGGCTCGCATCTGGGAGCCCAAATGAGCCAGCGTTTCGAAGGCACCGACAATTACATCGCCACGGAAGACCTGAAGGTCGCAGTGAACGCCGCCGTGGCGCTGGAGCGTCCGCTGCTGATCAAGGGCGAGCCCGGCACCGGCAAGACCGTT
>JBBREC010000173.1:0-7331 GCA_038203295.1 Caulobacterales bacterium
TGCTTGGGCGTCGGCATGTCGGGGTTGCCCATGCCGAAGTCGATGATGTCCACGCCCTGCGCGCGCAGGCGGGCCTTGATGCGGTTGACCTCCTCCAGCACGTAGGGCGGGAGGCGTCTGATTCGGTGGAAATCGGGGGTCATGTGGAAACGCTTGCGCCGCGGGTTGCCCAGATGCGGCTGAATTCGATGCGGAGGTCGGGCTTGGATAGACTCCGGGCGGGAGCCAGCCAAGCCATGGTTCGATGAATTTTCAGCCTCCGCAGGCCCCTATCTCTTGGGCGGCGGAGGCGGCGTAGCTCGCTTGCGAAGCTCGCGGGCGAAGGCCTCGGTGACCGCAGGGTCCGCCGGCGCGATCTGGGGCCCGGCGGCGGTCCGCGCCTGGGTCGCGAAGGCGTTGGTGCTGTCACCGCCCTGCAGCGTCCAGGTGGAGGGCTCGGTGGCGCGCACGATATCGTCGCGCGATCGGACGGTGTCGGCCGCCGCCAGGCCAAAGGCCCGGGGCGCGCGTACATCAGTGGGCGCGGCCGGGATATCCGAAAACTTGGGGAACGCGGTCCTGGCGTTGGCGACCTTGGCCGCCTCGGCCGCGATCGGCGACTTCGGGTCAATGGTGGTGTCGGACAGCAGATTGCCGCCGCAGGCCGCCGTCAGGGCGTAAGCTCCGGCGAAGGCGAATATGCGCGCAGCCATCCTGGTATGGCGAACGTTTGCGAAAAGGCGGGCTGGCGCTTTCATCTCGGTCCCGGTCTTATGCGATCATGACTGATGGCGAAAGGGCCGCGCGCTTTCGCATCGAGAGGAAACACCCCATGAGCGAGCAAACCTCGCCCGCCAAGGTCGGCAAATCGAAAGCCGCCAAGGCCGGCAAGAAGGCGTCGAAGGCCAAGGCCGCGCCCGCGGCGCCCGCGGCGGAAGCCCGGCCAACCGCGCCGCGCGCGATTCCCCAAGCGGCGCCCGCGAGCCCGCCGTTCGCCCTCCTGCCGACCATGACCGACGACCAGCGCGCGCAGATGGAGAAGCTCTCCATGAACCTTGCCCGCGCCGCGCTCACCGCCCAGGGCGCAATCGCCGAGATGGCGCTGCGCCAGGCCGACCGGCCCGCGGCCCTGTCGCCGGACCCCTTCCACGTGGCCCCCGCCCTGACCGAGGTGATGGGCCGCCTGGCTGCCCAGCCGGACCGGCTGATGCGCGCACAGGCCGACCTCTTCTCACGCTATCTCGACCTCTGGCAGAACACAGCCAAGCGGGCGGCCGGCGAAATGCCCGATCCCGTGGTGTCGCCGGCCAAGGGCGACAAGCGCTTCAACGACCCGGACTGGAACGAGAACCCGGTCTTCGACGTGATCAAGCAGTCCTACCTGCTGACCGCCAACTGGATGAACAGCCTGGTTGCCGAGGTCAGCGACGTCGATCCGATGACCAAGCGGCGCGTCGAATTCTTCATGAAGATGCTAACTGACGCGTTTTCGCCGTCAAACTTCCTGGCCTCCAATCCGGCGGCCCTGCGCGAGGTGATGGCCACCGGCGGCGAGAGCCTGGTGCGCGGCATGGCGAACTTCTCCGCAGACCTGGAGCGCGGCGGCGGCCAACTGTCGATCGCCCAGACCGACTACGAGATGTTCAAGATCGGCGAGAACGTCGCCACAGCGCCCGGCAAGGTGGTATTCCGAAACGAAATCATCGAGCTACTGCAGTTTTCTCCCACGACCGAGCAGGTCTGCGAGATCCCGCTGGTGATCTTCCCGCCGTGGATCAACAAGTTCTACATCTTGGACCTGCGCCCCGAGAATTCGATGATCCGCTGGCTGTCGAGCCAGGGCGTCACCGTGTTCGTGGCCTCCTGGGTGAACCCCACGACCGAACTCGCCACCCGAACTTTCGAAGACTACATGCGTGAGGGCATTTACGCCGGCACCGAGGCTGCCATGCAGCAGTGCGGCGTCAAACAGGTAAACACTGTAGGCTATTGCATCGGCGGTACGTTGCTGTCGTCCACCCTGGCCCACATGGCGGCCAAAGGGGACAAGCGGATCGCTTCCGCGACCTTCTTCGCCGCGCAGCAGGATTTCTCGGAGGCCGGCGACCTGCTGCTCTTCACCAACGAGGACTGGCTGGGTTCGCTTGAGCAGAAGATGGACGAGGGTGGCGGCGTGCTCTCTGGCCAGACTATGGCCGACACCTTCAACGCGCTCAGGGCCAATGACCTGATCTGGTCGTTCTTCGTGTCCAACTACCTGATGGGCAAGGAGCCGAAGCCGTTCGACCTGTTGTTCTGGAACTCCGACCAGACTCGGATGCCCAAGACCCTGCATATGTTCTACCTGCGCAAATTTTACGGCGAGAACGCGCTGGCCAAGGGCGAACTCGTCATGGACGGGGTCACGCTGGATCTCTCGACCGTCAAGACGCCGATCTATGTGCAGTCCTCGAAGGAGGATCACATCGCCCCGGCCCGCTCGGTCTACAAGGGCGCCAGGCTGTTCGGCGGACCGGTGACCTTCACCATGGCCGGCTCCGGTCACATCGCCGGCGTGATCAACGCCCCTGTCGCCCAGAAGTACCAGCACTGGACCAATGACGCCCTGCCCGACAGCCTTGAAGCTTGGCAGGCCGGCGCCAGCGAGACCCTCGGGTCTTGGTGGCCGCACTGGATGACCTGGCTGAAGGCGCGCTCCGGCGGACTGGTCCCCGCCCGCGATCCCGCGAAGGGCAAGCTGAAGCCGCTGGGCGACGCGCCGGGGACCTATGTGAAGGTGCGCAGCTAGCGGTTCCTGCCGGCAGGCGAGACGAAACATGGTGGTCGAATGCGACGTTCCGGCAGACAGCGGCCTGGGGCGGGAGGCGGTAGGGGCCGCGTATTTTCGAGACGCCTATCGAGCACCCCTGATTCATAGAGATACGAGCGTCGTCGAGCTATTCTTCGCAATCTTCGGCCACCACCCGCTTTACGTTAAGGTGCTGCTGATCATCCGAAACGCCATCGCTCGGCTGTGCGGCCTGCAAACCGCGAGCGTCGATGAGATCATGCGGACTGGCGTGCGCCAGCACTATGGCGTGGGTGACCAGATCGGACCGTGGCCGATCTTCCTTATCAACGAACGAGAGATCGTTGCCGGACGCGACAACAAGCACCTGGATTTCAGGCTGTCCGTCCTAAAGGAGGGCGACAGCGTGACGGTGTCCACGATCTGCCTGGTCCACAATCTGGCGGGCAAAATCTATCTCTACTTCGTCGTTCCGTTTCATCGGTTCGGCATGAAGATGCTGATGGCGAGGGCGGCAGCGGCGAACCGGCTTTAGCCCCGCCCCGGAGCCCAAAGGATACGCCACGTTACTAAGGTTTAATGACAGCTACCTTGCACCGCCCACTACCTTGCCGTACCTCTAAGGCTCGCAAGGAGGCGCTGACGTGCCGGAAGCCATTGAAATCCAGCTGAAGAAGGGGGCGCTCGAGCTCTGCGTGCTCGCCCTCCTCTCACAGCATGAAAGTTACGCCTACGAGATCGCCAGCAAGCTCTCCGACTCGATCGGGATGGGCGAAGGCACGATTTATCCGCTGATGCGCAGGCTGCAGAACGAGCGGCTGGTGGAGACGCACCTGGTCGAGTCCTCGGCCGGGCCGTCGCGCAAATACTATCGGCTCACCGAGGCCGGAAAAGCGAGCTTCACATCGCAAAAAGCCGCCTGGGCGTCCTTTTCCGGGGCGGTCCAAGGCATTCTAGGAGGGGTGAAATGACCCGTCAGGCCTTCATGACGCGTTTGCGGGAGGGCCTCGCCGGCCTCCCCGGCCAGACCGTCGCCGACATCGTCGCAGACTATGAGACCCACTTCGCCGACGGCGCCGCCGCCGGCCGCAGCGAGGCCGACGTGGCCTCGGCGCTTGGCGACCCCGGCCGCCTCGCCCGCGAGCTTCGCGCCGAGGCCGGCCTGAAGGCGTGGGAGGAGAACCGCAATCCCTCCGGCGCCGCCGCGGCGGTCTTCGCTGTGCTGGGCCTTGGGGCCATCGACATCCTGATCCTTCTCCCCATCCTGATGGGCGTGGCGGGCGCGGTCTTCGGCATCGGCGTGGCGGTCATCGCCGTCTTCTTCGCCGGCGGCGTGGTCTTCGCGGCAGGCCCCTTCACCGGCATCGGCGGCGGACCGGCGGTGGCGATCCTGGCCGGTATCGGCCTGATGTCCGGCGCGGCCGCGGTGGGCGCGGTGCTGACCATCTGCACGATCGGCCTGGTCAACGCGCTCGTCTGGTACGGCCGCCTCCACTACCGGCTTCTTCGCCCTGCCCTTGAACCGCAAACCGTTGGAGTAGCCCGATGATCCGCGTCCTGGTGATGATCGCCGTCTCAGGCTTTGTCCTCAGCGTGGCGACCCTTTCCACGGCCATTGCCATCGGCGGGCCAGAAGCGCTCAGCCACGCGGCCTGGAAGTTTGGCCCCGGCCACCACTGGGCCATCGGTGAAGAGCGCTGGGACCGCGACAGTTCGCACGGCGAAGCCGGCCCGCAGAGCAGCCGCGAACTGGCCTGGACCGGCGGCGACACGCTCGAGGTGGAGGTGCCGGCCGAGATCCGCTACACCCAGGCGCCCGGCCCGGCCAAGCTGACCATAAGCGGCTCAAAGCGCGCGGTGGACGACGTCGAGGTGCGCAATGGGCGTATCGACTATCAGCACGGCCACGGCCGCCACTGGGCCCGGCTGGTGATCACCATGACCGCGCCGGACATCAGCCGCTTCGGCCTGCAGGGTTCGTCCAGCCTGGCGATCGAGGGCTACAGGCAGCCCCGCCTGCGTCTCGACCTATCCGGCAATGCCGAAGTCACGGCGAAGGGTGAGGCCGATGTGGTCGAACTCGATATCTCCGGCTCGGCCGAGGCCGATCTTGGGCAGCTCAAGACTAAGGGCGCCGACGTCGCGATCTCGGGATCCGGCGATGCGACGGTAGCGCCGACCGAGTGGGCCAAGGTGGACATCTCCGGCGCCGGGGACGTAACCCTCACGACCCGCCCGACCAAGCTGGAAACCGACATCTCGGGGTCAGGCAGTCTCCATCAGCAGGACGGCGAGGCCGCATCGCCTTCGCCCTCCCAGTCGCCCTCCCCGTCCGCTTCGCCGGCGCCGTCGAAGGGCGGCAAGAAACTCTAGGCCGGGATGAACCTGATCGCGACGCCGTTGTTGCAGTAGCGCAGGCCGGTGGGCCGGGGGCCGTCGTCGAAGACGTGACCCTGGTGACCCAGGCACTGGGCGCAGTGGTACTCGTTGCGCGGCACGCCGATCTTCAGGTCGGTCTTCTTCATCAGCGCGCCGGGGATGGCGTCATAGAAGCTGGGCCAGCCGGTGCCGCTTTCGTACTTCCAGTCCGACTTGAACAGCGGCAGGTCGCAGCCGAGGCAGACGAACGTCCCCCTGCGGTGTTCCTTCAGGAGCGCGCTCGTACCGGGGTATTCGGTGTCTTCGTGGCGCAGGACGCCATATGAGGCAGCCGGAAGCTTTTTCCTCCAGGCGGCGTCGGTGAGCTTGCGGAACGGCGACGCCGCGTAGGCGTCGGCGGCGGCCTTGGCGAGGTTCGCGCCAAGCGTGGCCACAGCGGCGGTGACCAGGGCGGTTGCTGTGAGGAAGTGGCGGCGGGAAACAGCTTGGATGCTCATGCTTTGAAGTACGCCCCAAACCGCCGGATAGTTACAAGCCCCGTCGGATATTTTCAGGCGCGCGCCAGAGGTAGAGCGCGTCGGGCGTGCGCTCCTCATTGCCGTGGCCGTCGGTCAGGCGAATCAGCACGAAACCGCGGGTCTCGTAGAAGCGGCGCGCCCGTAGGTTCTGCTGGAAGGTCCAGAGCCGGCGTTCGCGCCCGTCGTCCAGCACCCTGGCAAGCAACAGGTCGCCGACCCCCTGCCCCTGAGCTTCCGGCACGAGGTAGAGGTGGTTGATCCAGTCGGCGTCGAAGCCGACGTAACCGGCGACCTGCCCGCCAATCTCGGCAACCCAAACAGTGTTGGCGGACAGGAAGCGCCAGGAGAAATAGGCCAGATCCTGCTCCGCCGTATGCAGGTCGGGCAGAAAGCTCAGCGATTCCCGCATAGCGCGCCGGTGGACGACGGCGATGGCGGCCGCGTCCTGCGACGTCGCCAGCCGCAGGGTCACAGGCCGGCGGCCTCGTCCAGACCCAGCATCAAGTTGAGGTTCTGGACTGCCGCGCCCGACGCGCCCTTGCCGAGATTGTCGAGCACCGCCACCAGCCGGACCTGGGTCCGCTCGGCGTTGGGGAAAACAAACAGCTTCATGCAGTTGGTGTCGTTGAGCGACTCGGGATCCAGGGCGAGGA
Organism: Caulobacterales bacterium; assembly: GCA_038203295.1. GTDB lineage: Bacteria > Pseudomonadota > Alphaproteobacteria > Caulobacterales > Caulobacteraceae > Phenylobacterium. Next base: position 6,318 of record JBBREC010000173.1, read on the forward strand.
CATAGCCTGCGGCTCCGGTCCGGGCTCGAGCGAGCTCCGCGCATTCCGCGACGCTGGCGACCTCGACGAACCGTTCACCAGCGTATGCCGCCGCAAGCGCCGCATGCAGGTCCGCCGGGTCCGGCGCGCCGGGCAGCGCCCAGAGCTGGATCGGAACCTCGACAATCATCCCTTGGGCGTAGCGGCCGACCGAGGGGGCGAATACGGGCGGGTACTTGAGCCCGCCGTACCGCTGCATCTCCGGCAGGTGCTTGTGGGACAAGCTCATTCCGTAGGGACGGAAAGCGTCCGCGGTGCCGGCGGGCGCGGGCTTGTCCTCGAACTCGGCGATCAGGCTCTTGCCGCCGCCGGAGTAGCCGGAGATGGCGTTGACGGTGACCGGGAAGTCGACCGGGACCACGCCCGCGACCACCAGTGGCCGTACGAGCGCAATGAAGCCGGTGGGATAGCAGCCCGGATTGCTGACCCGGGTGGAGCCGGCGATGGCCGCGCGCTGGGCCCGATCCATCTCGGCGAAGCCATAGGCCCAGGCGGGCGCGATCCGGTGCGCCGTCGAGGCATCGACGATGCGGACGCTATTGGAAGTGACCAGGGCCACGGCCTCACGCGCCGCATCATCGGGCAGGCACAGCACCACAGCGTCGACGCCGTTCAGCAACTCGGCGCGCGCGCCGGCGTCCTTGCGGCGGGCCGGGTCGATAGAGACGACCTCAAGGTCGCTGCGCCGTTCCAGCCGCTGGCGGATCTGCAGGCCGGTGGTGCCGGCTTCGCCGTCGATGAAAACTGTGTGAGCCATGGGGTGGGCATCCAGGACAGGAATTCGGACAAAGAAAAAGGGCGCTCCGGTTTCCCGAAACGCCCTGATCCATAACGCGAGAGTTGTCGCGCGCGGCTTAGCGCTTCGAGAACTGGAAGCTCTCTAAGGTATTGATTTTATGCCGATATATTCGTCGGAAAAAACCTGTGAATGATCTGTGAAAGGCATTTTCTGATTGACCACTCATCAAGCCGCCC
>JBBREC010000174.1:0-7305 GCA_038203295.1 Caulobacterales bacterium
GGTTATCGCCCCGATGCTCGCCCAGTTCCACGAGGCGCACCCGGGCACGATTATCGAGCTGATGATGTCCAACACCACCGACGACCTGTCACGCCGCGAAGCCGACATCGCCGTGCGCATGACCCCGCCGACCCAGAGCGCGCTGGTCGCTAGGAAGGTCGGCGAGATCAACATGGCCTTCTACGCCACTGCCGAATACCTGGCGCGTCACGGCGCGCCGACCAGCTTCGAAGAGCTGAAGGACCACGCGGTGATCGGCTTCGATAGCCCGACCTACAACCTGCGTGAGTTACCGGGGCTCAACATGGAGGTCACCCGGGAGACCTTCACCTTCCGGTGCGACAGCGATGTGGCCCAGTTCGCAGCGCTTCGCGCGGGTTTCGGCATCGGGGTCTGCCAGGACATCCTGGGCCGGCGCTACGGCCTGGTCCCGGTGATGCCCGATGTCTCGGTGTTCCGGATGGGCTGCTGGATCGTCATGCATGAAAACCTGCGGGCCAACCGCCGCATGCGCCTGATGTTCGACCATCTGGTCGAAGGCTTCACCGCCTACGCAAAGCTGGGCCGGGACTGAAGCCGGCGCCCTACGAGGGCAGATGCCTGTGCGGCCAGGTGCGATGGCGGGCGGCGGGCGAGCCGATCAATGTTCGCCTGTGCCACTGCCGCAACTGCCGGCACGCGACAGGCGGCCCGTTTTTCGCCCGCGCCCTCTTCAATGAGTCCGACGTGGCGCGGTCCGGCGGGACGACTCGGTGGACGTCGTCCGCGCGCCTGCACCGGCTCTCCTGTGACCGCTGCGGGACACCCGTCTTCGCCGAGGCGCAGGACGGACCGTGGGTCGCGGTGGCGCTGGGGACGCTCGACAACCCGGAAGCGCTTTCGCCGGGCTTGCACATCTGGGTCAGCAAGCAACGGGCCTGGGCGATGATCGACGATGGCTTGCCGCAATACCACAAGGTCGCCGGACCCGCGCAGGACTTAGTCCGGGACCGCGGCGCGCTTTCTTCGACGGGGCGGCCTGGCGGCGGGCAGGCGCTCGGGTGCGCCGGCGCGCTGGTCGGCGGCGAAGCTCTGGGCCTCGATGAACACTTGGCGCACGTCGGGATGATCGGCTTTGATCTTGGTCTCGATGCGGGTGACGATCCGTTCGACTTCACCGGCGGGCAGGGCGTCGTCGAAGTCGAGGCTAAGCACCACCAGCACCTCGTTCGGTCCGAAGTGCATGGTCCTGGCCTGGTTCAGGCCGACGATGCCGGGTTCGGCCCGGGCTATGCGGTTGATGCCGCGGCGGGTGTCGTAGCTGGCGGCCTCACCGGTCAGCAGGCTCTGGCTCTCGTAGGCGAGGAAGAAGGCGGTGACCGCAAGTATGACACCGATCAGCACCGAGGCCACCCCGTCGATTACCGGGGCTTGCAGCCACTGGCTGAGGAAGACGCCCAGCAGCGCCACCGCCAGGCCGGCAAGCGCGGCGGTGTCCTCGAACAGGACCGTGAAGACCGTCGGGTCCTTGCTGGAGCGGATCGCCCGGATCCAGGAGCGGCCGTCACGCTCCTCGTTGAACGCCCGCAGCGCGACAATCCAGACGCCGCCCTCGAAGAGCACGCCCAGGCTCAGCACGACGTAGTTGACCCAGGCGTGCTCGACAGGTGTCGGGTGCTGGATCTTCTCCACGCCGTGGCGGATCGAAACCACGGCGCCAACACCAAAGATCAGGACCGCGACCACGAAGGTGTAGAAGTAGAGCTGCAGCCCGTAGCCGAACGGATGGCGCGCGTCGGCCGGCTTCGCCGCGCGGCGCAGGCCGAACAACAGCAGGAGTTGGTTCCCGGTATCCACAACCGAATGGATCGCCTCGCTGAGCATGGCCGAGCTGCCGGTGACGCCTGCGGCGGCGAACTTGGTCAGGGCGATCGCGGTGTTCCCGGCGAGCGCGGAATAGATGACCTTCTTGGAGGTGTGGGCGGCCATGGAAATCCTGGAGCGCGGGGTTCGGCGTCGGGCACGGTAACGCAGCGCACGCGGTTTTGGACCCGCATGGAAACGAAAACGGCGGCCGCATCACTGCAGCCGCCGTCTGAATTCGCAGATGTCGAAGAGCGCCTAGCCCTCGGTCTTTTCCGGAGCGGGGGCTGTCTCGTCGCGGCGCGCCATCTGGCGCTCGGCGATCCGGGCTGACTTCCCGCGGCGATCGCGCAAGTAGTAGAGCTTGGCCCGCCGCACGACGCCACGGCGCTTCACTTCGATGGACTCGATCATCGGGCTCATCACCGGGAAAACCCGCTCGACGCCTTCGCCGAAGCTGATCTTGCGAACGGTGAAGCTCTCGTTGATGCCCTGGCCGCCACGGGCGATGCAGACGCCTTCATACGCCTGGACGCGCTCGCGCTCGCCTTCCTTGATCTTCACGTTCACGCGGACGGTGTCGCCGGCCTGGAACTCGGGAATGGCGCGCATCGCCAGCAGGCGATCGGCTTCTTCCTTCTCAAGGGTCTCGATCATATTCATGGTCTTGGTCCTTCTGGGCTTAATCGCCCTTTGGCTGTTGATTGGCGGGGTGACGCGCCCACAAGTCTGGCCGCATCTCCCGCGTGGTCTGTTCCCGCTGGGCCTGCCGCCACTTGCGAACGTGCGCGTGGTTGCCGCCCAACAGCACCTCGGGGATATCCAGCCCTTCGAACGTCCGCGGTCGCGTGTACTGCGGATGCTCGAGGAGCCCGTCCTCGAAGCTTTCTTCACTCAAACTCTCGGCCGCGCCCAGAACCCCCGAGACCAGCCGTACGCACGCCTCGATCGCCACCAGCGCCGCCGCCTCGCCACCGGCAAGCACCGCATCGCCAACCGCGACCTCCTCGAACCCGCGAGCGTCGAGCACCCGCTGGTCCACCCCCTCGAACCGACCGCAGAGCACGATCAATCCGGGGCCCTTGGCCCAGTCTCCTACCCGCGCCTGGGTCAGGGGCCTGCCCCGGGCGCTCATACACAAAAGCGGCCGCCCCGCAGTCTCAACGCTGTCGAGCGCCGCCGCGATTACGTCCGCCTTCATCACCTGTCCAGGACCGCCACCCGCGGGGGTGTCGTCGAGGAAGCCGCGCTTATCTGTGGAAAAGGCCCGAATGTCCACTGTTTCCAAGGACCAAAGGCCCTGCTCGCGCCAGGTCGTCCCAATCAGCGAGACGCCCAGCGGGCCCGGAAAGGCCTCAGGAAACATGGTCAGGACGGTGGCGTCGAACGGCATGGTCGCTTCAAAGGGCCGCGGAGACGTCGGCGTCAAGCCTTGCCGCCGCGACGTGCGGCGCGTAATCCAGCCGCCTTCGCATCTGCAACATGACCGGCGGCCCGCCATGGATATCGAGAACCTGAGCGAGACCCTCCAGCTGGAGCGGCTGGAAGTGAACCTGTTCCGGGGGATCACCGCGGACAATTCGCCGGGCCGGATCTTCGGCGGCCAAGTGATCGCGCAGTCGTTGCTGGCGGCCTACGAGACGGTGGACTCCCGCCTCTGCCACTCGCTGCACTGCTATTTCATCCGCCCGGGCGACCCAACCGTGCCGATCATCTTCGACGTTGACCGGTCCCGCGACGGCGGCAGCTTCACCACGCGGCGCGTGGTCGCGATCCAGCACGGCCAGCAGATCTTCAACCTCGCCGCCTCGTTCATGGAGGAGCAGGACGGGTTCGAGCACCAGGCGCCGATGCCGGCGACCAAGCGCTGGGACGAGCTGCCGGACGAGGCCGAGGCGCAGCGCGAGGCCATGTCCAGGATGAAGGACATGCCCGAGCAGGCGAAGCGGTGGATGTCGCGGCCGCGGCCCATCGAGATGCGCTCGCAGGACGCCCGCAGCTACTTCCAGGGTGGCGTCGCCGCCGATCCCGAGAGCCAGGTCTGGTTCCGCTCGCGCGACCCGATCGGCGACGACCAGCACATGCACCAGGTGATCCTGGCCTACGCGTCCGACATGAACCTCTTGTCCACCGCCATGCGGCCGCACAAGGTGCATTGGCAGACCCCGGGCTTCCAGTCGGCCAGCCTCGACCATGCCATGTGGTTCCACAAGCCGGTGAACTTCAACAACTGGCATCTGTATGCGCAGGACAGCCCCTCGGCCTCCGGCGGACGCGGCTTCATCCGCGGCTCGATCTTCGCCGAGGACGGCACGCTGGTGGCCTCGGTGGCGCAAGAGGGCCTGATGCGGATGAAGACGCAGAAGGCTTAAGGACGCCCATGGACACCCAGACCCTGGCCGAGACCCTGCAGCTCGAGCGGCTGGAGGTGAACCTCTTCCGCGGCGCGACGCCGGACGAGGAAGGCCGCGGGCGAATCTACGGCGGCCAGGTGATCGCGCAATCGCTGCTGGCGGCCTACGAGACGGTGGAAACCCGCCTCTGCCATTCGCTGCACTGCTACTTCATCCGGCCCGGCGACCCCAAAATCCCCATCATCTTCGACGTAGACCGCAGCCGCGACGGCGGCAGCTTCACGACGCGGCGCGTGGTGGCCATCCAGCACGGCCAGCAGATTTTCAACCTCGCCGCCTCGTTCCAGGTGGAAGAGGCCGGACTCGAGCACCAGTCGGAGATGCCCGCTACCGAACCCTGGGAAACTGTAGAGGACGACAATGCGCGCCGCCTTCGCCTGCTACCGCCCGAGCGTTCTGAGTCGCTTACCTGGATCGACCGCAGCCATCCCATCGAGATGCGCACTGTCGGCGGGCGCCTTGACACCGTGAAGGCCATGGCCCGCGAGCCGATGCAGCAGCTTTGGTTCCGGGCGAGGGATGCCATCGGCGCCGATCCGCATATGCATCAGGTGATCCTGGCCTATGCGTCGGACATGAGCCTGCTCGGCACTGCGCTTCGTCCACACGCGCTCGATTTCGACCGTAAGGAGCTGCAGGCCGCGAGCCTGGACCACACCATGTGGTTCCACCGGCCCACCGACTTCAATGAATGGCACCTCTACCATCAGGTCAGCCCCTCGGCGTCCGGCGGCCGGGGCTTCAACCTCGGCTATGTCTATCGCGGATCCGACGGCGCCCTGGTGGCCACCTGCGCCCAGGAAGGCCTGATGCGGATGCGCAAGCCGAAATGAAAATCCTCCCCTCAGGGGGAGGGGGACCGCGAAGCGGTGGAGGGGGTTGCAGCCCACTTCGCTATCCGCAGGGGGTTTCAACCCCCTCAGTCAGCTTCGCTGACAGCTCCCCCTAAGGGGAGCATCCGGACTACTCCGTCTCTTCCGGTTTCACGCCGACGATGCGGCGGGCGGCGATGGACACCTCGGGCACGGCCTCGCGGGTGAAGGGCAGCCACCAGCTCGAGCCCTTCGCGGGCTCGACTTCCAGCAGGTTGCCGGCGCCGAAATCGTGCACCGACTTCACCGTTCCCAGGGGTTCGCCCTCAGCGTCCACGACGTCGAGGCCGATCAGGTCGGTGACGTAGTATTCGTCCTCGTCCTCGGGATCGGGCAGGATTTCGCGGGGTATGTAGAGCTTGAGCCCCCGCGCGGCCTCGGCCTGGTCGCGGGTCTCGATTTCCCGGACGCGGCAAACGACGCTGCCCTTCGACATGCGGCCGCCCAGCAGCGTGAGGCCGGGGCTCCCGTCCTCACGCAACAGAGTCTTGTAGTCGACCAGCGCGAGCGGATCGGCCGTGAAGGTGGTGATGCGAACCTCCCCCTTCACCCCGAACGCCCCGGCGACGCGACCGACCATGATCAGTGCGTCGCCCATGGGTCGGCTTAGGCTTTGGCTTCGTCGGCTTCGGCGGCAGGCTCGGCCGCAGCTTCTTCCGCGGGGGCGGCTTCGGCGACGGGCTCTTCGGCAGCAGCTTTAGCAGCAGGCGCTTCTTCAGCGACGGCTTCGGCAGCCGGGGCTTCCTCGGCCACGGCTTCGGCAGCGGGCGCCTCTTCAGCGGCCTGAGGCTCTTCGGCAGCGGCCTCAACGGCCGGGGCTTCTTCAACCACCGGTTCCGGCTCGGGCGCCGGCGGCGGGTTGTTCTTAGCTTCTTCGATGGCGGCCAGACGGTCGGCTTCGCGCTGGGCCTTCTCCTCGACGCGTTCCTTGGCCTTCACGCCGGGCTCGCCCTTCTTGGGGTTGTTGCCGTGTTCCCACTTCACCACGCCCTGCAGCGACAGTTCACGGGCGACGCGGTCGGTGGGCTGGGCGCCCTTGCTCATCCACTCCTGGATCCGCTCGACCTTCAGGACGACGCGGTTGGGGTCGTCCTTCTTGAGCAGCGGGTTGTACGAACCGACCTTCTCGATGAAGCGGCCATCGCGGGGCGAGTGGCTGTCGGCGACGACGATGGAGTAGTAGGGGCGCTTCTTGGCGCCGCCACGGGCGAGACGGATCTTGATCATCGGGTAGTCCTCTTTGAAGTCATTATTTCTTGAACGGGTTGAAGCCGGGCGGCAGGCCGCCCAGTCCGGGTAATTTCGGGCCGCCACCGGCCTGCAGCTTGGCGGCCATCTCTTCGATCTCGGATTGCGAGGGCATCGGCATCCTGCCGCCGCCCATGTTCTTCATGCGGTCCATGCCGCCGCCGCCCGGACCACCCATGCCGCCCAGCATCTGGGCCATCTGCGCGAAGCCGCGGCCGCCGCCCTTGCTCATCATCTTGAAGGCGTCGGCCATCTGGCGGTGCTGCTTCAGCAGCCGGTTGACCTCGGCCACGTCGACGCCGGAGCCAGCGGCGATGCGGCGCTTGCGCGAGGCGGCCAGCAGGTCCGGCTTTTTGCGCTCTTCCTTGGTCATCGACGAGATGATCGCGGCCTGACGGTCGACCATCTTGTCGGAGATGTTGGCCTCGGCGATCTGTTTCTTGATCTTCTGGACGCCGGGCAACATGCCCATCAGGCCTTCCATGCCGCCCATCTTCTTCATCTGGGAGAGCTGCTCGGCCATTATGTCGAGGTCGAACTGGCCCTTGGCCAGCTTGCGCGCCATGGCCTCGGACTTGGCCTGGTCGAACTCGGCCGAGGCCTTTTCGACCAGGGCCACGATGTCGCCCTGGCCGAGGATGCGGCCCGCCACGCGGCCGGCGTCGAACAGCTCAAGCCCATCGATCTTCTCGGACACGCCCAGGAACTTGATCGGCAGGCCGGTGACCGCGCGCATGGACAGCGCCGCGCCGCCACGCCCGTCGCCGTCGGCGCGGGTCAGGACCAGGCCGGTCAGCGGCAGGCGATCGTGGAAGGCCTTGGCGGTCCGCACCGCGTCCTGACCGGTCAGGCTGTCGGCGACCAGCAGGGTCTCGGACGGCGTGGATATCCGGGCGATCTCGGCGGCCTCGCTCATCATCGCCTCGTCG
>JBBREC010000175.1:0-7298 GCA_038203295.1 Caulobacterales bacterium
CACCAACGCCGACCGCGCCCGGATTGAGCGCCTCACCGCCATCGCCATCGAAGCCGCTGAGCAGACCGGCCGCCTTGACGTGCCCGAAGTCTTCGAGCCGGTGAAAATCGCCAAGCTGATCGACGGCTGGGAAGAGGGGCGGCGACTGCTGTTCTGCGACGAGGCGGGCGACGCGAAGCCGATTCCAGGGGCGCTGAAGGGCCAGACCGCGGGGCCCTGGGCGATCCTGATCGGTCCGGAAGGCGGTTTTTCGCCGGCGGAACGTGAGCGGCTGCGGGCCTTGCCCTACGCGGTTCCGGCGACGCTTGGACCCCGAATTCTGCGCGCCGACACCGCGGCGATCAGCGCGCTGACCCTCTGGCAGAGCAGCCTTGGCGACTGGGTCCCCAATCGTTCCTTGGGAGGACCCCTTGAGCTTGGCGCGATTGCGCCCACCTAGGTACGAACGTAAAGAGCACGGCCGCGCCTCGAAAGAAGGCGGGCTGGGTTGGCCCTCTTTGGGTTTTTGGGGGAAAGCATACCGATGGCCGAAGTCGCCGCTGACGATCGTCCCCTGACGTTCGAGGACCTGGTCGCTTGGTTCGATCACGGCTCCAAGCCCAAGGACCAATGGCGCGTGGGCGCCGAGCACGAGAAGTTCGTTTTCCGCCTGGGCAGCCACGAGCCTGTTCCCTACGAGCCCACCCCTCATGAACAGGGGGGCATCAAGGCGCTGCTCGACGGCCTGACCCGCTTCGGCTGGACGCCGGTGACCGAAGCCGGAAAGGTCATCGCGCTGGAGCGCGGCAAGGCCAACGTCAGCCTGGAGCCCGGCGGCCAGTTCGAACTTTCCGGCGCGCCGCTCGATACGATCCACGAAATCTGTGAGGAAACCGGCACGCACCTCCAGGAAGTAAAGATCGTCGCCGACGAACTGGGCCTCGGTTTCCTGGGGCTGGGCTTCACGCCGGTCTGGCGCCGCGATCAGGTGCCGGTCATGCCCAAGGGCCGCTACAAGATCATGCGCGAATATATGCCCAAGGTCGGGTCCATGGGGCTCGACATGATGTTCCGCACCTGCACCGTTCAGGCGAACCTCGATTTCGGCTCCGAAGCCGACATGGTCATGAAGTTCCGCACCAGCCTGGCCCTGCAGCCGATCTGTACCGCGCTGTTCGCCAATTCGCCGTTCATCGAGGGCAAGCCGTCGGGCTTCTTCTCCAGCCGCGCGAACGTCTGGACCGACGTCGACGCCGACCCCACGGGCATGCTCGACTTTGTGTTCAAGGACGGCTTCGGCTTCGAGACCTATGCGAAGTACGCGCTGGACGTGCCGATGTATTTCGCCAAGCGCGGCGACCGCTACATCGACCTGGCCGGGCGCTCGTTCCGCGATTTCATGGACGGCAAGCTGGCAGAACTGCCGGGCGAGCGGCCCTCCATCAAGGACTGGGCCGACCACACCACCACCATCTTCCCCGAGGTGCGGCTGAAGCAGTATCTGGAGATGCGCGGCGCCGACGCCGGGCCGTGGAGCCGCCTCTGCGCCCTGCCGGCGCTGTGGATGGGGATCTTCTACGATTCCGCCGCGCTCGCCGCCGCCTGGGACCTCTGCAAGGACTGGAAGATCGAGGACCACGAGCGCCTGCGGGCCGACGTCGCGCGCCTTGGCCTCAAGGCGCAGATCGCCGGGCGCAGTGTGCAGGATGTGGCCAGGGACATGGTCGCCATCGCCCGCGAAGGCCTTAAGCGCCGCAATCGCCTCTCCGGCGGCATGGTCGACGAGACCAACTATCTGACCGAGCTGGAAGAGATCGCCGCCAGCGGGATCACCCCGGCCGAGCGCCTGCTGGAGCTCTACCACGGCCCGTGGCAGGGCGACGCGAGCAAGGTGTTCGACACCTTCGCCTACTGACGAGCATGGGTGTCTGGAGCGGTTCCTGCCACTGCGGGGCCGTGCGGTTCCGGGTGGACGCAGAGATCGACGAGATCACGACCTGCGACTGCTCGCTGTGCCGACGCAAGAACGCGCTGATGGCCAAGGTGCATGCGAGCAGCCTGACGATCCTGACCGGTGAGGACGTGCTCACCGAGTACCGCTGGAACACCGGCGTCGCGCGGCACTTCTTCTGCGCGTGCTGCGGCATCTACACCTTCCACCGCAAGCGGTCTGCGCCGGATCACTACGGCGTCAATGTCACCTGCCTGGAAGGCTTCGACGCCGACGCCTTCCCCCACCGCGCTGCGGGCGGGATCGACATGAGCGTGGTCGATCCCGGCGCGCGGCCAGAGTGGCCGGGGCCGCGCGAAACCTAGGCAGCCAGGGGCAGCGACCTCCGGCGGCGCAGCATGGCGCCCAGGCCGCCGAAGCCCATAAGCATCATCGCCCAGGTGGCGGGCTCGGGCACGCCGCCGGCGTCAACGCGGGCCACGGGAATGCCCGGGCTGAAGGCGAAGGTCGCGCCCTGCGGCGCCGCGTAGTCAGGATCGAAGGTGATGGTCGGGTCGGCCCAGGCGTTGAAGCTGGAATTGGCGTCAAAGGTCCCACCGGATGCGTAGAGGCGGATCTGGTAGGCTTCGTTGGCGTTGACGGTCACCGCGCGGGGGCCGCCGCTGGTCCCCACCTGATTGATGGAATTGCAGCCGGGCGAGGCGTGACACTTGTGAGCCCAGGCCACCGTGGCGCCGGTGGAACCGAACAGGTCGACCCCGCCCTCGCTGAAATAATTGCCGCTTCCGAAGGCCTGCGCCGCGCCGTTGATCAGGATGTGCACGGAACCCGGAAAAGCTGAGAGCACCGCGAATTTGTAGCTGATGGAAGCCTCGGCGATCTGCCCGCCGCCCAAGGGGCCCGAAGCGCCATCTACGCCAACCTTGAGCACGGGAGAGTCGCCTGCCCAGGCGGATGCTGTACCGAAGGTGTCGTCGTGGGTCGTGCCGACGGGCGCGAAATCGTTGAACGAGAACCCGCCCTTGACCGCGGCGCTGTATCGGGCCGGCGAGAGGGTGATAGCCTGGGCGGAGGTGGCCAGAACGGCGACGCCGAGCGCGAGCGCGGCTGTGGTGCGAATGGACATGAACAAATCCCGTTGATCGTCTGCTGGGCCGGTTCTGTCGGAAGCGGGCGGGGCCCGGTATCCCCTCGCGAGGGGAGAAACGGCCGGATAGGCGTCAGGCGACCAGGGCGCTTACGATGTCCTCACGGCCGCCGACGCCCAGCTTGAAGCCGAGGCTCCGCACGTGGGTGACCACAGTCGAGGCGCCCATGCCGAGCTTGTCGGCGATCTGGGGGTAGGAGAGGCCGGTGCTGAGCAACCGAGCCACCGCCTGCTCCCGTTCGGTGAGCGCGCGGAACGACCGGGACCGGAACATCTTCACACCCACCGGGAGGCGCCGCTCGATCTGGACGCCGATCGCGCCGGACCCAGGGCCCAAGTTGGAGTCCATCGCATAGGCCCGCAGCAGGAACCGGCCGTAGGGCGTGACCGTCTCAATCCGCGCCGGTCCCGCGGCGACGCCGCGCAGGGACTCCGCCACGAGCCCGGCCAGCCGCAGCACAAGGGGCCTGGCCCAGGCGTAGACGGTGTCGCGCATGAGGCTGAGACTGGCCGGAAGGCCGGCCGCCCCGTGCAGCAGCCGCCAGGCGTTGGGGCTGGCGTGGACGATGTGGCCCTTGGCGTCGATCAGCAGCATGGCGGCGTCGTCTTCGAGATCGTTGTCGGGCCAGTCTTCCAGGTCTGCGGCGCGGCTGATCGCCTGAATCACATATGGCCGCGCCATGCGCAGAAGGCGGATTTCCTCATCGCTGAAGTCGGGTGCGTTGGCTGGGCGGCCGATGCCGACATTGCCGATTGGGCCGTCGCTGTCGCGCAGCGCCAGAGCCGCGATCCAGTGGTGGCCGACGCCGCTGTAGACCTCGTCGTAATATTCGGTCTCGCCGAAGGCGGCCGTGAAGTCGCTGACCCGAATGACGCTGAACCGCGGATCGGTCTGCATGGCCATCTGGCTCGGATGGTAGTCCGCTTCCTCGCGATTGAACCACCGGGTCGCGTAGCGCGTGGTCAGCTCCGGCGCGGCGTCGACGCTGGAGTAGGTATCCACTGGCTGACAGTCAGGGCCGAGCCAGAGCATCGCCGCGGTCTCGAACGGCGCGATCTCTGACAGCAGTCCGATGAACTCGGGGAATGCCTGGCGGTTCGGAAGTCCGATCGCCGAAAGCTGCTGCAGGGCGCCCATGGCCCGGCTTGCACTGCGCTCCATTTCCCCGTCCCCCAAATGCGACGATCACGTCCAATCCTGAGCGTCATACGGGAGGCGGGCGGCAGCGTGCAGTTGCGCCCTGATGCGCCGAGATGCACCGCGGCGCAGGTCTAGGCGGGCGCCAGTAGGTTCATCACCGACAGCGTCATGGCCAGAACGCCGGCCTTGATGGTCGGCTCTGGCGTCGGGGCGAAGCCCGGGTTGTGGTTGCCCGGCGGCGGGATGCCGGCCTTGTCCGCGGCCGCCAGCACCGCGGGGTCGAGCGCGCCCATGCCCAGCTGCAGCCCCGGCACGCCGGCGCGCAGGAACTCGGAAAAGTCCTCGCTGGCCGTTCCGGGCGTGGGCGAGGGGCCGGCCATCGGGCCCATGCCAGCATTCAACACCGTGGCCGTCCGCGTCACCAGCGCCTCATCGTTGACGATCGACCAGGCGGTGTCGCCGATCGTGATGCGGGGCGCCGGTGCGCCGGCCATGGCGGCGACCGCGTTGGCCGTCCGTCGGATGCCGTCGAACAGCTTCTGCCGCACGCCCTCGTCGTAGGTGCGTATCGTGCCGCGAAGCAGGGCGCTGTCGGGGATGATGTTGCCGGCGCTGCCCGCCTGGACGCCGCCCACGGTGATCACCCCGAAGGCCCAGGGGTCCTTCTCGCGGCTGATGACGGTCTGGACGTCCGCGATGAAGTGCGCAGCCTCGACCACCGGATCGATCGAGAGGTTCGGCCGGGAGCCGTGCGCGCCGCGGCCTGCGAAGACGATCTCCAGGCTGTCGGCGGTGGAGGTGGATGCGCCCGGCCGGTACTCGACATAGCCGGCGGGGCCGGGGCCGACGTGCAGCGCGATGGCGTAGTCGGGCTTGCCGAAGCGGGTGTAGAGCCCGTCGTCGAGCATGGCCTTCGCCCCCGCGACCATCTCCTCCGCCGGCTGGCCGATGAACATCAGTGTCCCGCGCCATTTGGCCTTCTGGGCCAGCAGTTGCTTGGCGGTCCCGACCCAGATGGCCATGTGGGCGTCGTGGCCGCAGGCGTGGTCGACGAAGGTCTCACGGCCGTTCCAGGTCTGTTTGGCGATGCTGGCGTAGGCCAGCCCGGTCTTCTCTTCCATCGGCAGAGCATCAAGCTCGGTGCGCACCAGGATCGTCGGGCCGGGGCCGTTCCTGTAGATCGCCACGATGCCGGTTTTGCCGACGTGCTCGGTAACCGTGAAACCCATGGTTTTCATCTCGGCGGCCAGCTTCGCGGCCGTGCGCGTCTCCTGGAAGCCCAGCTCTGGGTGCTGGTGGATATCCTTGTAGAGCGCGTCGAGGTGGCCGTAGTCGGCGGCCACGCCCGCCTGGATCTGGGGTTTCAGCGCCGCGACGTCGAGCGCGCCCGCGGGCGTGGCGATAGCGAACGCGCAGAGCGTGGCGGCCGCGAGCTTGATCATGGACAATCCCCAGAAACCTCAGGGGACAAGTAGACGTCCGACGGCGGCGAACGCCAGATCAAACCGGTGCTATCGGCTCGCGTCGTCGTCGAGGGTCGCCGGCTGGTCCACATTGGCCGGCCAGTGCTCGCGTTGCGACGCGCCGGAGCCGGAATCGGTATGCTGGACGATCTGGTCGACGCCGCCGCGGTCCTCGACATCGGCATGGTGGTGCGGGTTCACCGCCGCGTCCTCGACCTCATACACCTCAATCCTGTCCGGGTAGAAGGCCAGGCGGCCGTCAATCTGGGTCATGGCCGGATAGGGCTGCTCGTAGGTCCAGACCGCGTTCTCGGCGATGTGGCCGTTCATCAGCACCGTGTAGTAGGCCGCGTCGCCCTTGTAGGGGCAGTGCGTCGAGCGCCGGGTGCGCGACATGAACTCCATCGCCACGTCCTCGCGCGGGAAATAGATGACCGGCGCATAGACGGCCTCCTGCAGGATCAGCGCGTCAGCGGTGTCGGCGATCACATGGCCCTGGTACCTGGCGCGCCAGCGGCGCGGCGCGGGCGTCAGGGTGATCGGATGGTCGGGGCCGGGGATTTTCATGGGGCGGATCTCCTCAAGCGTGCGCAACGCCTGAACCGCGTCGGCGGCTCCGCAGTCCGATATGGGGGCGGCCGGCTGCTTGTGCTTGGGGTGGTCGCGTGATTTTCTCCCCGCAAATGCGCTGGCGGGGAGAAACGAGCCCCCCGTGTGGGCGCTCCCTGGGAATTGGAACCGTCCACGCATGAATCTTTGGATCATTGGCATCGTTATCACGCTCGCCACCGGGATCCCGGTGATGCTGCAGCTCATGAAGAGCCACCCCCGCGGCCTCATCATCCTGTTCTTCGCCGAGATGTGGGAGCGCTTCTCCTACTACGGAATGCGCGGCATCCTGATTTTCTACCTCACCCAGCACCTGCTCTTTGACGACAAGACGGCGAGCGCGCAGTACGGCTCCTACACCTCCCTGGTCTATCTGCTGCCCCTCCTGGGCGGGATTGTCGCCGACCGTTGGCTGGGGACCCGCAAGGCGGTGGCCTTCGGCGCCCTGCTGCTGGTCGCAGGCCACTTGACCATGGCCGTCGAGGGCAAGCCCGCCCAACAGACCCTGACCTATGCCGGCCAGGCCTATCCGGTGGTCAGCGAGGGCCGCATGGAAAGCCGCCAGTCCCATCTTATGGTGGGCGGCCAGCCCTATACTTTCGGCCCCGCCGCGGACGGCGGCATGGCGATCAAGGGCCTGCCCGTCGCCTCCCCGCTGCCCGCCGACCTGCCCAAGGGTTCGTTCCAGATGACGTCCAAGGCCGATCCCTTCGGCAAGGCCGCCTTCTACATCGCCGTCAGCCTGATCATCATGGGGGTGGGTTTCCTGAAGCCCAACATCTCCACCGTGGTGGGCCAGCTCTATCCGCAGGGTGATCCCCGGCGGGATTCCGGGTTCACGCTCTACTATTACGGGGTGAACCTGGGCGCATTCTGGGCGGCGCTGGCCTGCGGCGCGCTCGGCCAAACCGTGGGCTGGTGGGCAGGCTTCGGCGCCGCTGGGGTCGGCATGGCGCTCGGCTGGATCGTCTTCATGCTGGGCCGCAAATACCTCGAAGGACACGGCGA
>JBBREC010000176.1:0-7282 GCA_038203295.1 Caulobacterales bacterium
GTTTTGGGTCGCGGCCGTGGTCGCGGCGCCCGGCATGGCGAACGCCCAGCCGACAGGCCTTTTCTATGAGCGCACGGTGATGAGCGCGGCGGACGCGCGCTGCGGCCTGTTCGCGCCCGAGGTGGGCGCGGCGCTCGCGGCATCCGCGGCTCAGGCGCGGGGCGCGGCGCTGCGCGCCGGCACCCCATCGAGCGTGCTGCGCGCCATCGAGACCAATGCGCGCAACAAAGTTGCCACGGTGGACTGCGCCTCCTCCGACATCACCCTTGCCGCGGGCCGGGTGAAGACCGCCTTTTCCGGCTACGCCAAGATCACCCGCCTGACCTATCCCGGCGACGTCGCGCCCTGGCAGGCCGACCGCTCCGGCGCGCGCACGACCTCCTGGCGGCTGTCCCAGGAGACGACCTTCGGCCCCGACCGGATGGCCTTTGGCCTGGCCGGCCGCGACGGCCCTGGGGTGCTGATCGCCGTAGCGCGGTTCTCCGATGGGGCCCAGCCCTACGCCGCGCGCCTGCTGCTGCGCGACGGCCAGCGCAGCTCGCAACCCTATCTGGACCGCTGGAGCGGCGGCTCGACCGCGCGCCTGCCGCTCGACCGCCGCCTGCCGCCGCGCAGCGCGCTCAAGGCCTATTCCGCCTCGGCCCGCAGCCCGGCTGCGGCCGACCTGCTCCCGCGCGACGCCAAGTCGGGCTGGGCGTTCCGTTTCCCCGACACCGCGGCGCTCGAATTGGCCGGCCTTGACCCGCGAGAGGCGATCGCTGTGGAGTTCCTGTTCCCTGGCGACGTGACCCGCCGGGCCTATGTGGAAGTCGGCGACTTCGCCGCCGGCCGTGCGTTTCTGCGGGTCGCGGTCCGCTAGATCAGGCTTCGGCCGAGCGCTGTGGTTCCGCCGGCCGCTCGAGCGGCGCGCGCAGGCTGGCCTCAGCGACCAGCACCGGCATTCGCACCGTCACCGTGGTTCCCTCGCCGAACGTCGAGGCGATGGTCATGTCGCCGCCGTGCAGCTTGGCGAAGGCGCGCACCAGGGACAGACCGAGGCCCGAGCCCGCCTGACGCTGCTCTGAGCCACCCGCCTGTTCGAAGGGTCGTCCGAGTCGGGCGAGATCTTCCGGCTGGATGCCGACGCCGGTGTCGGACACCACCAGCTCCAGCACGTCGCCGTCGGCCAGGGCCGAGATGGTCACGGCGCCGCCGCGCGGCGTGAACTTCATGGCGTTGGAGAGCAGGTTCATGACGATCTGTTTGATCGCGCGGCGATCGGCATCGGCTTCCAGCGGTTCGGCCGGTAGCGCGCCGCGCAGCTTGATCCCGGCCCGCTCCGCTTGGCCGCGCATCAGCCGCAGCACCGCGCTGATCGCGTCGCGCGCGTCGAAGTCCTCGCGGCTGAGCTCAAACCGCTCGGCCTCGATCTTCGACATGTCGAGAACGTCGTGGATCAGCTCCAGCAGGTGCGCGCCGCTCTCGTGGATCAGCTCGGCATATTCGGAGTAACGGTCGCTCATCGGACCGAACAGCCGCTGCCGCATGATGTCGGAGAAGCCCATGATGGCATTCAGCGGCGTGCGCAGCTCGTGGCTCATGTTGGCGAGGAAGCGCGACTTGCCGGCGTTCTGCTGTTCGGCGGAGTAGCGGGCCTGTTCCAGCTCGGCCTCGCGGCTGCGCTGGCCACGTCCGTCGCGGACCGCGGCGATCAGGCGGTGCGAACTCATCCCCTTCACGGCAAGGGAGCACCAGCCCTTGGGATCCCAGGACGGAATGAAGCCGATCTCGGCGGAGCCCTCGGCGGCGGCGCGGCCAAGGGCCTCTTCGACCGGCGCTCGCTGGTCGTGGGCCACCAGGTCGCCGAAGTTGCGCCCGACCAGATCACGCACTTCGAGGCCGGCGGGGGTCTCGCCGTAAGCCTCCAGAATGCGGCCGCCAGGGTAGAGGGTGAGCAGCAGCTGCGGCTGGCGTTCCAGGGTCTCGCGCAGGTCCATCTCGGTCTCGCGCCAGCGGTGCGCGTCGCCGCGCACCTTGCCTTGCAGCGCAACCAGGCCCGCGGCCAGGCCCGCGCCGAGGGTGCCGAGCGCCAGTAGGCTGAGCCAGATCGCGAGGTCTTCGCCCGGATGCGGCAAGGCCAGCAGCGCCGAGCCCATGGCCGCGATGGCCGCCGCGCCGACGCCGCAGGCCGCGCCCAGCGCCAGCAGCCTCGGCCTTCCGAACGCCGCGCCGGCCGCCAGCGGCGCCAGGCACCATGCGGCGAGAGGGCCCGATGTCCCGCCTGTGAGCATGCTGGCGGCGACACCGGCCAGGGCCCAGACGAGGACGGCGACCACACTCATCGCCTCGCTGCCCGACGCGGCTGCGAGGGCGCCGAAGATAGCCGCGGCGGTGATTGCGACGATCGCGCTGAAATCGGGGCCGAGCGGAAGCACCCCCAGCCAGACCAGGGCGACGCCCGTCGCGGACGCCGCCAAAGCCCAGGACAGGTGCCAGAACGCCACAAACCGCCCGCCCCCCTGAGGGGACTTCCGTGCGGCCTGCGAGCGACGGGAAGGGCTGGTGCGCGTCAAACCTGTGTCCCGGGCGCCATCAAACGAACGCTGAGCTTAGCGGCGCCCGACGTTCAAGGTAAGCGATCTCTCTGCCGGCGAGAACCGAATGGCGGGGACCGCAACGAAATCGTAAGCGCGCGCGGGGCAAGGTCGGGTTCCCGATGGTGAAGGCGTGCAGCCCACTCATGTCCCAGGCCGCCTCTTCTCCAGCAGTGCGAACGCGCCGACGGCCGCCGCGCGAGGCCGCGCTTGAGGATCAGAAGCGCTCGTTCCTGCGGCTAGTGAGCCACGAACTGCGCACGCCGCTCAATTCCATTCTTGGATTCTCGGAAATCCTGGCCGACGAGCTCTACGGACCGCTGGGCGCGCCGCAGTACAAGGAATACGCCCAGATCATCCAGGGCAGCGGCCACAAACTGCTGAAACTGGTGAACCAGGTGCTGGAGATCGCCAGGCTGGAGAGCCAGTTGCAGTCGGTCGACCTGCGTCCCGAAGCGCTGGAAGGCGCGCTGGACGATGTAACGGGCGCGCTGAAGCCCGACCGGGGCGTTACCATCCGGGTCATCGGCCGCGGCCGCATGCCCGCCGTCCTGGCCGATCCCTGGGGTCTGCGTACGGTGCTGACGAACCTGATCCAGAACGCCGTGACCTTTTCGCCCGACGGCGGCGAGGTGCGGATCCGCGCCACGCGCCAGGAGCGGGTGGTGGAGATCACCATCCAGGACGACGGCGAGGGCGTCGATCCCGACGAGCTTCCCCGGCTCCTGAAGCCGTTCGAGCAGGGCGAGAACGCCCTGGTCCGCCGGGCCGAGGGCGCGGGTCTTGGCCTGCCGATCTGCGAGCTGACCTGCCGGGCCATGGGCGGGCGGCTGAAACTGAGCTCGGCGCCCGGCAAAGGGCTGTTGGCCCAGGTGCGGCTGAAACGCGCCTGACCCTGCCTGTTGCGGAAGCCGCCGGCCCCGCCTAAGTCGCGGCCATGTCCACGACAATAGACGCCGAACTGGAAGAACTGGCCCAGGAGTTCGAACTCCTTGGCGACTGGGAAGAGCGTTATCGCTACGTGATCGACTTGGGCAAGGACCTCGCGCCCCTGACCGACGCCGAACGCTCCGACGTCAACAAGGTGCGGGGCTGCGCCAGCCAGGTCTGGCTGGTCACCGAACCGCAGGCCGGCGGGACGCTGAATTTCCGCGGCGATTCCGACGCGCATATCGTGCGCGGCCTGATCGCCATTCTCCTTCGGCTCTATTCCGGCCATTCCGCGGCGGAGATCACCGCCTTCGACGCCCATGCGGCCTTCGACAAGCTCGGGCTGAGCGGAGCCCTTTCGGCTCAGAGGTCGAACGGACTGGCCTCGATGGTCGCCCGCATCCGCCGTGACGCGGGCGTGGTGGCGTAGAGCGCTATCCGTAAAAGTGACGGCCGGTCGGCGTCAGAAATCGCGACAAAGCAGAGAACGTGAACGCCGCTCCGATGCAGTCGGAACGAACGGCGCTTCAGGCGGCGCGGATGCCGCTATGCATCTGAGCGAGGCCGACCACGGCGTCGTAGCCCAGGATCATGTCGACCTCTCGCCCGTCGGACGCCAGCGGCAAGCGCAGCCACAGGATCGACAGGTGCGAGGCGCCGCGCCAGGCGAGGTTGTGCACGCCGACGCAGGGCCGCCGGCCGGAGATCACCTTGGCCAGTTCCACGCGCCAGTAATCGGCGGCGGCGGTGTTGTAGATGTCGGAGAGCGACTTGCCAGTGATCTCGCCGCCGTAGACGCCATAGAGCCCAGTGCCGGCGAGCCGCATGCGGAAGTCCATCGGCTCGCGCTGGGCCACCTCGATCAGGCTGACGGTGGGGAGCAGGCGCTTCATGCCGCCGGGGTCGAGGTCGCGCCGCCCAGGCAGCCGGGCGCCTTCTTTCAGAGACGTCCAGTAAGCGAAGAGTTCCTCGTGCGCACGGACCGCCGCGGCCGGGACTCCTATCTGCGCGTTCATGTGCAGATGCCCTAGCAACCGATTGGATTCATAACGAATCACTTATCACTGTGTTCGCGAATCGGCGGCAAGCGGAAAAGCGTTAACAGATTCGAATTGCCGCAGGCTTAAGTCGGCTTTGAGCCCAAAAAGAAACGCCCGCCGTTGCTGGCGGGCGCTCTGGTCTGGTCTCGTCCATCGTCCGCGCAGTGCGCGGACTGGCGAAATCAGCGGGTCTTCTTCTTCGGCGCCTGACGGCCGCCCTGGCCCAGGCCCATCTGCTTGGCCAGGTCCGATCGCGCCTTGGCGTAGTTGGGGGCAACCATCGGATAATCCTTGGGCAGGCCCCACTTCGCCCGGTATTCCTCCGGGCTCATGTTGTACTTGGTGCGCAGGTGGCGCTTCAGCGACTTGAACTTGCGGCCGTCTTCCAGGCAGACGAGGAAGTCAGGCGTGATCGAGCGGCGTATCGGAACCGCAGGTTCCTTCGGCGCGACTTCGGCGGTTTCACCGCCCGAAGAGATGCCGGACAGCGCACGGTGCACGCTCTGGATCAGGGCGGGCAGATCGGCCGCGGTGACCGAGTTGTTGCCCACATAGGCGGAGACAATGTCCGCCGTCATCTCGATGACTTCCGACTTCTCGTCCATTTCTTGTCATTCCACAGGAACCGCGCCGTTGAGCGGCGCTGAAGTGATCCGAAGATCAGTAGCGCGGTTATTATATGGGACTCGCGCGACCGACAAGAACGGAAATAGAGCTTATTTCATCCGTAGAGACGCAAAGCCTGAATTGCGGCTCACGGTTGAATTGAAACACCCTGGAACTTCGAGTAAGGCCGCGCGCGTTCTACCTGAAGGTTGGCGCATCCCAGTGCGGCCAGATGTCCGGGAAATCGCTGGAGACCCGGTCAGGGTACTGCGCGGGACGCTTTTCCAGGAACGAGATCACGCCTTCACGCGCGTCGCCCGACTTGCCGCGGGCCTGGATGCCCCGGCTGTCGGCGCGGTGGGCGTCCATGGGGTGGGCAGCGCCAGCCATGCGCCAGATCAGCTGGCGGGTGATGGCGATAGAGACGGGCGCGGTGTTGTCGGCGATTTCGCGGGCGAGCTCGCGCGCCGCCGGCAGCAGGTCGTCCGGCGCGTGCAGCGAGCGCACCAGCCGCCCGTCCAACGCCTCCTGGGCCGGGAAGATGCGACCCGTGTAGCACCACTCCAGCGCCTGCTGCACGCCAACGAGGCGCGGCAGAAACCAGGACGAAGCCGCCTCGGGATTGAGGCCGCGGCGCGCGAAGACGAAGCCGTAGCGCGCCTCGGTTGAGGCCATGCGGATGTCCATGGCGAGTTGCATGGTGGCGCCGATGCCCACGGCCGCGCCGTTCACCGCGGCGATCACCGGCTTGAGGCTGTCGAAAATCCGCAGGGTGAGCAGGCCGCCGCCATCACGGTGGAGGTCGTTTTCGGTGCGCGCCGCCAGCGCCTCGCCGCCGCGGCTGTCGTAGTCGAAGGTCTGGGCCCCCGCCGAAAGGTCGGCTCCGGCGCAGAAGGCGCGGCCCGAGCCGGTGACGATCACCACCCTTACCGCGTCGTCCGCGTCGGTGACATCGAACGCCGCGATCAAATCTTTCATCATCTGGGTGTTGAAGGCGTTCAGCTTCTCGGGCCGGTTCAGGGTGATGGTCGCGATCCCGTGCTCCACCGAAAAAAGCAGGGTCTCGAACGTCGGCGCAGCCATGGGTTTCCTCCGGAGGTTTTGCGCATTCCACGGTCCTTGACGGACGGTAGGTCAAGGCCCGCTATTGCCCCGGATCAAAGATAAGTTTGCGGCTGGCCGCCAAGAGCCGCGCCGCACGGGAGACCAACATGCATCCGGCCCACCACGCCAAGTCCCATCCGGACAAGCCGGCCCTTATCATGGCCTACTCTGGCGAGACCGTGACCTACGCCCAGCTCGAGGCACGCTCGAACCAGGGTGCGCACCTGTTCAGGGCGCTCGGTCTGAAATCGGGCGACGCCGTCGCCTTCTTCATCGACAACAACCCGCGCTACTACGAACTGCTATGGGCCGCACAACGGTCCGGCCTGCGCTTCACCTGCCTGTCGTCCAAGCTGACGACCGGCGAGATCGAGTACATCGTCAAGGATTGCGACGCGAAGGTCTTCGTCACCTCCAAATCCCTCGCAGAAGCCGCGCTGGCCGTGGCCCCGCTGATCCCCGGCGTGGCGCTGTTCATGGTCGGCGGCGAGGTCCCGCCGTTCACGAGCTTCGAGGACGCCCGCGCGGCCCATCCGACCAACCCGATCGAGGATCAGTCCGCCGGCCGGGCCATGCTTTATTCGTCGGGCACCACCGGCCGGCCAAAGGGCGTCAAGCGCGCCGGCGACGTCGACCCTGCAATCGATGCCGCAAACGGCCTGTCGGCGATCGGCCAGGCGCTCTATGGCTGGACGACCGACAGCATCTACCTTTCGCCCGCGCCGCTCTATCACGCCGCCCCGCTCGGCTGGTCCATGGCCATGCAGGCCCTGGGCGGGACCGTGGTGATGATGGAGCGGTTCGACGCCGAAGACGCGCTGCGCTTCGTCGAGCAGTACGGCATCACCACTGCCCAATGGGTGCCGACCCACTTCGTACGGATGCTCAAGCTGCCGCCGGAAGCGCGGGAGCGACACGACATGTCGTCCCTGAAGGCGGTGTTCCACGCCGCAGCGCCCTGCCCTGTCCCCGTGAAGGAGCAGATGATCGCCTGGTGGGGCCCGATCGTGCACGAGTACTACGCCGGCA
>JBBREC010000177.1:0-7171 GCA_038203295.1 Caulobacterales bacterium
TCTCTCCGGTGATCGCCTGGTCAATGCTCCTCGCACGCGGTCGCATCGAAAATGTCTGGATCATCGGGGGCTGCATCGTGGCCTTCCTGATTCAGTGGCTGTTCGACCACCACGGTCCTGACGTGCCGGCGCGCTATCCCAAGCTTTCCACGGCGCTTACAGTGTCAGCCTGCGTCTCGCTCGCGGTCTGCCTCGACCAGGCGCTGCGCATGGCCCACCTGATGCCCGAGGCGATCTAGTCCCCGGCCAGCGAGCGCCAGCCGACCGCGTGCACGCGACCCACGCCCAGGGCTCCGGCGAGGGGCGGGCGCACAAACATCCCCGCGAACGCCCTGTCTCGAACGTTAAGCCCGCCGGCATAGGCGCCGAAGGCCGGCAGGATGGCGCGCTCTGCGTCGGTGATGAAGCAGCGGCGGCGCACGGAGCCGCGCGTCGCCGTCACCCGCGCGGCCGGATGCAGATGGCCCGCCACCTCTCCGGGCTGAAGCCCCGCCTGTGGTTCGTGGCGCAGGTTCAGGCCACTGAGCGCCAGTTCGTTCGTCGTCTCGCCAGGCAGGGCCTGTGGCCCATCGGCGTCGTGATTGCCGACCACCCAGACCAGCGTCCGGCCGGCCGCCAGGTCGCGCAGGCTCTGTGCGTCATCTGCGGCGAGCCGGCCCTCAGACCTGCGGTCATGGAAGGTGTCGCCCAGCAGCACGACCATCACCGGCGTCAGCGCCGCCACCTCAGCCGCCAGTCGCCGCAGGGTCTCGCGGGTGTCGTAGGGCGGTAGCATCTGGCCGCGCGCGGCGTAGGACGATCCCTTCTCCAGGTGCAGGTCCGCTACCACCAGGGTGCGTTCGGCCTCTAGCCAGAGCGCGCCAGACGCCCGTAACAGCGCCTCTGTCGCCATAAGTTGCATGCGCAGGCCGCCGCACGGCGCCTGGGTGAACTGATAGGTGAAGGGCCGGGACGCGACGTCGCTCACTGCATGGCCTCGGCGATGAGGTCGTCGGCGGCTTCACGCAGGATCATTTCGCCGGACTGGCCCGGCGAGCGCTCCTTGCCGATCTCCAGCATCACCGAGACCGAGAAGGGCGACAGGTGCTCGAGGGGCGCATGGCGGATCCGGCCCTTGATGCGCGCCAGCATGGCGCCCAGCCGCGCCACGTCGATCAGCCCGGTGGCCGCATCGTCGCGCGCGCAGCGCAGCAGCAGGTGGTCCAGCTGGTGGCGGCGCAGCACGTCATAGATGAGGTCGGTGGAGAAGGTGATCTGGCGCCCCGATTTCTGCTGCTCGCCCGGGAACCGCCGCTCGATCAACCCCGCGATGATCGCGCAGCCCTTGAAAGCGCGTTTCATCATGAAGCTATCGGCGAGCCAGGCCTCCAGGTCGTCGCCCAGCATGTCCTCATCGAAGAGTTCGGCGAAGTCGAGGCCATCCAGCGGGTTCAGGGCCCAGATCGCCATCGCATAGTCGTTGCAGACAAACCCCAGCGGCGCCGATCCCGCCCGCTCCAGCCGCCGCGTCAGCAACATGGCCAGCGTCGTGTGCGCGAGGCGTCCCTCGAAAGGATAGACCACCATGAAATGCCGCTTCCCGCGCGGGAAGGTCTCGAGCAGCATCTCGTCTTCGGCGGGGATCACTGATCGGTCGCGCTGCGCCTCCAGCCATTCGCGCACGTCGGCGGGCAGCACCTGCCAGTGCGGCTGGTCGGTCATCAGCCGCCGGACCCGGAGCGCCAGGTAGGTCGAGAGCGCGAACTTCGAACCGCCCCAGGAGGGCATCTTGGGGTCGGACGCCGGCGCCGGCTGCACCAGCACGTCGAGGTTTGTCACGCCCACCAGCCGCCAGACCTGCCCCGCGAAGACAAACGTCTCGCCGGGCTCCAGCATCTCCAGCATGCCTTCCTCGACTTCGCCGATCTTCCTTCCCCCGCGGCCGCCGCGCATGGCGATCCGCACCGACAGCATGGCCGGTGAAATGATCGCGCCGACGTTCAGCCGGTGACGCTGGGCGGTCTCGGCGTTGCGCACGCGCCAGAGCCCGTCCTGGCCTCTCACGATCCGCCGGAACTTGTCGTAGGTCCGAAGCGCATAGCCGCCCGTCGAAACGAAATCGACGACCTGCTCAAAGTCTTCCCAGGTCAGGTCGCGATAGGGTCCGGACGAGCGGACCTCGTCGTATAGCGCCAGAAGGTCGAACGGCTCGGAGCACGCGCAACCCATGACGTGCTGGGCCAGCACGTCCAGCGCGCCGACGCGCGGCGGATCGCCGTCGAGCTTGTTCTCCGCGATAGCCTCGCGCGCCGCCTGGCACTCCAGCATCTCGAACCGGTTGGCAGGGACGAACAGCGCCCGGCTCGGCTCGTCCAGACGGTGGTTGGCGCGGCCGATCCGCTGCACCATCCGCGACGCACCCTTGGGGCTGGCCAGCTGGATCACTAGGTCGACGTCCCCCCAGTCGATGCCGAGGTCCAGCGTTGAGGTGCACACCACGGCCCGCAACTCGCCCCGCGCCATCGCCGCCTCGACCTTGCGTCGCTGCTCGGCGGCAAGGCTCCCGTGGTGCAAGGCGATCGGCAGCGAGTCCTCGTTCAGCCGCCATAGCTCCTGGAACGCGAACTCCGCCTGGAAGCGGGTGTTGACGAACACCAGCGCGGTGCGGGATTTCCTGATGACGTCATAGACCTCGGCCATGGCGTGCTGCGCCGTGTGTCCGGCCCACGGCACGCGCCCCTCCGACAGCAGAACCTCCACGATCGGTTCGGCCCCGGGCGGTCCACGCACCAGATCGACCGAGTGATTGCCGCCCTTTGCATGGTCCGACATCCACGCTTTGATCACTTCGGGATCGTCCACTGTCGCGGACAGGCCGACCCTTCGCATGTTGGGCGCGAACTGCTGCACCCGCGCCAGATCCAGCGCCAGAAGGTCGCCGCGCTTGGACGCATGCAGGGTGTGAATCTCGTCCAGGATCACGCAGCGCAGATTCTCGAAATAGAGCCGCGCGCCCTCCCAGGCGCAGAGCAGCGCCAGCTGTTCCGGCGTGGTCAGCAGGATGTCCGGCGGCTTGATCCGCTGCCGCTGGCGCCGCGAGATCCCGGTGTCGCCGGTACGGCTCTCGGCCACCACAGGTAGGCCCATCTGCAGGATCGGGGCGTTCAGGTTCCGCTCCACGTCCACCGCCAGCGCCTTCAGGGGTGAGATGTAGAGTGTATGCAGCCCGCGCGGCGCATTGGCCGGCGGCCGTTCGGAAAGCTCGATCAGGCTGGGCAGGAACCCCGCCAGCGTCTTGCCTCCACCTGTGGGCGCGATCAGCAGCGCGTCACGCCCCGCATTGGCCCGCGCGACCATCGCCAACTGATGGGCGCGCGCGCTCCAGCCCCGGCTGGCGAACCAGTCGGCGAAACGCGGGGGCAGGAGATCGGCGGCGGGCGCCGCGCTGTCGGCCATTCGCATGGCTATAGCACGTTCCCGTTCTGTTTCACGCCCTCGCGGGATTTTCCAGCCGACCCATCCAGTAGTCTGCGTCGTAGCTCGGGTTGCCGCTCAGCCGCCGCCAGAGCTTGATCCGGTTGACGTATTCCAGACGTCCCGTGTCCTGCTCAAACCAGGGCTCGGGCGTCATCAGGATGCTCTCGACGGTCTCCGGCTGCGGCGTCTTCACGAAGAAGATCGGCCGTTGCGTCGCAGCGCGCTCCCAACTCCCCATGTCCCACAGACCCACCTGCGGGACTGAGGGATTCATGCGGATCTTGAACATCGTTCGTGTACGGTCAGAATGGTTCACCCCGCCACCGTGCCAGATGCCGTTATGCAGGAACAGCAGGGTCCCGGCCTCGCAGACCATGTGCTGCTGGCCCGCGATGTTCTGGTAGCGGCCCAGCGCCACCTCGCTCACCCGCCGCAGGTGCGTCCCCGGAATGAACCGCGTTCCGCCCATCGGCCGCGTGACCTTGTGCGGATAGTACATGATCTGCAGGTCGAACCCCTCGGACGGGTCGATCGTGGAATCCTGGTGGGTATGCTGTGAGACATGCTCGCCGCCGCCGGCCTCGTAATAGGCGGGCGGAAAGGTCACGTGCAGGAAGTGATGGTCGAACACCGGCTTCGGCCCGACAAGGCTTTGGATAGCGCCCTGCACCAGCGGTAGCGCCAGTAGCCGCTCGACCGCCGAGCGTTGGCGGTAGGCAGCCGCCAGCGGCGTCCCCGCCGCCACCTCGGGGATCTGCGCATTGGCCAGCAGCTCGCCGTAGGTGCGACGCATCTTCGCGCCGGGCTTGGGGTAGTCGGCCTCGCCGGCCTCGGCCAGGAACTGATCGTTGATCTCCGCCGGGACCACGCCGTCGAAACGCAGGAACCCGCGGGCCACGAAACGCGCCATGTCTAGGGCGCCGAGCAGGGGAACGTCGCTCATGCCGCCGTCTCCACCAGCTTCTCGAAGAAGAATTCGTATTTCAGATAGGCCAGGTCGAACTCCTCGCCGCGGTGGTGCGGCAGGATCTGCGCGGCCTGGAATAGCCGCCAGCCGTCCTTCAGCGCCTCGACGCCGGTTCGGTAAGGCGGTTCGTCCTCGTCGCCCGCCATCCGCCGCGTCTCGCCGGTCCCGTCATAGACCGCCCAGGCCACCGTCGGCGCGTCCAGCGCCGAATTGGCCAGATAGAGAACCAGCACCTTCTGCCGCATGCGCATACTCCTCCCGCCGGGCTTCGAAAGGCCGGGTCCATGACGCAATCATGCGCCACGGTGACATTGCTTACAGCGTCAATAATAGGCAAGGTCGCGGCGCCCAATTTGAGGAGATCGCGCCATGAACCCCCACGCAGAGTTCGACATCATCGTCTATGGCGCAACGGGCTACACCGGCCGCCTAGTGGCCGAATACCTGGCCCAGCGCTACGGTGTCGGGGGCGAGGTGAAATGGGCCATGGCCGGGCGAAGCGCCGCCAAGCTGGCCGAGGTCCGCGACCTGATCGGCGCGCCCAAGGGCACCCCGCTTGTGGTCGCCGACGCCGATAAACCCGCCGACCTCGACGCCATGGTCAAGCGGGCTAAGGCGATCATCACCACGGTCGGGCCCTATCAACTCTACGGAAATGGCCTGGTCGCAGCCTGCGCCGCCATCGGTACCGATTGCCTGGATCTCTCGGGCGAGCCCAACTGGATGCGCGCGGTCATCGACGCCCACTCCGAAACCGCAAAGCGGACCGGCGCGCGCATCGTCCATTCCTGCGGCTTCGACAGCATTCCCTTCGAGCTCGGCGTCTTCTTCGCGGAGGAGACGGCCAAATCGAAGCTGGGCGCCTATGTGCCCCGCGTGAAAGGTCGGCTGCGCGCCATGCTGGGCGGCCTTTCAGGCGGCACCGCGGCGTCCGGCGCCGCCACCATGGCGGCGGTCCAGAAGGACCCCGCCATCGGCATGCTGCTGATGAACCCCTTCGCACTGACGCCCGGCTTCCAGGGGCCCGTCCAGCCCGACGGCAATACGGTTCACCGCGACGAGGACCTCGGCGCCGACGTCGGCCCGTTCATGATGGCGATGATCAACACCAAGAACGTTCACCGCTCCAACGCCCTGATGGGCCATCCTTGGGGTGAGGATTTCAAATACGACGAGATGTCGATCGTGGTCCCGGGCGCCCCCACCGCATTCACGGGAATGGGCGCGGGCGCGCCGAAGCCGGGCGAAGGGCCGACCCCGGAGGAGCGCGAGGCCGGCTTCTACGACATCGTATTCGTCGCCACCGCCGACGACGGCCGCAAGGTGCAGGTGTCGGTCAAGGGCGACCGCGACCCGGGGTACGGCTCGACGTCAAAGATGCTGGCCGAGACCGCAATTTGCCTGGTGAAGGACTGTCCCGATGTCCCCGGCGGCGTCTGGGTTCCCGGCGCCGCCATGGGCGCGAAGCTGATCCACCGCCTGGAAAGGAACGCCGGCCTGACCTTCACCGTCGAGAGTTAGTCCGAATAGCAAAACGCCCTCTCCGCGAGGAGAGGGCGTTGGCCTTCGATAGATACGTCGATCAGCAGGCGTAGGTGCTGCGGATCAGGACCCGCTCGCGAATGTAAGGGTCCCAGACCCAGCGTTGGCTCTCGCAGGTCCGCGCGACGTAGCGCTGACGCGAATAATAGCTGTCGCCGTCGTCGGAATAGCCGTAGCGGCTGCGCCCATAGCCGTCGCCGTAGTAGCCGTTGCCGGCGCCGTAGCTGTTGCCGCCGTAGTAGCTGTTGCTGCCGTAATAGGCGCTGCCGCGGCCGCTCCGGCTGGAACTGGCAAGGGCCGCGCCGAGGGCGAGCCCCACCACCCCGGCCGCGACCGCGGCTCCGGTGTTGTTGCTGTGATGGCGGCGACCGGCGTCGTAGTAGCCGTCATAGTCGTGCGCCTGCGCCGGTGCGGCGGTGGCGGCAATGGCGCCGCCGAAGGTAAGGGCGGCGATCGCGGCAGTGAGAGACTTCTTCATGCCAGTCTCCTTTCGAAGGGTTGCAGGACCCCGGGTGGGTCCGATCGCTTACAAGGTTAAGGATCGCGATCTGAATGCTGGCTGAACGCGGCCGGAAGCTCGCCCCGGGCCGCCTCACGCTGACCCAGCGTCAGCCGGCAAAGGGTCTAGGCTTCCTCAAAATCCAGGGAGGACGGCCATGAAGGACTTCGCAGGCAGGATCGCGGTGATCACCGGCGGCGGCACGGGCATGGGCCGCGAACTGGTCCGCCAGCTCGTCGCCGAGGGCTGCAATGTCGCCATGTGCGATGTCTCGGCAAAGAACATGGCCGAGACCGTGCGCCTCGTCGCCGCCGAGCCGGTCCCTCAGGGGACCCGCATCACCAGCCACGTCGCCGACGTCTCCGACGAGCGCCAGCTGATCCGCTTCCGTGACGAGATTGCCGACCAGCACGATACCGACCGCATCCACCTCCTGATCAACAACGCCGGCATCGGCGGCGGCGGCAGCATGTTCAACGACAGCCGCGAAGACTGGGAGCGCACCTTCAATGTCTGCTGGGGCGGCGTGTACCTTGGCGTGCGCACCTTCCTGCCGATGCTGCAGGCCGCCGACCAGGCGCACATCGTCAACACCTCCAGCGTCAACGGCTTCTGGGCGAGCCTAGGGCCGAATGTCAGCCACACCGCCTATGCCGCCGCCAAGTTCGCGGTGAAGGGTTTCACCGAGGCCCTGATCACCGACCTGG
>JBBREC010000178.1:0-7120 GCA_038203295.1 Caulobacterales bacterium
CTGATCGCGCGGCTGGCTCGCGAGGCGTAACACGAGGTAGTCTAGTTCCTCCCCGACGGGGGAGGTGGCGCGAAGCGCCGGAGGGGGTCCGCTCAAACCTCGGGTGACCCCCTCAGTCAGCTGCACTGACAGCTCCCCCAACGGGGAGCAACTGGTTCACCTACGCCGGCGCGAACACCGGCACCGGGGGGCCGCCCTCGGTGTCCTGGAACCGCACCCTGACCTTCATGCCGATGGACAACCCGTTCGGCGCCACGCCGACAAAGTTGGTCAGCACCGCCGGCCCCTCGTTCAGGGTGACGTAGCCGATGGCGTAGGGGCCGGTCGGCGAGCGGTGCATCACCGAATAGGTGTAGATCACCCCCTCACCGGGGCTCTCTTCCCACGCCGTGTTCGACGAGAAACAGTGCGGGCAGATGGCGCGCGGATACCAGTGCGGCTTGCCGCAGTCGCCGCAGCGCTTGATCAGAAAGCGGCCTTCCTTGGCCGCGTCCCAGAAGGGCTGGGTCTCGAGATTGACGGCGGGCGCCGGGATGGCGCGGGTCATGTGGGCGTTGGGGTCACGGGCTTCGGACATGTTCAGCCCTCCCTTTCCATGATGACGGTGGCCGAGCCGTGTCGCGTGCCCAGCGACCCGCCGGTGCCGTGGGCGATTGCCAGATCGCAGTTCGGAACCTGCACCTTAGGATGCGCCTCGCCGCGCAGCTGTCGCACCGCCTCGATCACCTTGGTGATGCCGCCGCGGTTGGTGGGGTGATTGTTGCAGAGGCCGCCACCGTCGGTGTTGAAGGGCAGCTTGCCGACGCCGGAGATCAGGTTGCCGTCGGCCACGAACCTACCGCCCTCGCCCTTCTTGCAGAAGCCAAGATCCTCGAGCTGCATCAAGACGGTGATCGTGAAGCTGTCGTAGATCGAGGCGTACTTCATGTCGGCGGGCGTCACGCCCGCTTCGGCGAACGCCTTGGCGCCGGACCACACGGCGCCCGAATGGGTCAGGTCGAGATCGAGGCCGCCGCTCGGGCCTTTGGGCGCCTCTCCGACGCCGATCACCTTCACCTTCGGCCGGTTGAGGCTCTTCGCCACCTCCGGCGAGACCACCAGCAGCGCGCCGCCGCCGTCCGTCACCACGCAGCAGTCCAGCAGGTGCAGCGGGTCGGAGATCATCCGCGAGTTCAGCACCTCCTCGACCGTCACCACGTTCTTCAGGAAGGCGTGCTCGTTCCACTGGGCGTGATGGCTGGCGGCCACCTTGATCCAGGCCAACTGTTCCGACGTCGTGCCGTACTCGTGCATGTGGCGCATGGCGCACATGCCGTAGGTGTTGTGGGTCGAGCCGCCGTAGATGTTCTCAAAGCCGGCTTCCGGCGCCGGCTCGCCGCCGCCGCCCGGACGACCGCCGCCGCCGCGCGCCTGGCGCGGCCGGCCGGCGAGCGTGATCAGCGCCACCGAACACTTGCCCGCCGCGATCGCCTGGGCCGCATGACCGACGTGAACGAGGTAGGACGAACCGCCCGTCTCGGTGGAGTCGAGGTGGCGGACGTTGCGAAGGCCCATGTAGTCGATCATCGAAAGGCCGCCGAAGCCCGGCGCGTCGCCGGCGCAGAAATAGCCGTCGATGTCGTCCTGGCCAAGGCCCGCGTCGGCCAGCGCGCCCTGGGCGCATTCGGCGTGCAGTTGCGGGGTCGACTTGTCCGGCGCATCGCGCGTGGGGTGCTCATAAGCCCCCATGATGTAGGCCTTGCCCTTGATGCTCATGATCCTCCCCGAAATATCGTCTTCAAATATCGGCCTGGGTTAGACGGCGCTTCCCACCGTGTCATCCCAGTTTTGCGCGGTGAAGATCGCGATCGGGAACGCGGCGGGGTCGCGCCCTGGCGCTGACAAGATGTCACGTCGTTATGCGGGGGAATATTCATCTTCCGGCCCGAGACTGGAATCACGCGCCACGGGGACCGATCCAGAGAAGACATGGCCAGCATTTCCGCACTTCTGGACGATGTCGCCGACGTCATGAGCCTCGGCGCCCGGCGCACCGCGGGCCTGCGCATCGCGATGGCCTGCGTCACCGCCGTGCTGCTGGCGCTCAACCTCAACCTCGTGGTGGGGGCGTGCTGGGGCGCGGCCTATCTGATCGGCGAACTTTGGACCCGGAGGGTCCACGCCGCCTCCCGCGCGAACACCCCTCTCTCAAGGGCCACCCAGTTCGAGATCGCCCTGACCATGGTGTGGTCCACGGGGACATGGCTGGCCATGGTGCTCGCCTACTGGAGCATCGGTTCGATAGGCTTTCGGCTGGCGCTGGCGATCATTGGCGGGCTGCCGGTGATCGCGGTCGTCGTGCTCCCGGTCTTCTTCGGCGGCCTGCGGGGGATGGAATTGCTGACGCTGGCGATCTCCCTCGTCATGGCGCTCGCCAACATGGCGACCACCGCGGCGGTCAATGTTGCGACCAGCCGCGAGCTCGATCAGGCCCGGGCGGAAGCCGAAGCCGCCAACCAGGCCAAGTCCGCCTTCCTGGCCATGATAAGCCACGAACTTCGAACGCCCATGAACGGTGTCCTGGGCATGGCGCACGCGCTGCGCCAGTCGAAGCTCGACGACCGCCAGTCGGCACAGGTGGACATGCTGCTGCGGTCGGGCGACGGCCTGATGGCCATCCTCAACGACGTGCTGGATATCGCGAAGATCGAGGCCGGCAAGCTCGAGCTGGAGGAGATGCCGTTCGACCTCATCGATCTGGGTCAGCGGGTCCACGACCTGTGGACCGAGGCGGCCAGCGCTAAGGGGGTCCGCCTGGTCTACGACCCGTCGCCGGAAACGCCCCGCTGGGTGATCGGCGACCCCAACCGGCTGCGCCAGGTGCTGCAGAATCTGGTCTCCAATGCGCTGAAGTTTACGCAAGCCGGCGAGATCCGCATCGCGCTGCGCACCCTGGCCGACCCGCCGGAGCACTGCGCAAGGGTGGAGATCGCGGTCAGCGACACCGGCATCGGCATGACCGCCGAGCAGCGGGCCAGGCTCTTCCAGGCGTTCAAACAGGCCGAAGCCTCCACGGCCCGCCGCTTCGGCGGCACCGGGCTGGGCCTGGCGATCTGCAAGCAGCTGGCCGAACTGATGGATGGCGACATCGCCGTCGAGAGCGAACCGGGCCGGGGCTCGGCCTTCCGGCTGGGCCTCACCCTGCGGCTTACCGAAGCCGTCGATGAGAGCCGGGGCCTCGAAGCCGCCGCGGACCTTTCCGGCCGCCGGCTGCTGGTCGCCGACGACAGTCTGATCAACCAGGCCGTGGCCCGCGCCATCCTGGAGGCCGCCGGCGCTTCGGTGGAGATGGCCGGCGACGGCGAGGACGCCCTCAACATGCTGCGCACCCAGACCTTCGACGCCGTGCTGATGGATGTCCACATGCCGCGCGTGGATGGCCTGGAAGCGGTGCGGCGCATCCGGGCGGGGGAAGCGGGTCGACCGGACATGCCGGTGGTCGCGCTCACCGCCGACGCCATACCGGGCAACGACTTGCAGCTGGTAGCCGCTGGTTTCGACGCCGCTCAGCCCAAGCCGATCGCGCCGTCCGCCCTGCTGCTGACCATCGCCGAGGTTATCATCCAGCCACGCCAAGCCGTGCGTCGCGCAGCGCCGTGCGCCTGACCTTGCCGGCGTCGTCGCGCACCGGCTCTTCGACGAATTCGTAGGAGCGGGGGCGCTTGTAGGTCACCAGCCGGTCGGCCAGGTGGGCCGCCAGCTCTTCGCCGGTCACCGGGGCGCCGGCCTTGATGATGGCGTGTATGCGGTTGCCGAGGTCCTCGTCGGGCAGGCCGATCACCGCCACCGACTGCACCGCCGGGTGCTCCTCCAGGGCGGACTCGATCTCCGCCGGATAGACGTTGGAGCCGCCCACCAGAATCATGTCGGTGCGCCGGTCGGCGAGGTAGAGGTAGCCCTCTGCGTCGAACCAGCCGAGGTCGCCGAGGCTCTCCCAGCCGCCGTCCAACGTCTTGGCCGTGGCGCCCAGGTAGGTGTAGGTCGCGCCTGCGCCCTCGGGACGCCGCATGTAGATCTCGCCGACTTCGCCGACGGGCAGCTCCTGGCCGTCATCGCCCATCACCTTCATCTCGCCGATGGCCACCTGGCCGACCGAGCCGCGGTGGGTCAGCCATTCCGAGCCGGTGATGATCGTGACCGCCTGCGCCTCCGTACCGGCGTAGAGCTCCATCACCTCGCCGGGCGCGATCCAGTGGATGAAGGCCTCCTTCAGCCAGGCCGGGCAGGGCGCCGCCATGTGCCAGAGGGTCTCGACGGTGGAGAGGTCGTACTTCGCCTTGACGTCCTGCGGCAGTCGCCAGATGCGCGTCATCATGGTGGGCACGAGGTAGAGCCACGTCGCCCCGTGCTTCTGCACGACGGCCAGGGTCCCCTCCGGGTCGAAGCGCGGCGTCAGGATGATGTGTGCGCCCAGCGCCGTGCCGCTCATCATCATGCCGAAGGGGGCGTTGTGGTACAGCGGCGCCGGCAGCACGACCGTGCCGCCGGGCTTCAGGCGAAATGCGCCCTCTGGCGGTGTCTCCTGCAACGTCACGCCGGGCGCGCCGGACAGGATCAGCTTTGGGCGGCCCGTCGATCCGCCGCTGGTCGGCGCCTTGGAGATCGCGGGAATGGCGTCCGGCAGGTCGCTGTCGTCGTCGGAAAGGGCGGCGATCTCGGCGACCGTCTTCACCGGCCGGGCCACCTCATGGCTGAACTCGGCGATGACCAACGGCACATTGGCCAAGTCGATGATCGCCTGCAGCTCGCCCCTGGGCAGTCGGAACGACACCGGTTGCGGCGTTGCGCCCAGCTTCCAGATCGCATGGCAGGCCTCCACGAACCCCACGCTGTTGGGCAGGCCGACGGTGACCAGGTCGCCCGCCTTCACCCCGAGCGCCTGCAGCCCGCGGGCGATCCGGTTCGAGCGCCGGTGCAGCTCGCCATAGGTGATGGTCTCGCCCTCACAGGTGACGGCGGGCGCGTCGGGCTGAGTCTGCGCGTGCTGTTTCAGCTTCGCGCCGAACGAAATCATCTCGTTGGCCATGGCGTTTCCCAAAGGTGCGGCGGGATTGGTCCCGCTCTGAAATGGTCGTCGTCCGCCGCAATGGATGGCGGGCCGCCACTTTCCCCGCCCATGACGGCGTCGGCAAGGCTTTCGGCTCGCCGATCGGCGGGCTAAGACCACCGCCGAATTCGAACATTTGTTTGAGGAACGCGCGCCATGTCCGCCGAAGACCTTATGGCCCAGGATTTCGGGACCCTAGCCGACGTGATCCGCGCGCAGGCGGCCGAGCTGAAGGCCAAGCCCGCCCTGGTCGATGCGAAAAGGACCATTAGCTACGCCGGGCTCGACGCCCTGATGGACCGCATCGCCACGTCGTTGCAGCGCGACGGCGTCGGCAAGGCCGAGGTGGCCGCGATCTGCGCCACCACCTCCACCGAATATGCCGCGAGCTTCCTCGGCATCCTGCGGGCGGGCGCGATCGTCGCCCCGCTGGCGCCGTCGTCCACGCCGGAGAGCTTGGTGATCCAGCTCAACGACTCGGGCGCCAAGGTCTTTTTCGTCGACAAGGGCGTGGCCGACGCCATGGCCGGCGTGATGGATCAGGTCGCCGCCTTGCGCGTCTCGCTGGACGGCTCCGACGTCGGTGTTCCGTTCGAACAGTGGCTGGCGCCGGAGGGTTCGAAACCCGCGCCGGTCGAGGTCGATCCTGACCAGGGCTTCAACATCATCTATTCGTCGGGCACCACGGGCGCGCCCAAGGGCATCGTCCAGCCGCACAGCATGCGCTGGGGCCAGATCCGCCGCGGGATCTATGGCAATGACGCCGTCACGGTGATCTCGACGCCGCTCTACTCCAACACCACGTTGGTCTCGTTCCTGCCGACGATCTCCAACGGCGGGACGCTCGTCCTGATGCCGAAGTTTGACGCCGAGCAGTTCCTGAAACTTTCCGAAAAGCACCGCGCCACCCACGCCATGCTGGTGCCGGTGCAGTACCGCCGGCTGATGGATCGCCCCGATTTCGGCAGCTACGACCTGTCGTCGTTCGTGATGAAGTTCTCCACCTCGGCCCCCTTTGCCGCGGCGCTGAAGGCCGACATCCTCAAGCGCTGGCCGGGCGGGCTGATCGAATACTACGGCATGACCGAGGGCGGCGGCTCCTGCGGCCTGGCCGCCCACGAGTTCCCCGACAAGCTGCACACGGTGGGCAGGCCGCTGCCGGGTCACGACATGCGGCTGATTGACGAGGACGGCGCGGAGGTGGCGCAAGGGCAGATCGGCGAGGTGGTCGGCCGTTCGGGCGCGATGATGGTCGGATATCACAACCAGCCGGGCAAGACCGCCGAGGCCGAGTGGTGGAGCCCGGACGGCCTGCGCTTCATCCGCACCGGCGACGTCGGCCGCTTCGACGAGGACGGCTTTCTCACCCTGATGGACCGCAAGAAGGACATGATCATTTCCGGCGGCTTCAACATCTATCCCTCCGACCTCGAGGCCGAGATGGTGAAGCACGAGGCGGTGCTGGAGGCGGCGGTGGTCGGCGTTCCCTCGCGCGCCTGGGGCGAGACCCCGGTGGCCTTCGTCTCGCTGAAGCCCGGCAAGACCGCCGACGCCGGGGCGCTCAAGGCTTGGCTGAACGAAAGGGTCGGCAAGACCCAGCGCCTCGCCGACCTGCAGATCGTCGAGACCCTGCCGCGCAGCCACATCGGCAAGGTCCTGAAGCGCGAGCTGCGCGACGACTACCGCGGCGTGGCGTTGACGGCCTAGGCGCGAAGGCTTCCACAGCGCCGTGCTGAACTGGCGCTTGCGCCGCCGGGGTCGGATGAGTAGGTTCCGCGGCTCGCTCAGTAGGCCCCTCCCAAGGGACCTGCGCCGGCTCAGGAGAGGTGGCTGAGTGGTTGAAAGTACCGCACTCGAAATGCGGCGTACTCGAAAGGGTATCGTGGGTTCGAATCCCACCCTCTCCGCCAATTCCACCGGACACAGCCGGGACATTCCGCCCTTGGCGGCCACAATCGCATGACCGACCTCCCCACCCTTTCCGGCCCCGTCGTCCTGCCCGCGTCGGGCGGGCCTGCGCGGTCGATGGTGATC
>JBBREC010000179.1:0-7115 GCA_038203295.1 Caulobacterales bacterium
CCCCTCAGCCGCTCTGGCTGATTACCGCGCCGGCCAGTTCGCCCGGCTCGGGCGCCTCGTAGACGCCCTCGATGAAGTCGAACATGTCGGGCGGAACGTCGATGGCGAAGCTTTCGCCGCGGATGACGTTGCGCGCCTGTACGCGGGCGCGGCGGACCTCGGCGGGCGCGTCCACGAAATGGAACTGCAGCGGCAGGCCCGTCGCCTCGGCGATCTCGCGGACGCGCGTCCGGTCGGTCTGGCGCATCAGGCCGATGTCCAGGATGACGGAGGTCCCTGCGGCGATCACGCCGGCGGCCACCGACCAGATCTGCGCCTCGCAGCGCCCGACCCGATCGATCATCCACTCGTAGTGGATGGGTTCGGGCATGTCGGGGCCGAACATCCTGGCCATCCAGTCGTCGAGGATGAAGGCCACCGCCCTCTCGCGCTTGGCAAAGGTGTGGGCATAGGTAGTCTTCCCCGCGCCGCAGGGGCCGAAGATGACGTTGAGGGTGGCAGTCATGGGGTCCTGCTAGCGGACCGTCAGCCCGCCGTCGATCACCAGCTCCTGGCCGGTCACGTAGCGGCTCTCGTCGCTGCACAGCCACAGCACGCCGTTGGCGATGTCCAGCGGCCAGCCCTTGACGCCCAGCGGCACGGCCATGGCCGACATGGCGTCGAGGTCCGGCGGGGCGTTGGCCAGCGGGTTCACCGCCTGGCCCACCGTCAGCCAGATGGGGGTCTCGATCAGGCCGGGGTGCACTGAGTTGACCCGCACGCCGTCCTTGGCGTTGGCGCATTCCATGGCCACCGCCTTGGTGAACAGCCGCACGCCGCCCTTGGTGGCGCAGTAGCCGGCGAGGTTCGCCGAGCCTTTCAGGCCGGCCACCGACGACATGTTGACGATGCTGCCGCCATCGCCCGAGGCTCGCATCAGGGGAAGCGAGTGCTTCACACCCAGGAAGACACCATCGAGGTTGATCGCGGTCTGGCGGCGCCAGTCGGCCAGGGTCATGTCGAGGATCGAGCCGCCGATCCCGATGCCGGCGTTGTTCACCAGGAAATCGAGCCGGCCGTGGCGCGTCTTGATCTCGGCGATGACGCTCTCCCATTCGGCTTCCTGGGTCACGTCATGGTGCAGATACCAGGCCTTTCCACCGGCCTTCTCGATGGCGGCCACCGTCTCGGCGCCCTTGGCGTCCTGCAGGTCGGTGACCACCGCCACCGCGCCTTCTTCCGCCAGCCGCTCGGCGCAGCCGCGGCCAATGCCGCTCGCCCCGCCGGTGATCAGCGCCACCTTGCCTTCGACCCGACCCGTCATGACCGTTTCCTCTTATGTTATCGGCGTTCATGCCTAACCCGGCCGCGCGCCCGCCGCCAGACCTTGAGGGACTCGCCTTTCGTGCTAAGCGCTACCCTGGGGAGTACCTGTATGATTGTGACGATCAGGGCGTGTGTCGCCGGCGATGCCCGGGCGCTGGCGCTGGTGGGCAAGGCGACGTTCCTGGAAACCTACGCCGGGACGCTGGCGGTCGCGGACGTCCTCGACCATTGCGATATCGAGCACGGGGAGCCCCGCTACGCCGCCTGGCTCAAGACCCCCGACTACAGCCTGTGGATTGCCGAGGTCGAGGGCGGCGCGCCGGTCGGCTACGCCGTGCTCGGCCCCGTGGACCTGCCGCTGGAGACCAGCGTCCACGACCTGGAACTCAAGCGCCTCTACCTGCTGCACCGCTTCGAGGGCGCGGGGGTCGGCCGCCGCCTGATGCACATGGCTGTGGAGGCCGCCACGACAGCGGGCGCCCGGCGACTGTTGCTGGGCGTGTGGGACGGCAACCATCACGCCCTGGCGTTCTATGCGCGCCAAGGCTTCACCGAAGCCGGCCACAAGTCCTTGGCGATCGGCTCAAGCGTCTACGACGATCTGGTCCTCGGCCGGCCGCTTTAGGCCGGCCTCGGGCGATTCGGGCCGGGCTAACGCATCCAGCTCGGCGTGTTATCGGTCGTCATGATCCCGTAGATCATGCCGATCGCCAGAAGAATGATGGCGCCTACCATCAGGTAGCCAAGCATCCCCTCGAAACGCTCCGCGAGGTGCTTGTTTTTATGGGGCCGGACGTCGTGGTTGTCCGAGTGCATAGGTCTGCCTCCCAATCTGCTGGGGGTTGTTGTCCCCCCGCCAGACTGCGGCAGACGCCAGGGGCGTCATCCCGACTGGTCGTACTGGGCCACCGGAGCACGCCCTGGAGCCTGCATCAGTCAGGCTTCTGCAGCTGAATCTGCGCTCCGGAATAACCCCGGTCAATCAAAAGCCTGCGTGCCCCGTTCGCTTGTCAGGCGAGCGTGGCCGCGCCGCCACGCGCCACCGCCGCTAGGCGTAGCTCTGCAAGGGCCGCACTTCCAGAGGCGCCTCGGCGGTCACCACGATGGCCTGGGCGGCGGCCAGCGCCCCCGCGGCGGTGGTATAGTACGGCGTCTTCATCATCAGGGCGGTGCGGCGCAGCTCGAAGCTGTCGGCCAGCGACTGGCGGCCCTCGGTGGTGTTGAACACCAGCTGCACGTCGCCGTTCTTCATCCGGTCGACGATATGCGGACGGCCTTCCAGCACCTTCTTCACATGCTCGATCTTCAGGCCCTCAGCCTGCAGGAACGTCGCGGTCCCGCCGGTGGCCAGCACCTTGAACCCCCGGCCGAGCAGCAGCTTCACGGGCTCCAGGATCCAGGGCTTGTCGGCATCCTTCACCGAGACGAAGACGCAGCCCTTCGACGGCAGGATGGTCCCGCCGCCCAGCTGGCTCTTGGCGAAGGCCCGCGCGAAGGCCGGCGCCAGCGTCTCGCCGGGCCGCACCCAGTCCAGGCCCATGACCTCGCCGGTCGAGCGCATCTCGGGACCCAGCACGGTGTCGACGCCGGCGAAGCGCGCGAACGGGAAGACGGCTTCCTTCACCGCAATGTGGTCATAGGGCTTGTCGACCAGGTTGAAGTCCGAGAGCGGCTTGCCGGCCATCAGCTTGGCGGCGATCGCCGCAACGGGCCGGCCAATCGTCTTGGCCACGAAGGGCACGGTGCGGCTGGCGCGCGGGTTGACCTCCAGGACGAAGATCCGCGGATTGTCGGAGTGCGGCTCCTCGATGGCGAACTGCACGTTCATCAGGCCGCGCACCTTCAGCGCGCGGGCCATCTTCTCGGTCTGCACCTTCAGCTCGGCGATGGTCTCGGGCTTCAGCGAGAAAGGCGGCATGGAGCAGGCCGAGTCGCCGGAGTGCACGCCGGCCTCCTCGATGTGCTCCATCACACCGGCCACGAACACCGCGCCGGTGTCGTCGCAGAGCGCGTCAACGTCCACCTCGGTGGCGCGCGACAGGTACTGGTCGATGAGGACCGGGCTGTCGCCCGACACCTTCACCGCGTTGGTGATGTAGCGTTCGAGCTGCTCGTCGTCGCGGACGATCTCCATGGCCCGGCCGCCCAGCACATAGGAGGGCCGGATCACGACGGGGTAGCCGACCTTGTGGGCGCCGGCGAAGGCCTCGTCGCGGCTGCGGGCGATGGCGTTGATCGGCTGGGCGATATCCAGCTTGTGCAGCAGCTGCTGGAACCGCTCGCGGTCTTCCGCCAGGTCGATGGCGTCGGGCGAGGTTCCCAGGATCGGGATGCCGGCGTCTTCCAGCGGCTGCGCGAGCTTCAGCGGCGTCTGGCCGCCAAACTGCACGATCACGCCCAGCAGGGTCCCGTTCTGCTGCTCCACATGGATCAGCTCCAGGACGTCCTCCGCCGTCAGCGGTTCAAAGTAGAGACGGTCGGAAGTGTCGTAATCCGTCGAGACCGTCTCGGGATTGCAATTCACCATGATCGACTCCACGCCGATCTCGTCGAGCGCGAAGGCCGCATGGCAGCAGCAGTAGTCGAACTCGATGCCCTGGCCGATCCGGTTGGGACCGCCGCCGAGGATGATCGCCTTCCTGCGGTCGGACGGCTCGCTCTCGCACTCCGGCGCCTGGCCAAGCGATCCGGTCTCGTAGGTCGAGTACATGTAGGGCGTCTCGGCCCGGAACTCGCCGGCGCAGGTGTCGATCCGCTTGTAGACCGGGCGGACGCCAAGCGCGCGGCGGGCCTCGCGCACGTCGCCTTCCTTGCGTCCGGTCAGTTGGGCGAGGCGGGCGTCCGAGAAGCCCTGCGCCTTCAGCGCGCGGAAGGTCTGCGCCGTGGTCGGCAGGCCCTCGCTTGCGACGCGCGCCTCCTCCTGCACCAGCGTCTCGATCTGCCGCAGGAACCACGGCTCATAGGAACAGGCGCTGTGGATATCCTCGACACTCAGGCCATGCCGGAACGCCTGGGCGATGACGCGCAGCCGGTCAGGCGTCGGCGTTCCCAGCGCGCGCAGGATCGCGGCGTGGCCCATCTCCGGGTCGCCGGCGTTCTCGATCTCGACCTCGTCGAGGCCGCAGAGGCCGGTTTCAAGGCCGCGCAGGGCCTTCTGCAGGCTCTCGGCGAAGGTGCGGCCAATGGCCATGACCTCGCCCACCGACTTCATGGAGGTGGTGAGGTAGGGCTCCGAGCCCGGATACTTCTCGAAGGCGAAGCGCGGGATCTTGGTGACCACGTAGTCGA
Organism: Caulobacterales bacterium; assembly: GCA_038203295.1. Classification (GTDB taxonomy): domain Bacteria; phylum Pseudomonadota; class Alphaproteobacteria; order Caulobacterales; family Caulobacteraceae; genus Phenylobacterium. Next base: position 4,594 of record JBBREC010000179.1, read on the forward strand.
TGGAGGGCTCGAACGCAGCGGGCGTCGCGCCCGTGATATCGTTCATCAGCTCGTCGAGGGTGTAGCCGACGGCCAGACGCGCGGCGACCTTGGCGATCGGAAAGCCGGTCGCCTTGGAGGCCAGGGCGGACGAGCGCGAAACCCGCGGGTTCATCTCGATCACCACCATGCGGCCGTCGGCCGGATTGACGGCGAACTGTACGTTCGAGCCGCCGGTCTCCACGCCGATCTCGCGCAGCACCGCAATCGAGGCGGCGCGCATCCACTGGTATTCCTTGTCGGTGAGCGTCAGGGCCGGGGCGACGGTGATCGAATCGCCGGTGTGCACGCCCATCGGATCGATGTTCTCGATCGAGCAGACGATGATGCAGTTGTCCGCCTTGTCGCGGACGACCTCCATCTCGTACTCCTTCCAGCCGAGCACGCTCTCCTCGATGAGCACCTCGGTGGTCGGCGACAGGTCCAGGCCGCGCTCGACGATCTCCCGGAATTCCTCGACGTTGTAGGCGATGCCGCCGCCGGTGCCGGCCAGTGTGAAGGACGGCCGCACGATCGCCGGCAGGCCCACGAACTCCAGCCCCTCCAGGGCCTCGTCCATCGAATGCGCCGCCTTGGACTTGGGGCTCTCGAGCCCGAGATCGTCCATGGCGTTGCGGAATTTCTGGCGGTCCTCCGCCTTGTCGATGACCTCGGCTTTCGCGCCGATCATCTCGACGCCGTATTTCTTGAGGACGCCCGAGGCGTCCAGCGCCAGCGCCGTGTTCAGCGCCGTCTGGCCGCCCATGGTCGGCAACAGGGCGTCGGGGCGCTCCTTGGCGATGATCTTCTCGACCATCTCCGGCGTGATCGGCTCGATGTAGGTGGCGTCGGCCACGTCAGGATCGGTCATGATCGTGGCCGGGTTCGAATTGACCAGGATGATCCGGTAGCCCTCGGCGCGAAGGGCCTTGCAGGCCTGGACGCCGGAGTAGTCGAACTCGCACGCCTGCCCAATGACGATCGGCCCGGCGCCAATGATCAGGATCGAGGAGATGTCGGTGCGTTTGGGCATCGGGTCTCGCGCGCGTGCAGGCCCGCGCGTCGTCATGCGCCGGCCCCAGGTCAGAACTGCAGGTTAAGCCGCCCGTTTAGAGAGGGAGTCGATACCGCGCAACACCTTACCTCTCAGCCTTCACCTCCCCACGAAGCGGCGGGATGGTGGAGAGGGCAAGCGAGAGCGCCGCGGCTCGACCGGACATCCTTGGCTCGGCGGGTGGGGCTTGCCCCCACCACCAACCGCGCTTCGCTGCGCTCGGCCCTCGGTCTCCCTCACGCCACGGCATGGGGGGTTATAGTGATCGCGGGATCGAGCGACACTTTTGACCGGTCACCGGGCTGCACGCTGCAAGCACACTGTCCGGTCGAATGTCGTCTTTCGGGCCGGGTGCCAATAGCTGCTAACGACCCTTAGGCGACGTTGGGAACGTCTGCTTGCCGGGAACTGCTTCTCGCTTAAGCTTGACGGCAGCCTACGACACGGGCCTGCGGATCAGTGGACGCAACATGCGCAGGTTTCTTGGACCAATAGTCGTCCTGGTCGTGGCTGCACTGATTGGAAAGTGGGCGACTACGGGCTTCAGCGCCCGCGCCTCCTTTCCGCTACCGACCGACGGCAAGTACGCGGTTTCCCCCGCATTTAGCGGAGAGGCGGGTCTTTACCTGATCACGCTGGAGATGGATGCAATTCAGGACCGCCATCACACCTCCTGCCTGATGGGTGGCGACCTACAGCCTTACCCCGCGCCGACAGGCACTATTGGGACGAGCGGATGCGACGTGGCGCCGAGATTTGCAGCCCACTGGAAACTCTATCGCGGAGGCCATCTGGTTGCTCAGGACGGACCTCAGTCGATGCGCGGAGCTGAGCCATTTGTTCGGCAGACCGTAACCAAGGGCCGTGTTGAGAGAGAGCTTGGGACCGTCGAATTGCTCAGGTCCCAATCTTATCGACTGCACATACGAGAGGTAGACGCCCCGCCCATGCTTGCTGGAACTAACCCGATCATCCACCTGCGCCTTCATCCTTGGGACGTTAAGGACAGTTTCGGAAGATTGGTGGGCGGCCTTCTCACGGCGCTCGTTCTGGGGCTAGCAGGGCTTGGCTGGCTGGGGTTTGCAGTCACGCGTCGCCACGCTTAGCGTGACGCTGGGGTCCGGTTCCCACCCCTCGCGCACGTTTGGAACGTCCGCTGACAGGCAAAGACGCGAAAGTCCGCTCTGCGCCTCGGCGCAATGGACCGAAGTCGACCCTTAGCGGACCTTGGGGCGGGGCCGACCAGTCAACTCATTCCACGTACAGATCAACCAAGACCTGAGTGTGAGCCGCGTTTGTCACCAGCCTTATAGTCCCGCCGTTGGGCGCGTCGCGAGGCGTGGCCTCAAACGCCGAGACCACAACGAAGTTAGGTCCGACCGGTGGTCCTGACCCAAAATCATGGCTGCGACCCGTCATCGGACCGGCTCTCCATTGGTAGCCCGCAAGC
>JBBREC010000180.1:0-6987 GCA_038203295.1 Caulobacterales bacterium
TGAGTACAATCTCTTTTCCGACAACGCCTCGACTTACGAACTTTATAGGGCGCAGAGCGGCGTCGGCTACCTGGCCAATTCGACGGGGACGCTGACGGCCCTGGCCGCCGCGGCCGCGCGGCCGGACAACGGCGACTTCCTGGGCGGCGTGCCGGAACCGGCGACCTGGGCGTTGATGATCCTGGGCTTCGGCGCAGTTGGCGCGCAGCTTCGCCGGCGACGCCGCCAGTCGGCGCTCGCCTAGTACAGCGTCGCCATCGCCGAACGGTCGAACGCGGAGAGTTCGGCCGTGCGGCCCTCGCGCACCTTGACCACCCAGTCCGGGTCCTGCAGCAGGGCCCGGCCGACAGCCACCAGGTCGAAGTCGCCACGATCGAGGCGGCGCTCAAGCTCATCAAGCGAGGCCGGCTGGGACGCCTCGCCGGCATAGGCCGCGATGAACTCTCCGCTCAGGCCTACCGAGCCCACAGTGATGGTCGGAACCCCGGTCAGCTTCTTGGCCCACCCGGCAAAATTGAGATCCGAGCCTTCGAACTCCGGTTCCCAGAACCGGCGCTGCGAGCAGTGCAGGATGTCAGCGCCGGCGTCGACCAGGGCGCCGAGCCAGGCCTCCATGGCCTTGGGATCGTGGGCCAGCTTCACGTCGAAATCCTGCTGCTTCCACTGGCTGATGCGGATGATCACCGGGTAGTCGGGACCGACGGCCTTACGGACCTCGCGCAGGATGTCGGCGGCGAAGCGGGCGCGGCCGGTCAGCGCCTTCGAGCCATAGGCGTCCTCGCGGACATTGGTGCCGTCCCAGAAGAACTGGTCGATCAGGTAGCCATGTGCGCCGTGCAGCTCGATAGCGTCGAAGCCCAGGCGCTTGGCGGCCCCCGCCGCCTCGGCGAAGGCGCGGATGGCGTCGGCGACCTCGCTGTCGGTCATGGGCTCGCCGAACGGCTTATCGGGCCGCGAGAGGCCCGACGGGCTGTCATAGGGCCCGGGCGGGGTCCAGGTCTCGCTGCGGCTCCTGACCGCGCCGACGTGCCAGAGCTGTGGGGCCATCACGCCGCCCGCCGCGTGCACCTCATCTATCACGCGCTTCCAGGCCGCCAGCTCCTTTTCGCCGTGAAAGCGCGGGATGTTGGGATCGTTCAGCGACGCGGGACGATCGACTCCCGTGCCTTCCGACACGATCAGGCCGACCTCGCCGACGGCGCGGCGACGATAGTACTGGGCCACATCCTCCGTCGCCACGCCGCCCGGCGAGAACGAGCGGGTCATCGGCGCCATGACGACGCGGTTCTTGAGATGCAGGCCTTTGAAGGCAAAGGGGGCGAAGAGGGTGTTGGAGGTCACGACGGATTCCGTTCAAACAACTGTTGGGACCAGCCTAGACCATTCCCGCGGCGCCTCGTCAGCACAGAATATCTCTATGGCCGCCCAGCTCGGACTGGGGAACCCGCGACGAACTTGCTCGCCAACGCTATTCAAAAGGGGAACGGGCCTACGACCTGGCGCTGGCCGTCGCGGCAGTGCGCGAACATCGGCGCCCACGCGTGCCGGCAACGCGCCGCCGCGCACACGACGCCGCCACCGCCGCCGAACACCACCGGCGGACTAGCCGATCGCGGTGGCGGGGGGCGCCTGGCCCTCGGCCGGGCGGGGGGGGGCAATCGTCATGGACAGGTCTTCGTCCTCGCCCAGGCCCTGGTGGAAGTCCTGCAGGATGTCGAACAGCTCGTCGAGTTCGGCGCGGAGCGGCCGGCCCTTGGGGAACCGGTAGCGCCAGAAGCTGGCGATGTGACTGACCATTCCCGTGCGTTCGCCCAGCGTGATGAACATCTCCGGCGACTTCAGCAGGAAGTCGCGGAAGGCCATCGGATTGCCCGCCTGGGTCAGTTCGCCAAAGGCGTCGTCATAAACCTGGAGGGTGTCACGGACCTTTTTGACCTGGCCCATGATCCGGCTGTTCACCCGCGCGCCCAGGTCCTTGACCTGGAGCAGCAGCTCATTGTCGCGGGGGCCCACGATCTTGACCTCGGTCAGCTCGGAGATCACCGCCCGCAGCTCCGGCCACAGGCTGGTCAGCACCCACTTGTAGTAGAGGAAGCCCTTCCAGCTGAAGATGCCTTCGCGGAAGTTCTCGCCCTCCAGGCCCAGCGTCAGGCGCAGGGGCTCCAGCCGGTGGTCGACCTCGCCCGAAAGCAGCAGGGAGACCAGCTTCGAGATGTTGTTGTTGCTCCCGGCGCTCGAGCCCTGGCCGCCGTAGGCCAGGTCCACCAGCTTGGAGATCTCGCCCGAGACGAACCGTTGCATGCGGTCGGTGTCGGCCGAGGAGATGGCGAAGTAGCAGTTGGCGATCTTGAAATCGCGGCGCTTCAGGTGTTCGCGTAGTAGGAACGGGTCCAGCGACGGCAGTTCGTCGAGGGCCTCCAGCAGCGAGATATCGCGGGCTTCCTCGTCCTGGTCGCCGCGCAGCTGCATCAGCATTTCGTGCCAGCCGCGCTGGCCCACGAACAGCGAACGGCCCCCGAGGCTGAGGTCGGTGCGTTCGAACGGAATGATCAGCTTGGTGGAGATCCGCTTGGAGGCGTCGAAATTGTACTGCTCGTCCTGGCGCAGGCGGTGCTTGATGATCACCGCGCCGTTGAGGGCGGTGGCCTTGAAGAACGGCGAGCTTTCGTATTCGCCGTCGCCGGCATTCTGGCTGGCGATGGCGGCGAGATTCAGGACACGGCTGGTCGACGCTGTCTTTTCGAGCCCTGCAAGGCTCCTGAAAGAGCGGTCCTGCCCACGCGACGCCAAGTCATCCTCCGGAACGGGCGCGACTCGCCTAGAGTCCCCGTCGCCTCAATCTGGGCCAGAAGCTCTACAATACGGTTAAGGAATCGAGGGCCTGCGGATTGGGTTCGCTGAACGCCATCATCCGGATACTCCCGCTTTCCCTTCGCGCCATTCCGGGCGATTACTAACTTATCGGCGGTTAGCAACATGTCGCCGCACCGGAGGATTGAGGCCATGGACGACGGTTCGATCGATTTCAAACGCGCCGCACGTGACGCAGCCTATGCAATGCCGCTGAGCGAGATCAATCCCGCAGACCCAGAGCTGTTCCGCACGGATACGATGTGGCCCTACTTTGAGCGCCTGCGCGCCGAGGATCCGGTCCACTGGGCTGTCGATCCCACCGAGGGCGTCGGCGGCTATTGGTCGATCACCAGGTTTAACGACATCATGGCCATCGACACCGACCATGAGGCCTTCTCGTCCGACCCGACCATCGTGCTGGCCGACCCGGAAGACGACTTCACCCTGCCGATGTTCATCGCCATGGACCCGCCCAAGCACGACGTTCAGCGCAAGACCGTCAGCCCGGCGGTCTCGCCGATGAACCTGCAGGTGATGGAGCCCATCATCCGCGAGCGCGCCGGCAAGATCCTGGACGATTGTCCGATCGGTGTGGAGTTCAACTGGGTCGACAAGGTCTCCATCGAGCTCACCACCATGACGCTTGCGACGCTGTTCGACTTCCCCTGGGAAGACCGCCGCAAGCTGACCCGCTGGTCAGACGTGGCGACCGCCACGCCGGAGTCGGGGATCTTCAGCTCCACTGATCCCGAGATCGCCAAGGCTGAGGGACGCGCCGAACTCTATGAGTGCGTCGACTATTTCATGCGGCTCTGGAACGAGCGGGTGAATGCGCCGCCGCGGGGTGACCTGATCTCCATGCTGTGCCACGGCGAATCCACGCGGAACATGGACCGTATGGAATACCTCGGGAACCTGATCCTGCTGATCGTCGGCGGCAACGACACCACCCGCAACTCGATCACCGGATCGGTGCTGGCCCTGCACGAGAACCCCGAGCAGAATCGCAAGCTTCGCGAGAACCCCAGCCTGATCCCCTCAATGGTCTCCGAGACGATCCGCTGGCAGACCCCGCTGGCCTACATGCGCCGCACCGCCAACCGCGACGTGGAAATCGGCGGCAAGACCATCAAGGCCGGCGACAAGGTGGCCATGTGGTACGTCTCGGGCAACCGCGACGAAGAGGTCATCGACCGGCCGAACGAGTACATCATCGACCGCGAGCGGGTGCGCCAGCACATGTCGTTCGGCTTCGGCATCCACCGCTGCGTCGGCAACCGCCTGGCCGAACTGCAGCTGCGGGTGATCTGGGAGGAAATCCTCAAACGCTTCCCGGAAATCCGCGTGACCGGCCAGCCACGCCGCGTTCTATCGTCCTTCGTGAAGGGCTACGAGAGCCTGCCGGTGATCATACCGACCCGCCTCTAGCAGCGGGCGTCCCCGCCCAATGAAAAAAGGCCCCGGCGGTTTCCCGCCGGGGCCTGTACTATCGGTCGTCAGTTGTCGCCTAGGCGAAGGCCGCCGTCGCCCGGCGGCGACGGATCATCGCGCCGACGCCGCCGAAGCCCATGATCATCAGGCCCCAGGTCGCCGGTTCCGGCACGCCCGCGGTGAAATCGCTGCGGCCGAACTCGACGCGAAGGCCGCTCGGGTTGCCGCCATTCTGAGCGAAGTTGCGGACCGTGAAGTCAAGCGTGTTCGCGCCGGACACGAAGCCGCTGTTCGCTGCGAAGGCAGTCCAGAATGTGAAGCCACCGCCGGCCCCGCCGATGGTGTTGCCGTTCAGGCTAATGCGGTCGATGGCGTTGTCCACGGCGTAACGGCCGTTGAACATGGCTGCGGAAATCTGCGGCAGGGTGAAGCTCAGGGTGTAGTGATAGACGCCATCACCCGGACCCGGATCCCAGCTCTCAGCCGCGTTCGTGGTCGGCGTGAGCCAGCGCGAGGTCGCGTCTTCGGCCAGCCACGGTCCGATCGGGAAAACGCCGTTGACGCCACCGGTATAGGCGTTGGGCGCCAGAGGTCCGTTCGTCAGGCTCCAGTGCGGATCAGCGACGGCGCCGACCAGAGCCGTGCCTCCGTTGTCGACACCGGTATTGTAGAGGCCAGTAATGGTAGCCGCGCCCGCCGAACCGGCGATCGTCAGACCAGCCGCGAACACCGCGCTCAGGAAAAAATTCTTCATCAGCTCAATCTCACTAACCGCGGCCGCCGGGTGGGCAGGCCCTAGAGTCAGCAAGCCGTTGAGCCCTGCAGGATAGGTTGGCAAGCGAATTCGTTTCGCACTGCACAAATTAACAATGCAATTCCCCTGTCAAGGGAAAATGCCATAAAAACAATATAGTAGGGCGACGTTTTGTACCGCTTTGGGACACTGCCGCGCCTCAGAGTCCGAGCACCATCTTGGCCATGATGTTGTGCTGTATCTCGTTGGAACCCGCGTAGATCGAGGTCTTGCGGTAGTTGAAATACATCGGCGCCACTGTCGCCGCGAACTGCGGCCCGGCGCGGGGCGTATTCGTGCGGCCTTCGATCTCGGCCCAGGTGTCCTCGACGAACGGCTGGGCGTAGACGCCGGCGGCCTCCAGGGCGAGCTCCGTGATCGCCTGCTGCGCCTGGGAGCCTTCCAGCTTCAGCATCGAGGAGGTAGCGCCCATCGCCTCGCCCGCCGCGCGGCCGGCGAAGACCCGCAGTTCGGTGGCGTTCAGCGCCTCGACCTTGATCTGCAGCTCGGATAGCTTTCGGCGGAAGTCCGGGTCGTCCAGCATCCGCTGGCCGGCGTCCGACCGCTCAAGCCCGGCGATCTTCTTGACCTTGGCCAGCTGGTTGGTCAGCCCCGGCGCATAGGCGTTGCCGCGTTCGAACTGCAGCAGGTATTTGGCGTAGGTCCAGCCCTGGCCCTCTTCGCCAATCCGGTTGGCGACGGGCACCAGGACATTGTCGAAGAAGACCTGGTTGATCTCCTGGTCGCCTTCCGGCGGCCCATCGAGGGTGCGAATCGGCTGGATGGTGATGCCTGGCGTCTTCATATCGAGCAGCAGGAAGCTGATGCCCATCTGCCGGATTGGCTCCTGGCTGGTGCGCACCAGACAGAACATCCAGTCGGCCCACTGGCCATAGGTCGTCCACGTCTTCGACCCGTTCAGCACATAGTCATCGCCCTCGCGTTCGGCCTTCATCGCCAGCGAAGCCAGGTCTGACCCTGACCCCGGCTCCGAATAACCCTGGCACCACCAGACGTCGCTGGTCAGGATCCTGGGCAGGTGCTGTGCCTGCTGCGCGGGCGTACCGAAGGCCATCACCACCGGCGCGCACATGCGGAAACCCATGTTCGAGGTCGAGGGCGCTCCCGCCAGCGCCATCTCCATGTCGAACACATACTTCTGCGCTGCGCTCCACCCCGTGCCGCCATATTCCACCGGCCAGTCCGGCGCCGCCCAGCCCTGAGCGGCCAGCCGCTTCAGCCAGCGGACCTGGCCCGCCTTGTCGATATGCCCGTTCTTCGACTGGGCCATGCGCGCGCGCATGTCGTCGTCAAAGGCGGCGGTGATGAAGCTGCGGACCTCGTCGCGGAACGCCAGGTCCTCAGGCGTGAAATCGAGGTCCATGGCCGCTCACCCCACGCCGTCGAGGTATTCGATCTCCGGCCGCCCGCCGAGCACGCCGGCGAACTTCGGGCCCGCGGCCTTGAAGTAGTCGGTGCCGCCGTGATGGGTCAGGGCATCCTGGTCCTTGTAGAGCTCGAGCACCTTGTAGGTGTTGGGCTCGGTCCGACTCTTGGTGAGCTGATAGGCGATGTTGCCGCTCTCGTTGGCGCGAACCTGCTTGGCGAGCTCGCTGAAGAAGCCCTCGAACTCCTGCGCCTTGCCGTCCTGGATCTTCAGCGTCGCGATCACCCCGATGGTCATGCCCGTCCTCCCAAAAAACGCTTGTTTGAAATTTGACGGTAGAGGCCCGCGCGCGGGGCGGCAAGCCATCAGCGGCGCTCGCTAGAGCCGAACGACCGCTTCGGCGCGATGATCTCCGGCATGGCCGAACCCCGCGCTTCCCGCCTCGCCGTGCTGATCGACGCCGACAACGCCTCGCCCCGCATCGCCGCGGGCCTGTTCCAGGAGATCGCCAAGATCGGCGAGG
>JBBREC010000181.1:0-6932 GCA_038203295.1 Caulobacterales bacterium
TCGAAGTACCAGAGGCCGACGTGCTGACCAGCGCGCTTCACCTCCCAGACCTTCACGTCCGGGTGCTGCACGGGCACATTGGAAACCGGCGTGAATTCAAAGCCGTAGAGCTGGCCAGAGGCCCAGTGCATGCCCTCGCGCAGCTTGTCGAGCTGAAGGTAGGGCTTCACCGTATTCATATCGAGGTCGTAGCGGGCGGCCCGCACCTTGTTGGCGTAGTAGCGGTAGTCCCAGGGCGCGATCCTGATCCCGGCGCCTTCCTTGTCCGCGATCGCCTGCATCTCGGCCACTTCCTCGTGGACCCTGGCGATGGCCGAGGGCCAGACGCGCATCATCAGGTCCATGGTCGCTTCCGGAGTCTTGGCCATGGCGTTCTCGACCCGCCAGTGGGCGTGGGTCGGATAGCCCAGCAGCTTCGCCCGCTCGGCGCGCAGCTTCAGGATCCTCTTGATGCCGGCGTTGTTGTCGTGCGCGTCGCCGTTGTCACCGCGGCTGTAGTAGGTGCGCCAGACCTTCTCACGCAGGTCGCGGCGGTCGGAATAGGTCAGGAACGGGTCCATCGACGAGCGCGTGTTGAAGATCGCGAACTGCCCGGCCTTGCCCTTCTCTTTCGCCCCCGCGGCCGCCCCGTCGCGCACATCGGCCGGCAGGCTCTTCACGTCGTCGGCCGACAGGTAGAGGACGTAGTCGCTCTCGTCGGCCAGCAGGTTTTGGTTGAAGGTCGTGAAGAGGCCGGCAAGCTCCTCATTTATCTGGCCGATCCGCGCCTTGGCCGCCGGCGTCAGTTTGGCGCCCGATCGCACGAAGTCGTTCCAGCGCAGCCAGGTCAGGCGTTTCTGCTCCGGCGTGAGTTTCGCCTTTTTGCGACCCTCATAGACCGCCTCGATGCGTTTGAAGAGCTTCTCGTTCTGCAGGATCCGGTCGTTGTGGACCGAAAGCTTCGGCTCCATCTCGGTCTCGACTGCGCGGACCTCGGGGGTCGAAAGCGTGCCGCCCCAGATCGAGTACATCTGCCCGACCCGATCGCCCGATCGCCCCGAGCGCTCCAGTGCCGCAATAGTGTTCGCGAAGGTCGGCGGCGCGGTGTTGCCCGCGATCTTGTCGATCTCGGCCAGTTCCTCTGCCATCGCGGCTTCGATCCCCGGCTTGAAGTCTGCGACCTTGACCTTGTCGAAGGGCGGCACACCGCCGTAGGGGCCGGTCCAGGGCTTGATCAGCGGATTGTCTCCGGCGGCGGCGTGTGCGGGAAGGGCGGTGGTTGCGGCCAAGGCAGTGGAAGCCGCAAGGAACGTGCGCCGTTGCATAAAGACTCCGGAAAACAAACTCTGAGCGCCTCATCTTAGGGGCATCTGTTCAGCGGGGCCAACGCCCGCTAACACCAAGCCATGGCCATCGGCGTTTTCGATTCCGGGGTGGGCGGGCTTTCAGTCCACCACAAGCTCGTTGAGCGCTTTCCGCAGGCCGATTGGGTCTATCTCGCCGACCAGGCCAATACGCCTTACGGCGGCCGGCCGGGCGAAGAGATCGTGATTCTCACGCGGGCCGGCTGCGAGCGCCTGTTTGCCGAGGGCTGCGACCTGGTTGTGCTCGCCTGCAACACCGCCTCAGGCATCGCACTTCGGCGCCTGCAGCAGACTTGGTTGCCCGGCTATCGGCGCGAGCTGGGGCGGCCGGTGAACGTACTGGGCATCATCGTGCCGACCATCGAGGCCGCCACCGGTCTGCCCTGGGAGCACGAAGCCGACCGGCGCGGCGACAAGGTTGAGAAGCTGGACATCCTGGCGGTGTTCTCGACGCCCGCCACCGCTGCCAGCCGCGTCTATGAAATTGAGATCGACAAGCGCCGGCAGGACGTCGCCGTCTTTTCCCAGCCTTGCCCGGAGCTGGCCGGGCTGATCGAGGCCGGCGCGGCGCGTGATGCGCTCGCCTCCGCGATCAACGGTCATGTCAAGGCGATCACCAGCCGTATCGGGCGCGCGCCCGACCGCGCGATCCTGGGCTGCACCCACTACGAGATCGTGGCCGACCTCTTCCGCGAGGCCCTGCCGCCCGGCACGCCGCTGATCCACCAGCCCGCCGCCACCGCCGACGCGCTCGCCCGCTATTTCGAACGTCATCCGGAATTCGACCTCGGCAAGAACGCCGTCCGTCGCTTTCTGACCACCGGCAAGCCCGGCGCGCAGTCGAGCCTGGTTGAGGCCTTCTGGGGAGGACCGCTAAGCTTCGAGCGGGCTTAGGATAGCTTTCCAATGAAGATGCTGTTTGCCGTCGTGGCCACCCTCGCGCTGCTGGCCGGCGCCGCGCGCGCCGAGATCACCGACAAGTCAGCGGCGGGTTTCGAGGTGACCGAGAAGGCGACGATTGCTACGCCGCAGGCCAAGGGCGGGCTGGCCGAGACCTTTGCCGCGCCCGTCGACGGCATGCTTGGCGAGCAGCTTGGCCGGCTCAGGAAATATCTCGAGACCGGAAAGCCGGGCTAGCAGCGAAGGTCAGGGCCTCGTCGAGGCGGGAGCCCTCCGCGAAGGCCGCCAGGTCCTCGGTGGGCGGGCCGTCCTGGCTCATGCCGACTTCCGGTCGCGGCGCGCCGATGCGGGTCTCCACCGGGAAGATGCCGCACCACGCTTTCCAGTTGGCGTCGGCCGGCATGTCGGTGACGCCGGTGTCCTTGACCTTCGCGGAGGCTTCTTCGATCTCCATCTCCACCAGGGCGATCTGCATAAGTTCCGCGTCGCTCATCGGCCGCAGCTTGGCTGAGCGCCCGGCGTAGAGCCGGTCGATGAAGGCCTCCATGGCGGCTCGCTTGTCCGCGAGACCGGGTACAGGCCGGGCCCGGCCAAAGACCAACACCGAGCGGTAGTTCAGCGAGTGGATGATGCCGGACCGGCCGACCAGAAAGCCGTCCAGGAAGCTGACTGTGACGCAGACCGGCGCGCCCTCGGCCACGGTCGCCAGCATCCGGCTGGCCGCCGCGCCGTGCCAGTAGAGCTTGCGGCCTTCCCGCCAGTAGGCGGTGGGCGTCACGAACGGCTGGCCGTCGATCACATAGCCCACGTGCGCCATGATCCCGGCGTCGAGCACGCCATACACTGCGGCCTCGTCGTAGCGGCCGCGCTGGGGCCGGCGGCGCACCCGCGAGCGCTCGGTCGGGGTGAAGGCGGCGTCGGCGGGGGCGGCGGCGGTCATGGGGCGGGGTCCTTTCCGACGCCGGACCTAGGCTGTATGTGGTCTGTCATATAGGTCCACTTCTGCGTATTCGTGCAGGCCACTTGGAGGCGGCCATGAGCTGGTCTGACATCTATCCGTGGCAGGGGCTGAAGGCTGGTGGGCCGGTGATCCGCCAGGTCTACGACCAGGTCCGCGCGGCGATTCATGAGGGTGCGCTGGCGCCCGGTGGCCGGCTGCCGTCCAGCAGGGACCTGGCGCTGAGGCTGGGCGTCGCGCGGGCCTCGGTGGTCGCTGCCTATGACCAGTTGCTGGCGGAAGGCTACGCCGAGGGCCGCAAGGGGTCCGGCACCTATGTCTCGGCGGACCTCTCAGGCGTGCTCGACGTGAAACCCGCGGCGCCGCGGGCGCCAGCCGCCTCCGTGCTGGCGCAGGCGCTGCCGGTCGCCTCCGCCGTCATGCCGCCCGTGGCCCTTGAGACCGCGCCCTTTATCAGCGGTCGCACCCTAATGGACTCCCGTGCGCTGGACGCCTGGTCCCGGTCGACGCGGCGCGCGCTGCGGACCCTCGATCCGGTGCACTTCGGCTACTCCGATCCGGCCGGGGATATTGGCCTTCGGGGCGCTGTGGCCGGGTACCTGCGCGCGGCCCGAGGCGTCGTCTGCGAGCCGGACCAGGTGATCATCACCTCCGGCGCCCAGCAGGCCGTCGACCTGGCTGTGCGCCTGCTGCTGAAGCCGGGCGACCCGGTCTGGCTGGAGGACCCCGGCTACGCGCCGACCTGGCACGCCCTGACCGCCGCGGGGGCGCGGATCGAGCCCGTGTCGGTCGATTGCGCCGGGATGATGGTGCAGCGGGGCGTGGCGGCGGCGCCCGGCGCCCGGGCGGCGTTCGTGACGCCGTCGCACCAGTATCCGCTGGGCGTCGCGCTTTCGATGGGGCGCCGGCTGGAGCTAATCGCCTGGGCGCGGGCGGCGGGCGCCTGGATCGTTGAGGACGATTACGCCTCGGAGTTTCGTTACGCAGGCGCGCCCCTGCCATCGTTGCAGGGCCTCGATGGCGGCGAGCGGGTGATCTATGTGGGCACCCTCAACAAGGCGCTCTTTCCCGGCTTGCGGCTGGGCTATTTGGTGGCGCCGAGGTCGCTGGCTGATCCACTTGCCGCGATCCGCCGGCTGGTCGACCGCCAGCCGCCGACCCTGACCCAGGCGATCACCTTTGACTTCATGCGGAGCGGCCAGTTTGCCGCCCACATCCGCCGCCGCCGGCTCGCCTACAGGATCCAGCGCGACGCCCTGGCGGAGGCCCTTCGGCGGCGTCTCGGCCACCTGCTGGACGTCGACGTACCCGACCAGGGTATGCACCTGATCGGGTACCTCAAGGACGGCCGCTCGGACGTCGAGTTGGAGGCCCGGGCGGAGGCCCACGGCCTGATGGCGCGGGCCATCAGCCGCCTGCACCATGCCGCGCCGCCGCGCTCGGGCCTGATGCTCGGCTTCACCGGATTCCCCGCCCACGCTATGGACGCCGGCGTCGCGCGTTTGGCGGCGGCGCTGGAGGACTAGGCGGCGAGCGCCGCTTCGCCGGCCAGCACGCGACTGACGGCGTTGACCACCGCGGCGATGCGCAGCGCCGCCTGGACCTGCTGGGCGGGCACGCCGTGTTTCTTGAGTTCGGCCTCGTGGGCGTCGAGGCACATGCCGCAGCCGTTGGCTGCCGAGACCGACGTCGACCATAGCTCGAAATCGACCTTCTCGACGCCCGGATTGGCGAGCACGTTCATCCGTAGGCGGGCGGGCAAGGTGGCGTATTCCTTGTTCGAGATGAGGTGGGTCGCCCTGTAGTAGACGTTGTTCATGCCCATGATCGCGGCCGCGGCCTTGGCGGCGGTCAGGGCCTCAGCCGAGAGGCCGGCTTCGATGGCGGCTGCCTCCACCGCCTTCACGACGGCGGGCTGGCCGACGGCGTGGGCAGAAGCGACGAACGCGCCCCACTTCTGCTGGTCGGTGAGCAGGGTTTCGGCCGCCAGGCTCGACAGATTCAGGCTCAGGTCCTTGGCATAGGCCGGCAGCGTCTCGCGTAATGCGTCGAGCGACATGGTCGTCTCCTAGTCGTGAAAAGAGAAGTGTCCGGGAGGGGCGCAGGGGGGAGGGAGGCCCCTCCCGGACGGCTGAAGGGGGTCGCGGGTTACGCGGCCTTCAGGGTCTCGCCGCCCACCGAGCGGTTGCAGGGGCAGAGCTCGTCGGTCTGCAGGGCGTCGAGAACGCGTAGCGTGTCCTGCGGGTTGCGGCCGACGTTCAGGTTGGTGACGTAGACGTGCTGCACCACGTTGTCAGGATCGACCACCAGGGTGGCGCGCTGGGCGACACCCTCTTCTTCGTTCAACACGCCGAGCGCGCGTGCGAACTTGCCGGAGGTGTCGGCGAAGTTCCAGATCGCGAGGCTGTTGAGGTCCGGGTGCTCACGGCGCCAGCCGAGCTTGGAATGCTCGTTGTCGGTCGAGCCGCCGAGGACGATGGCGTCGCGTTCCGCGAACTGCGGGTTCAGCCGGGCGAACTCGGCGATCTCGGTGGGGCACACGAAGGTGAAGTCTTTCGGGTAGAAGAAGATCACCTTCCACTTGCCGGGGAAGCTCGCCTTGGTGAGCGTCTCGAAAGCGCTCTCGCCGTTTTCCTCGTGGCGGTTGAACTTGGGCTTCACGCCCGTGATCTTGAAGTCAGGCAGGGTCTCGCCAACGCCGATCATGGATACTTTCTCCGTCTAGGGTCCGCCGGGACGGGGAGGTCCGCGGCGTCGGACTGGGAGATAGGCTCCTGCTGAACCAATAGCCAATCGATCGTCTGTGGTATTAAGATAGATTATATCTATATTGCAGCCATGCTCCCCACCCTGCGCCAACTGCAATATCTGAAGCTGCTCGCCGAACACGGCGGGTTCGGCAAGGCCGCCGAGGCCGCCCATGTCACCCAGCCGACCCTGTCCTCCGGCATCCAGGAACTTGAGAAGACGCTGGGCGGCCCGGTGGTGGATCGTGCGCGCTCCGGCGTCATCCTGACGGCGGTGGGCGAGGAAGCGCTGCGCCGCGCGACGGTCATCCTCAACGAAGCCGAGGAGCTGGTCGAAGCGGCCAAGAACGCCGGCCAGCCGCTGACCGGCCGTTTCCGGCTGGGCGTGATACCAACCATCGCGCCGTTCCTGCTGCCCCGCGCCCTTCCGGTCCTGCGCGAGAAATTCCCGAAGCTTCGGCTGTTCCTGCGCGAGGACCTGACCCAGCGGCTGATCGCGGCGCTGAAGGCCGGCCAGCTCGACGCAGCCCTGATCGCGCTCCCATTCGACATGGCCGGACTGGACTGGGCGCATGTCTCCGACGACGAACTGCTGGCGGCCATGCCCGCCGGCCACCTCATGGCCCGCGAAAAGATCGCCACCATCGAGGCCCTGGAAAAGGAAGAGCTGATCCTTCTGGAGGACGGGCACTGCCTGCGCGAGCACGCGCTTGCGGCCTGCGGACTCAAGCCGCAGCGGTCGCTATCGGGCGAAGAGAGCTTCGCGGCGACGTCCCTGCCGACCCTTGTGCAGATGGTCTCGTCCGGTCTCGGCCTGACGTTCCTGCCGGCGATGGCGGTGGACGCCGGGCTTACCGATCCCGCCGCCGTCGCGATTCGCCCGATCGGCGCGGTGAACGCCAGCCGCGAGATCGTGGTCGCCTGGCGGGCCGGCTCCAACCGGGGGATCGAGGGCAAGCTGATCGCCAAGATTCTCTAGCGGGT
>JBBREC010000182.1:0-6900 GCA_038203295.1 Caulobacterales bacterium
ATTCGTCGGCGGACACCGGCTTCTTCTACGTCACCAAGAAGAACGCCCGCACCAAGACCGACAAGCTGGTCATGAAAAAGTACGACCCTGTCGTGCGCAAGCACGTCGAGTTCAAGGAAGGCAAGATCAAATAGATCTCGCAAACTTCTGACTTTGCAGGAAACGCCCGGCTCAGCCCGGGCGTTTTTCGTTTGGGCTCACGGCGCTTTCGGGCGGACGGTAAGCTTGTAAGGAATGTAGAGCGCCAGATCGAGCGGGCCGGCCTGGTACCAGGACACCGGCAGTTGCAGGCCCTGAACATCGACGCCGTAGACGTCCCCGAACATCCCGGCCATCCGCTTGGCGTCATCGGCCACAAGCTGGGCCACCGCGGGCCGGTACTGGCTGGGGTTGATCAGGGTCAGCTCCCAGCCCCCGTTCAGCAGGATTTCGGTCCGGCCGACCTTGGCTGTCTTCAGGACGAAGCCCTTAATCCGCCCCGTTGCGCGGTCGAAGGTGTCGTCGGCGGCCACCGCCGTCTTCACCAGCACCGTGGCGCGGCTGGTGTCGGCCTTGGCGTCGGGCACGATGACGACATCCAGCATGGTCTCGTCGAACGCGCCCACCACCTCCCCGCCGACGCCGAGCGTGATGCCCCGATCCTGGGCGGCGGCGCGGATCATGTTGCGCAGGGTGGATTTCAACTCCTCGTGGCGCTGGCTGATGTCGCGGGTGTCGCAGATGACCGTCACCTGGGTGATCAGGTTGTCGGCGCGCTTGCGCAGCGTGATCTGCGGGGTCTGGACGGGATCGTATTCGCTGAGCCGGCTGCCGGTGACGACGATCTCCTCGACACCGCTGCTCTGTGCGAGCACCTGGCCAGTGTCCACCAGGGTCAGGGCGGCGACGGCCGCCAGCATCGCGAGCTTCATGGATGGGCTCCCCTCATCAGGGGAAACTAGCGGGCTATTCCGCCGACGTCACGCTCAGGCGGCGCGCGCGATGACCCGGTTGCGGCCCTTGGACTTGGCCTCATACATCGCCTCGTCGGCGCGCTTGACCAGCTCGGCCGGTGTGTCGACCTCGCCAAGGCTGGAGGCGACGCCGATGGAGATGGTGACGGTCAGCAGTTCGTCGCCGCCCATCACCCGGAACGGTGAGCCGGCGACATGCAGGCGGATACGCTCGGCGATGCGGTGGGCGTGATCGAGCTCGGTGTCGGGCATCACCACCACGAACTCCTCGCCGCCAAAGCGCACCGGCAGGTCGATGGCCCGCACATTGGAGGCCAGCCGCACAGCGAACTCGCGCAGCACCTCGTCGCCGATGGCGTGGCCGAAGCTGTCGTTGATCTTCTTGAAGTGGTCGATGTCGATGACCAGCAGGGCCACGGGGTCGCCACCCGCCCCGGCCCGACGCACCAGCGCGTCGAGCTGGCTCGCCATGTAGCGGCGGTTGTGCAGGCCGGTGAGCTGGTCGGTGACCGCCAGCTCCAGCGACTGGTCGAGGTTGTCGCGCAGGTAGTCGGTGTAGCGCTTGCGGCGGATCTGGGTGCGCGCGCGGGCCGACAGCTCCTGTGGGTCCACCGGACGCGGCAGGATATCGTTGACGCCGATCTCAAGCGCCTTCACCAGCCGTGCGCGCTCGTCGAAGTCAACGATGGCCAACACCGGCAGGCCGCGGGTGGCCTCGTCAGAGCGGATATGGGCGGCGAAGCGCAGGCCGTCAAAGGTCCTGGCCGCAGTGTTCACGATCACCAGGTCGACCGGGCCGCGGGCGGCCATCATCGCCTTCTCCACCCCGGATTCGACGATCGGGCGATGTTCGATGGCCAGTTCGGCGCAAATCCGCTGCGCCTGGCGCTCGTTGTCGTCGACGATCAGGATGCGCCCGCCGGTGCCGCCCATGCGCGTTGCGCCGCCGGCGATCACGCCCACACGCCGGCCGGAGGCCTCGCGCTCGCGCAATTCGTCGATCACCAGCTTCAGGCGGGTAAGGCTGCGCACGCGGGCGAACAGCAGCACATCGTCGATGGGCTTGGTCAGGAATTCGTCGGCGCCGGCCTCCAGGCCTGCCACCCGGTCGGCGCGGCCGTCCAGCGCAGTCACCAGCACCACAGGAATGTGGCGGGTCTCGGCATCGTCCTTCAGACGGCGGTAAACCTGAAACCCGTCCATACCGGGCATCATCACGTCCAACAGGACGACGTCGGGCTTTTCGGCGGCGGCCATGGCAAGCGCAGTCGTGCCGTCGCTGGCGGTGATCACGTCGTAATACTCTGCGGAAAGCTTGGCCTCGAGCAGGCGGACGTTCGCCTCGATGTCATCGACGACCAGGATACGCGCGGACATCGCTCAGCCCATCAGGCGGCGGATGGTGTCCAGAAAATGGGACACTGAAATCGGCTTGGAGATATAGGCCTCGCAACCGCCTTCACGGATACGTTCCTCATCGCCCTTCATGGCGAAAGCGGTGACGGCGACGACGGGAATCGACGCCAGTTCGGCGTCTTCCTTTAGCCACTTGGTCACTTCCAGGCCTGAGATCTCGGGCAGCTGGATATCCATCAGGATCAGGTCGGGCTTGTGCTCCCGGGCAAGCGCAAGCGCCTGCAGTCCCTCGCGCGTCTGCAAGGTCGCATAGCCCTGGGCATCGAGCAGGTCATGAAAGAGCTTCATGTTCAGCTCGTTATCCTCGACGATGAGGACCGTCTTGACCATCTAGCTCCCGGCGCTGTCTCGAGGTCACCGCGCGACGCGGACTTCCCCACCTCTTCCTTTGTTCATCCCATGGATATCCTTAAACTTCGTTAGCCGAAGGGAACCGAGCTTGACCGACCCGGTCGTCACCGCCGCACCAAGACTGCACACGCTGGGATTATCCCACGCGCGGCCGCTGGTGATCGTCGACGTCGACGAAGTGCTGGGCATGTTCATGCAGGGCTTCGGCAAGTTCCTGGAATCGCGGGGCTTCGAGTTCCGGGTGGATCGTTTCGCCCTCTTCCAGAACATCTATCGGCCCGGCGCCGGCGAACATCTGGAGCTGAGCGAGGGCCGCAAGCTGTTCGACGATTTCTTCCGCACCGGCTGTGGCGAGATCGAGCCGGCGCCAGGCGCGATCGAGGCGCTGTCCAGGCTGAGCCGACGGGCGGAGATCCTGATTCTTTCCAACGCCCCCGCCGATGCGGAGCGTCTTCGCGGCGAATGGCTCAAGCGCCACGGGCTGCCACAGGCGCTGATCCTCAACACCGGACCGAAGGGCCCGATCACTGCGGGACTGGTGGCCCAGACGGCCCATTCGACCGCCTTTGTCGACGATCTGCTATCCAATCTGGACTCGGTGGCCGACCACGCACCGGCGACATCGACCTTCCAGCATGTCGCCGACCTGCGCCTGCGCCCGCTCGCGCCCCGCTCGGAGCGTCACCGGCGCATCGATGACTGGGCAGAGCTTGGCGAGGCGATCGAGGCTGCGATCAGCTGAGCGCCTGCTCCAGGTCGGCGATCAGGTCGTCGACGTTCTCCACGCCGACGGAGAGCCGCACCATTGAGTCTGAAATGCCCAGCTCGGCGCGCGCCGCCTCAGGGATCGAGGCGTGGGTCATGATCGCCGGATGCTCGATCAGGCTTTCCACCCCGCCGAGGCTTTCGGCGAGCGTGAACAGCTCGGTGCGCTCCAGCATGCGTCGCGTGCCGGCCAGGTCGCGGTCGAGGATCAGGCTTATCATGCCGCCGAAGCCGTGCATCTGGCGCCTGGCCAGCGCGTGCTGCGGATGGCTGGCAAGCCCCGGATAGATCACCTGGCGGATCGCCGGATGGGCCTCCAGCCGCGTGGCGATCTCCATGGCGTTGGCGCAGTGCCGCTCCATGCGCAGCGCCAGGGTTTTGACGCCGCGCAGGGCCAGAAAGCTGTCAAACGGCCCGGCGATGGACCCGATGGCGTTGTGCAGGAAGGCAAGCTGATCGGAGAGCTCGGTATTGGGGCCAGCCACCACCACGCCACCCACCACGTCGGAGTGGCCATTCAGGTACTTGGTGGTCGAGTGCATCACCATGTCGAAGCCGTGCTCCAGCGGCCGCTGGCAGTAGGGACTGGCGAAGGTATTGTCAGCGGCGATCAGGAGCCTGCGTTTGCGGGCGATGGCCGCCAGCGCATCCAGGTCGGCCAGGCGCAGCATGGGGTTGGTCGGCGTCTCCACCCAGATCAGACCGGTCTCGGGCCGGATCGCGGCTTCCACCGCGGCTAGGTCGGCCAGGTCCACGAAGCTGAACGTCAGGCCCATGGTCCGGCGACGAACCTTGTCAAACAGGCGGAAGCTGCCGCCGTACAGGTCAGACGAGGCTATCACGTGGGCGCCGGCGTCCAGCAGCTCCAGCACGGTGGCGATCGCCGCCAGACCGCTGCCGAAGGCGTAGCCCCGCGCGCCGCTCTCCAGGTCGGCTATGCAGCGCTCAAAGGCGAAGCGGGTCGGATTCTGACTGCGGGAATACTCGAAGCCCTTGTGTACGCCCGGGCTCTCCTGGGCGTAGGTCGAGGTGGCGTAGATCGGGACCATCACCGCGCCCGTGGTCGGGTCGTGCTGCTGGCCGCCATGGATCGTGCGGGTCTCGAAGGCCAGCCGGTTCGAACGGTCCGCCATGGGATCTCCAGACTAAGGGGCGCGAGGCTAGGCGCGGCGCAGGTGGTTTATCAGGTCGACGCGGGTGATCAGGCCCAGGAATTCGCGGCCGTCCAGCACGATCGCCACCTCGTCGCGTTCGAAGATCGGGATCAGGGCGTCCAGCGGCTCGTTGGCCTGCAGGGTGTTGAGCTTGGCGACCATGGCTGAGGCGACATGATCGTGGAAGCGTTCGGGCCCGCCCTCGACCGCGGCAAGAAGGTCGCTCTCGTCCAGCAGGCCGATGAGCCGGCCGCCGTCGAGCACCGGCAGTTGGCTGACGTCGGCGACGCGCATGCGCTTGTAGGCCGTGTCCAGGGTGTCGTCCGGTCCGACCGTCTCGGTGGCCCCCTCTTGCGCGCTGCGGGCGACGAGGTCGCGCAACGTCCCTGTGAATGCCCGGTCGGTGAGGCCCTGTTCGGCCAGCCAATGATCGTTGAAGACCTTGGACAGGTACTTGTTGCCGCTGTCGCAGACGAAGGTCGCCACCCGCTTGGGTTCGGACTGGGCCTGGCAATACCGCAGCGCCGCCGCTAGCAGCGTGCCCGATGAGGAGCCCGCCAGCACGCCGGCCCTGGCCAGGAGCGCGCGGGCGGCCTCGACGCTCTCGCGGTCGGTGACTGCGTAGGCGTCGCCCTTGCGCACGAGAGAGAGGTCGCAGTTGTCGGGGATAAAGTCCTCGCCGATGCCCTCGACGACCCAGGAGCCGGCCTCGACGGTCTCGCCGCGATTGACCAGCGGCTCCAGCACCGAGCCCGCGGGATCGGCAAGGACCATCCGGGTCTTGGGGCTGGCCTTGGCGAAGAAGCGGCCGAGCCCAGTCAGAGTCCCGCCCGAGCCTACGCCCACGACGACGGCGTCGATGTCGCCGTCGAGTTGTTCGAACAGCTCCGGCCCGGTGGTGGCTTCGTGGGCCCGCGGGTTCGCGGGATTGGCGAACTGGTTCATGTAGACCGCGCCCGGCAGCTCGGCGGCCAGACGCTGGGCCATGTCCTGGTAGTAGTCGGGGTGGCCCTTGCCGACGTCGCTGCGGGTGATGCGGACATCGACGCCCAGCCCGCGCAGATGCTGGATCTTCTCGCGGGCCATCTTGTCGGGGACGATCAGGATCAGCCGATATCCCTTGAGGATGCCCACCTGGGCCAGCCCCAGCCCGGTGTTGCCCGCCGTCGCTTCGATGATCACGCCCCGGGGCTTAAGCCGCCCGTCCGCCTCCGCCGCCTCGATCATGGTGCGCGCGATCCGGTCCTTGATCGAGCCGCCGGGGTTGGCGCTCTCAAGCTTGGTGAAAAGCCGGCACGGGCCGGTGTCGAACAACCCCGTCAGTTCAAGCACAGGCGTGCGGCCGATCAGGTCGAGCGCAGAAGTCACAGGCCGGGGCGGCGGCGACAGGGCGGCGGCTTGGCCGTCAGGCATCATCGGCAACTCCGAACGGGACTCGAAGGCGTCTCTGATATCGTAACGCCTGAAACGATCTGTCGCTGCCTATCGATTGTGCAGGGCTGCCGGTGCTAGGCAGCCGCCATGGCTGACATCATCGAACTCTGGGTCGAGACTTCGCACCACCCCGCCTTCCGCTGCGCAGGCTGGGCTTTCGTCCGCAAGGACGTCACGGGCCTGACCGGCGCTGCCGGCGGCGAGCGCCACGTGACGCCGGAGCGCGCTATGCTGTCGGGTTTGGCCGAGGCGCTGAAGGATCTGCCGGCCGGCGCCGTCGTGGAGTTGCGCACGGGCAACCGGCAGATGGCCGCCCTTTCCCGGCGCATCGCGGCCTTTGGCCCTGGTGAGGACTCGCCGACCGAAGACCTGGACATCTGGGCGCGGCTTTCGACCGCGCTCAGGACCGTCCACATCCTGCCGACCGCGGCCAACGCCTTCGCGGCGGCCTGGGCGGAGCTGGCGCGGGACAAGGCCAAGGCGACCGGCCCCTTCCGCTCAGCAATCCCTAAGCCGAACCTGGCCAAGGCCGGCGTCTAGCGACGACAGTCCCGCGTGCGCGGTTGGGCCTCAGCACGCCGGAACAAATCAGGTATGACGGGGCGCATGATCCGGATTGGCGTGGACTTCGGCGGCACCAAGATCGAGGCGGCGGCGCTGGACGCCGACGGCCGGTTCCAGGCTCGCGTCCGGGGCCCTTCGCCTGACGATTACGAGGCCGGCCTCGAGGCCGTACGAGCGCTGGTCCACGAGGCGGAACGTCAGGCTGGCGCACAGGTGACGCGGGTGGGAGTCGGTGGACCGGGCTCGGCGTCTCCCGCCAGTGG
>JBBREC010000183.1:0-6896 GCA_038203295.1 Caulobacterales bacterium
CAAGGGTGGTGGAGATCCGCCGTTGCCGGATGTCCCCAAACCCGGCCTGCTTGCAGGCGTCTGCAAGCGCCTCGCCCTGGCCGAGGCGGAAAAACAGGGGGCAGACCTCGCTGGCCACCTCGGCGTCGACGATGGCGAAGAGATCGGCCCAGCCGCAGTTCGCCCGCGCGCCCCAGACCGCCAGCACCGCCCGACCACCGGGCCGCACCACACGGCGCATCTCGGCCACCGCCCGCTCCGGGTCGGGCGCGTACATCAGGCCCAGCGCGCACAGCGCCACGTCGAAGCCGGCCTCCGGCAGGTCCAGCGCTTCGGCGTCCATTCGGGCGAAGGCAGTGGTGCTCACGCCGAGGTCTTCGGCGCGCTGCGCCGCGGTCGCCACCATCTGGCCGGAAAGGTCGATCCCAAGGACCGACCCGTCGGGGCCTACAGCGTGGGCGGCCTTGAAGGTTACGAGTCCGGTGCCGCTGGCCACGTCAAGCACCCGTTCACCCGGCGCAAGGGCCGCCATGTCCAGGAGCGCGGTGTGGGCCGGGACGAGTTGCGCGCGCCACAGGTCCTCGTAGGTGTCGACGGCGCGGTCCCAGCCGTAGCGCTGGACCCGTCGTTGCAATCGCGGGTCCATACTCAGGAACACCGGGCGATTGCGGCGGCGGCGTTTACATCCATCGACCTACCAACTCCGACAGCTTCACCTTGGTGGCCTGCGCAGCTCCGTCGTGTCCTATCCAAACGTCTGCAATGCCTGGCCTTTCGTCCGCAGCGGGCCTGGGCCTGACCGAGCGTCCGGAGGTGCTGCCTTATCGTCCGGCTGGTGCGGCCATCGCCGCCTCGCCCCTTGACGTAGCGGCGTCTCGACCCTTCATCCGGTCGCAGAACGCGGATATGGACGACGGCAATGGCGACCCAGGACATAGCGGCGGCCCTGAAGCGCTTTGGCGAGGTGATGCGCCAGCGCCCTTCGATGGCGATTGGCGATGACCCGCCGGCGACGACCCGGTGGGAGGGCGGCCTGCGGTTCGCCGCCACTCACGCCAACGGCAAGCAGGTGCAGAGCGACATGGCTGTCGAGCTGGGCGGCACGGGAGACCAGGTCTCGCCCGGCTGGCTGTTCCGCGCCGGCCTGGCCTCCTGCACGGCCACGGTCATCGCCATGACCGCCGCGATCGAGGGAATAGAACTCGACAGTCTGGAGCTGGAGGTCCGCAGCCGCTCGGATTCACGGCCCGTACTCGGCATTTCGGACGCCGACGGAGCCATGATTTTCCCCGGCGCCTTCGACATGGAAATGGTGGTCCGCGCCGCCGCGCGCGGCGTGGCCCCGGACGCCCTGCGCGACCTGATCGAGCGCGCCTGCAGCCGGTCCCCCTCCGGTGCGGCCATAGAGGCCGCGACTCCGCTCCGGCTACGGATCGAGATCGAAGCCGCCTGATGGACGCACTCTCTGAAACGCTGCGCGTCGTGCGCATGGTCGGCGCCATTTTCATCAACGCCAAGTTTACCGCGCCCTGGTGCTACCAGTCGCCCAGCGCCGCCCAGGCCGCGCCGCTGCTGGAGCCCGGCGCCGAGAAGGTGGTGATCTTCCACATGATCACCGAAGGCGAGTGCTGGGTCGACATGGACGACGGGGCGCCCACGCGGCTGAGCGCCGGCGACGTAGTGATCTTCCCGCAGGGCGACGCCCACCGCATGAGCTCGACGCCTGGCGTGCCGCCGTCGGCGGGGGGGAGCAACCGGTTGACCGAGATCCTTTCGCGCCGGCCGCGCCAGCTGATCTATGGCGGCGGCGGGGCCACGACCCGGCTGGTCTGCGGCTATATGGCCTGTGACGCGCGCCTGGCCGGACTGCTGCTCGAGGGTCTGCCGCCGGTGGTGCGGGTGAATGTGCGCGGCTCCAACGCCGGCATGTGGCTGGAGGCCTCGGTGCGCTATGCGCTGGCCGAGGCGCGCTCGCCCCGACCGGGCGGCGCGGGCGTGCTGGCCAAGCTGTCCGAGGTGCTCTTCATCGAGGTTTTGCGGCTCTATATGAGCGAGCAGGCCGAGGGCCGCACGGGCTGGCTGGCGGGGGTCAACGACCGCATCGTCGGCGCGGCGCTGCAGGCGCTGCACCAGCACCCCGCCACGGCCTGGACCCTGGATGACCTGGCTCGGGCCGCCGCCACGTCCCGCTCGGTGCTCGCCGAACGTTTCCAGCACCTCGTGGGCCGCTCGCCCATGCAGTATCTGGCCCAGTGGCGGATGCTGCTGGCGTCCAACCTGCTGTGCCACAGCAACGCTCCGTTGGCGCAGATCGCCGAAGAGGTCGGCTACCAGACCGACACGGCCTTCAGCCGGGCGTTCCGGCGCGAATTCGGCGCGCCGCCCGCCGCCTGGCGCCGCGACCAACTGGCGCGCGATCACGCCGCTCGCGATCCGGCCCCGCGCGACCAGATTCACTGACGCGCGCCGTCAGAGTCCGAATTCCGCGAGCGCTTGTTACGGACGGACGGGTACCTACGTCCTAGGCTCGAACGAGCGGAGCGATAATGACCCAGACGATCAAGGCCGAGGCGTTCGCCGCCCTGCACGCGGGCCCGGAGATTCTGGTCCTGCCCAACGCCTGGGACGCGGCCAGCGCCGCGATCATGGAGGACGCCGGCGCCAAGGCTGTGGCCACGTCGTCGGCCGCGGTGGCCTGGGCGCACGGGTATCCGGATGGCGATACGCTGCCGATCCCCAAACTGCTGGCGACCATCGAGACAGCGGCGCGTGCGGTCAGTATTCCGGTCACCGCCGACATCGAGGGCGGCTTCACCGATGACCTCGGCGAACTGGCGCAGACCATCCGCGCGGTGATCGGCGCCGGCGCCGTGGGGATCAACCTCGAGGACGGCCGGCGCGACGCCGACCTGCACGCCCGCAAGATCGAGGCGGCCCGCAGGGCCGCCGACGCCGCGGGCGTCCCGATGTTCATCAACGCCCGCATCGACGTGTTCCTGAAGGGTCTGGCCGAGGGCGAGGCGGCCTATGCCGAGACGGTGGCCCGGGCGGCGAAGTACGCCGCGGCCGGCGCGAGCGGGATCTTCGTTCCAGGGCCAAGCGACAGCGCTCTGATCGGCCGGCTTTCGCAGGCGATCGCCCTGCCGCTGAACATCATGCTGCTGCCTGGGCTGGCGCCGGCCGCCGAGCTGCAGGCGCTGGGGGTGCGGCGGCTGAGTTCCGGCGGCGCGCCGTTCCGCGCGGCCTACGCCCGTCTGGCCTCGGCGGTGGCGGCCTACCTCGCCGACGGCGACGCCTCGGCCTTCGCCAACGATCCGGATGCGCTGGGGAACCTGAACAAGCGCTTTGGAGCCTAGAAATCCCGCGGCGCCGGAGATGACCTGCGGGCTCCGCGCGCCTATCTTCTCCGCATGACCGAGACCCTGGACGCCGCACCGCAGACCCTGGAAGAGATTTCGCGCGATCCGACACAGGACGGGCCGAAGGTGCGGCTCTATCTGGTCGACGGCTCGGGCTTCATTTTCCGGGCGTTCCATGCGCTTCCGCCGCTGACCCGAAAATCGGACGGGCTGCCGGTGGGAGCGGTGCAAGGCTTCTGCAACATGCTCTGGAAGCTGCTGGTGGACATGAAGGCGTCGGACGACGCGCCGACCCACCTGGCCGTCGTGTTCGACCACTCCGAGAAGACGTTCCGCAACAAACTCTACGACCAGTACAAGGCCCACCGCCCCCCGGCGCCAGAGGACCTGGTCCCGCAGTTCCCGCTGGTGCGCGAGGCGACGCTGGCCTTTGGCGTGCCGTGCATCGAGCTCCCCGGCTATGAGGCCGACGACTTGATCGCCGCGTACGCCTGCCATGTGCGCGACCACCACGGGGGCGAAGTGGTGATCGTGTCGTCCGACAAGGACCTGATGCAGCTGGTCGGGCCGCAGGTCTCAATGCTCGACACCATGAAGACGCCGAACCTGAAGATCGGCGCCGAGCAGGTGTTCGAAAAGTTCGGGGTGACGCCGGACAAGGTGGTCGACGTCCAGGCCCTCTGCGGCGACAGCGTGGACAACGTCCCAGGCGCGCCGGGGATCGGCGTCAAGACCGCCTCGCTGCTGATCAACGAATACGGCGACCTCGACACGCTTCTAGCCCGCGCGTCCGAGATCAAGCAGGACAAGCGCCGCCAGACCCTGATCGACTTCGCTGACCAGATCCGCCTGTCGCGCCAGCTGGTGCAGCTGGACTGCGAAACTCCGCTGCCCTCGCCGGTCGAGGCGCTGGTGGTCGATGAGCCGAACGCCGAGACCCTGGCGGCCTTCCTCGAAGTGATGGAATTCCGCACGCTCGCCCGGCGGGTGAGCGATGCCCGCGGCGGCGGCGCGGCCCCGGCGGCGACGCCCGCGCCCGAGGGCAAGGCGCCGGCCGCGCCGAAGCACGGCGCCGTCGACGTCAACGCCTATCAATGCGTCCGTGACCTGGCGACGCTGGACGCCTGGATCGCACGCGCGATGGACGTTGGCCTTGTGGCCTTCGACACAGAGACCGACGCCCTGTCGGCGTCGGCCGCCAACCTCTGTGGCGTGTCCCTGGCCGTGGCGCCGGGCGAGGCCTGCTACATCCCGCTGGGACACGAACATGAGCACGAGGGCGGCCTTCAGCTGGAGGCCCCGGCGGCGCTGGAGCAGCTTCCCATCGACGAAGCCCTGGCGCGGCTGAAGCCGATGCTGGAGCACCCAGGCGTCCTGAAAGTGGCCCAGAACGCCAAATACGATCTGGCTGTCCTGTCGCGCTACGGCATCGACGTCGGGCCGATCGAGGACACCATGCTGATCGCCTTCGCGCTCGAGGGCGGCCTGCACAAGAGCTACGGCATGGACGAGCTGTCGCGCCGGCTGCTGGACCATGAGCCGATCAGCTTCAAGACCGTCGCCGGGACGGGCAAGGCGCAGAAGAGCTTCAAGCACGTGGAACTGCAGTCGGCCACTTGCTACGCGGCGGAAGACGCCGATGTGACGCTCAGGATCTACGAGCATCTGCGGCCGCGGCTCGGACACGAGAAGCTGCTGACGGTCTACGAGACCCTCGAGCGGCCGATGCCCAAGGTGCTGGTGGAGATGGAGCTGGCGGGCGTCAAGGTCGACCCCGAGCGCCTGCGCCTGCTCTCCAACGATTTCGCGGTGCGGATGGGCGAGCTTGAGGCCGAGGCGCACCGCGTGGCCGGCCGGCCGTTCAACCTCGGCAGCCCGAAGCAGGTCGGCGACCTGCTGTTCACCGAGATGGGCCTTGCGTCGGGACGGACCACCGCCACCGGGGCCATGTCCACCGACGCCTCGATGCTGGAGGAGCTGGCCGCCCAGGGCCACGAACTGCCGCGCATCCTGCTGGACTGGCGGCAGCTTTCGAAGCTGAAGGGCACTTATACCGACAACCTGGTGGCCGCGATCGATCCGAAGACGAACCGGGTGCACACGTCCTATTCGCTGGCCGCGGCGACCACCGGGCGCCTCGCGTCTTCCGATCCGAACCTGCAGAACATACCGGTCCGCACAGAGGAAGGCCGTAAGATCAGGAAGGCGTTCATCGCCGAGCCCGGCCATGTGCTGATCAGCGCCGACTACAGCCAGATCGAGCTTCGCCTGCTCGCCCACATCGGCGACATCCCCCAGCTGAAGCAGGCGTTCAAGGACGGCCTCGACATCCACGCCATGACCGCCTCGGAGATGTTCGGCGTACCGGTCGAGGGGATGCCCGCCGAGACGCGGCGACGCGCCAAGGCCATCAACTTCGGCATCGTCTACGGCATCTCGGCCTTCGGCCTGGCCAACCAGCTGTCGATCCCGCGCGAAGAGGCCGGGGCCTATATCAAGACCTACTTCGAGCGGTTCCCCGGCATCCGGACCTACATGGACCGCATGCAGCGCCAGGTGCGGTCCGAGGGGTTCGTGACCACCATCTTCGGCCGCAAGATCTACATCCCAGCCGCCCAGGGTAAATCCCCGGCCGAGCGGGCGTTCGGCGACCGCGCGGCGATCAATGCCCCGATCCAGGGCGCCGCCGCTGACGTAATCCGCCGCGCCATGGTGCGCATGCCGCAGGCGCTGCGCGACGCGGGGCTGAAGGCCCGCATGCTGCTGCAGGTACACGACGAACTGATTTTCGAAGCGCCGGAGGCCGAGGCCGATGCGGTGATCGCGGTTGCCAAGCGGATCATGGAAGCCGCGCCGATCCCGGCCGTGGATCTCAGCGTGCCCCTGGTCGTTGAGGCCCGCGCCGCCGGCAACTGGGACGACGCGCACTAGCTTCGATTCGCCGAGGGACGCCTATTGCCACAACGGTCTTCATGATCAGCGCGCGGCGCCCGATCCGGTCTGGCGGAAATTCCTGGTGGAGCCGAGGGGAATCGAACCCCTGACCTCCTCACAGGAAATTCGGCGTTTCCAGCCTTTCCTGCGCTTGCCGTGGTTAGGCTAGACGTTCGAGCGTATCGTAAATAGCACAGTCAGAACAATGAGATGATGTGAGATCGGCTTACCTCGCCT
The DNA here is from genome assembly GCA_038203295.1 of Caulobacterales bacterium. Taxonomy (GTDB): domain Bacteria; phylum Pseudomonadota; class Alphaproteobacteria; order Caulobacterales; family Caulobacteraceae; genus Phenylobacterium. Next base: position 6,510 of record JBBREC010000183.1, read on the forward strand.
GCGATGGGTTTGGCTTGCCTTACTGATTACACGGTGATTACATGGCGTCAGTTAGACCCCTGATCGGTGTAAGCGCATGGCCAGCATCAAACTCACGGACGGACTGGTCACGGCGACCGAGCCCCAGGCGCGGGAAACCTTCCTCTGGGATACCGCCTTGCCCCGGTTCGGCGTCCGCATCTCGCCCCAGGGTGGGCGCTTCTACCTTGTGCAGTATCGCGCCAAGGGTCCGGCCGGGACCGGCTCGAAGGTGCGGCGCATCTACATCGGCCAGCACGATGGCCGCATGTGGAACGTGACGAAGGCCCGGGCGGCGGCCGAGAAGCTGCTGGCGCACGTGAAGCTCGGCCAGGACCCCTACGCCGAGCGCGAGACGGAGCGCGAGGC
>JBBREC010000184.1:0-6703 GCA_038203295.1 Caulobacterales bacterium
GTAGAGGTCAACCTTGACGCCCGGCTTCAGGACACTGGTATGCATCAGCTTCACCGTCGAGGCCTTGAGATATCGCCGGCCGCCGGAAATCCCGCCGTTCCCCATCATCTGGGCGAAGCGCCAGTAGTCCTCGGCGGTCGAGAGCAGGCCGCCGGATCCCGAGAGGAATGTGGGCTTCCGCGCCGGATCGTTCTGGGTCGCTATCTCGACGATCACGCCGTCCTTGTAGGTGTTGACCTTGGCCACCCGGGCGGCCTTCTCCGGCGGGACCCAGAAGCCGGTATCCACCATGCCCAGTGGCCCGGTGATCCGGCTGGCGATGAACCTGTCCAGTGTCATCCCCGACAGCTTCTCGACCACATGGCCCTGGATGTTGACGCAAGGCCCGTAGTCCCAGGCCGTCCCTGGCTGGGTGTAGAGCGGCAGCTTCGCCAGCTGGTCGATCATGCCCTGCAGGTCGCCCCGGTTGAAGCTCAGCTTCTCGTAGTCGGCATTCACCCCGAAGCCAGCGGTGTGGCTCATCAGTTGGGCCATGGTCATCGGCGTCGCCTGATCGACGAGCGCGCCGTCCTTGCCCTTGACCTTCAGGCCCTTGAACTCGGGGATGTGCTGGTCGACCCGGTCGGTCAGCTTCCACCTGCCCTCTTCCCACAGCATCATCATCGCCACGCCGCAGACCGGCTTGGTCATCGAGGCGATGCGGAAGATGGTGTCCTTCTGCATCGGCGCGCCGCCATCGAGGTCGCGTTTTCCGTAGGCGTCGAACTGCACGACCTTGCCGTGGCGGGCGACGAGGGTGGTGACGCCGGCCAGCTTCCGGGTGTCCACCAGCCCGTGCATTTCCTGGGTCAGGGCGGCCAGCCCCGCTGACGAGAAGCCGGCGCTCTCCGGCGCCGTCGTCGCGACCGCGGCATCGGCGGCGCGGAAGTTAAGACCTGCGCCGGCCAGGGCCAGCGACCCCGCGAGCAGGTGTCTGCGATCGATCATCATGGCGTTTCCCCTCGTGCTCTTTTGCAGAAGACTATCCGACAACTGCGGCGGGCTGACGAGAGGCTCCTGAGCCGCCCAGCACGAAGATCGGTCCGTAGATCGAATCCTCCCGCGGCGCTCCAAGGCGGCGGAGCCGAAGGCGCACGATGCGGTCCCCCGACGGTGGCGGCTCGACCTGGTCTTCCAGCCAGGACCTCGGAGGGTCCGGCATCTGGCCGATCAGGGTCTCGACGACCGCCGCCTGATCCACACGGAAAGGCAGGTCCGCCGGGAGCTGTCCGTCGAGCTGGGCGTAGAGTCCGACCGCGTAGACCCGGTCGGCGGTCCTGACGACGCCGAACCCGGCTTGGCGATAGCGGGAGCGGAGCAGGTTTCCCCAGTGCGCCGGGCTCGCGCGCCATGTCGCCATCAGCCTTTCGGAATCGGCCCGCGCACCGCCCGAATGAAAGGCGATGTTCTCGCTGGTGGAGCCAAGCGTCCGGCGCGCTACCAACCCCAGCCGATCGGTCGGGTCGAACCCCTCGAGCGACAGGTGCTCCACATAGGCGCGTTGCGCCAGGTCGGCGGCGTGGGCGCGGGCGGTGCGCGCGAGCGCCTCGTCCAAGGTCAGCGCGCCGGCGCCGAATGTGCCCCGCGCCGAGTTGCTGAGGTCGAGCAAGCGGCTGGCCGCGGCCGCGTCGAAGGCCCCGCCGCCGGCGTCGGCCAGCCGGGCCGAGAGCCTGGCCTCATAGGCCGACCAGCTCTGCAGGGTGCGCGGCGTGGCGGCCGACGCGCTCTGCGCGAACCCGGCCGCCAGCGCGCCTGCCAGCAAGTCGCGGCGCCTCACGTCAGGGCTGCTTCCAGAGCGAGTTCTTTGGGCGAGGGATGTAGCGGGCGTGGCAGTTGAAGCAGGCGTTGTAGATCTCGCCGCCGGCGTCGAAGACCTTGTCGTGGTCGCGGGCCTGGGCGGCGGAAAAGGCCATCACGCCGGCGTCCTGCAGCTGTTTGGCGTATTTCATCCAGGGTCCTGCATCGCGGGCGCGGCCGTCCATCATCAGGAGGTTGCCGGCTTCCCAGACCTGGGCCGCGGCGTGCACGGTCTCGGTCCACTCGGCCTCGGCGGTGGGCGTGCGGTCGTCCGAGCCCGCCTCGGTGTCGATCACCCCGGTGTGTTTCCAGTAGGCCTCGGCCGCCGGATTGACGATGTGGCGCATCACGTCGCGCACGCTGAGCAGGGTGCGCGACGGCGCGGGAGCCGCAGCCGGAGGCCCGGCTGGCTTTGGCTGGGCGAGGGTGGGGCCGGCGAGGGCGAACGCCAGCCCGATCATTGGAACCAGAATGCGACGCAAGCGACCCTCCCCGGACGTGGTGGCGCACCTTAGCCGCCTTCGGCCCACGAAAAACCCCTCCGGCGCGGGGCCGGAGGGGCATGTTCGATCCTTGCTGCGAAGAGGCTAGTAGCCGTTGCGCACGATCTCGGAGATCAGGCCGGAGGTTAGGGCCATTAACGCGAAGTTGTTGTCCGCATAGACCCAGCGATAGCCGCGGGGCGGGGCGCGCAGGCCGTAATAGCCGTAGTCCTGGACGTAATACCCGCGATAGCCGGCGGGCACGTAGCCGCCCTGGCGCCAGTAGGTCCGGTAGCGCGGGTTGACCCGCTGGTAGCCGTAGCCAGGCGCGTACCAGTAGCCCTGGCGGACGCCGTGGTAGTTGCGCCACTCGCGGCGGTCGCGCCAGCTGTCGGCGCGATTACGGTCGTAGCGAAGCTCGGCGCGGTCGCGTTGAAGCTCACGGGCTTCCCCCTGCGTCACAATACCGTCGCGACGGGCGTCGCGTCGGTCGTCTTTAAACTCGCGGCGGTCTTCGCGGCGGTCTTCGCGGCGATCGTGGTGCCCCTGGGCGGTTGCGGCTATCGGCGCAAACAGGGCCGCGGCGGCCGCGGCGGCGTAGATCAGGTGTTTCATCGGTTTCCAATCCTTCTGAACCACCCCCGTAACGCGCAACTGCCCGGTTCGATCTGAACCCCGCCTGAACGGTCAGGATCGGATCAGTTGGGCGTATTGGTGGAGATCGGCGCGTCGGGATCGCTCGGATGGACCCGAGTGGCCGGGGCGGCGGCAGGCTCCGGCGGCGGCTGCGCGGGCAGGCTGATCCGCCGGGGCGCGGGATCGGGCATGTCCAGCGTCGGCGCAGGCGGGCCGGCGATGATCGCGGCCTTGCGGGGCGGCGGGCCTATGGCAGCCGTCCTGACCGGAGCCGACGCTGGCCTGGTCGGCGGCGGTGCGGGCGCGGCGGCCGCGGTTTCCACTGGCGCGGCCGCTTCCAGTGGCGCCGCGGCGGGCGCCTGCGCCACCGGCAGGGCGGCGGGCGGCGGCGGCGCTAGGCGTATCGGGGTCGTCGCCGGGGCGGCGGCCTGCTGTCCGGCGTTCATCAGATAGGCCAGCAGCCCAACGCCTGCGAGGCCGACGACGCAGGCCGCCAGAATGGGAACCAGAGCCGATGTCCTGCGCACCTGAAGCCTGGTGCGTCGTGCGCCGAACGGAATCACCAGCGCCGCGGGCGCCGGCAGGGGGATCGCGAAATCCGAGTCGGCAAGCTCCGGCCGGGCGTGGGTCTGGATGGGGGCATGAATGGGGGTCGGTGCGGCCGGAGCTTCAGGCGCGGGGGGTACGATCTCCGTCGCCCTAGCTTGCGCGACGGCCTCGGGTTCGGGCACGGTCCTGGGCGGCTGGTCATGCTCCCAGCCGGCGGGCCAAGGTACGGCCTTCGGCAGCGGGCCCAGCCGAATCGGCCCCTGGCGCAGGCGCGGCCAGTGGCTGGGCTGGTCGAACGGGTTGGCTTGATCGTCTGACGCCATGACCGACTTTCCTACACCCTCCAGCGCGCCGACGCTCGCTCCGGAGTTCGGCGCTTGTGTGGCTACTTCACCATGGCGAGGAAATGGCCCGCTTCGCGCCTACCGCCGTCGCTAGGGCTTTGGCGGTGTGTAGAGCTCGATCGGGTTGCCCTCGGGATCGGCGATGAAATAGGCCACGTCAGGCACGACCTCGCGGGCGTCGACGCCCACCGTCTTCAGGTGCGCCGCCAGCCCCCTGGCGTCTGGGACCTGCAGGATCAGCCGCGAATTCAGGTTCGGCCCCGGCGGCCGCCGCGCGGACAGCGCCAAGACCAGCACCGCGCGCTCCGGCCCGTCGTTGAAGTTCAGCACATACTCGAACGGCTTGCCGCCCCGGTCGTAGCTGCGCACCTGGGTCATGCCGAGCTTGTCGATGTACCAGGCCCGGGCGGCTTCCAGGTCGAGGACATTGACCCCCGGCCCAGAGATGTGCGCCGGCGCGAGACTTGCCGGCGGCGCGGCCGTCGCGGCGCCTATGCCCAGCGTCAGTCCCGCCGCCATCGCGGCTCCGATCAGCGTCCTCATGGTCCCGTCCCTGCTCTTGTTTTTGTCATCCTCGACGTTTCCACAGCCGCGGCAAGGCGAAGCTTGCTTCGGGCGGGACCGCGTTCAGCTATCCAGCGGACCGGCGTCGGCCATGATGCGCTCGTAAACCGCGTTGGCCATGCCGCGCACGGTCCGGGCGGCGGTCTGCAGCGCTGCTTCGCCGATCAGGCTCGCGCCCTGCGCGGCCATGGAATCCAGGTCGTCCGCGACAACGCAGAGCTTCTGATAGACTTCGATGTCGGTGACGGCGCTCATTCGCCACACCCCTACAGGCTCCGCCGGGCCGCGCAAATACCTGTCCACGGCTTCACGGCGCCGCGGGGGTCCGCGGCCGGTGCGCCCCGCGCCCGGCGGCGTACGCTCACACATCGCTAACCATCAAAGTTCACCGTGAATTGACCCCCGATCCCTAGAGTTGAGGCAACAAGCCCACGGAATCCGCCTGAGTGTTCAATTTCGGCCATACCCAGACGTTGCGTTTCGTCGCCGCCTTCGTGGCGCTGGTGGCGGCCGTCTGCGTGGTTGCGCCCCTGACGGTGTGGGGCGGGGCCTTTCCGGCGGACAATGTCGCGGCCCGGGCGATGCTGTTCTACGCCATCACCAGCGGAGCCTATGCCTTCCTGCCGCTCGTGCGGCGCGGCGACATCGCCATGGTGACCATGTGGCTGGTGCTGGCGGTGGGCATCGCCCCCTGCATCGCCGGCCGCGAGCTCAATCCGCAGCACATGTTCGCCGACATGGCCGGCGTGCTGATGTCGGCCCTGCCGGTCTACATCGCCCGCTTCCGCCAGATGGTGCAGGGTGACCTGCGCGCCTACCATCGCCGCGAGACTGACCCCACGGTCCCCGACTAGCGCCCGGGCAGGGGGTCAGGCTCCGCCTAAAGCGCCAGCTGGTAGACCTTCGTCGCCGTGCCGCTGAACAGGGCCGTCTTCTCCGCGTCCGAGTAGCCCGCCGCGATCCGCTTGAAGGCGTTCCACAGGGTCGGATAGGTGCAGGCGCCCATGTCGACCGGGAAGTTCGATTCGAACATGCATCGCTCGACGCCGAACGCCTCGATGCAGGTCTCGATATAGGGCCGCCATTCGTGGGCAAGCTGGGTCGAGGGCGCCCGAGGTTCGGCCAGGAACGAGGGGAAGTTGCAGAAGGTCATCGCCAGTCCGCCCAGCTTGACGCTGACGTTCGGGGACTTCGCCAGCTCGCGGATATTGGCCCGCCAGCCCTCGAACCGCTCGGGCAGCCGACCCTCGTAGCTGCCCCGTCCCAGCGGCGTGCCCACGTGGTCGAGCACGATCGCGGTCTCCGGGAAGGCGCGCGCGAGGCTGATCACGTCCGGCAGTTGCGGCTCCAGCAGCCAGGCGTCGAAGCTGAGGCCCATGGGCGCCAGGTTTCTGAACCCCTCACGGAAATCGTCGCGCAGATAGAGCCCGGCGTCCACGCGGTTCAGCGGGCCCAGGACCGCCTTGTCGGCGTCGAAGGAGGCCGAGTTGCGGATGCCCTTGAAACGCTCGCCGCCGGCCCGCAGGTGAGCCTCCAGCACCGGCTTCACGGCGTCGCCCAGCAGCAGGTCCGCCTTGCCGACGATGCCGGCGCAGGCGCGGAAATCGCCGTAGGTCCCGCTGGCGCTCATCGCGGCGACGCCGTTGACGAACTCGGTCTCGCCCACCGGGCTCATGTCGGGCGAAACACCGGCCCTGTAGAAGGCGCCGCACTCCACGAACACGGTGGCGATGACGTTGTGCCCCGACCCGGCGTCGGCCATCAGCTCGTCCAGCATATAGCGCTTGGCGTCGGCGATCGCCGTCATGAACGGGTGCTCGGCCACCGCTGGCGTCACATAGCTGCGCCGGTCCCACAGGTGATGGTGCGGATCGACGATCGGGAGCCCAGGCTCCAGGATCGGTTCAACGGCGGCGGCCATGGCGGTGATCTCCCCGAAAGGCCGCCTCTCACGGGCAGCGACGGGGGACCCTGGCCGATCCTGCGCGAGGCCTCAAGGCCGACACGCTCAGTTGGTGCGGCGCAGACCCAGGCTCTGCAGGCTGGGTTGATGGATCATGCGGCGCCCCGTGCGTGGCATGCGCCGCCAGAACCGGAACAGCGCGACCCTAGCGCCCTGCCGGCATGGCGAAGGCGCGAAGCGTGCTGGGCAACCGCATGGCGGCCCGGGTGGCTTCCCTCAGGGTTTCGAATTTGGCCGCGACCTGCTCGTTGACGGCCCATTCTGCCGCCCCCTTGGTCTGGACCAGGTACTCCAGGCCGTTCAGCCTGTTTCGCGCGACAACTGCAGCG
>JBBREC010000185.1:0-6612 GCA_038203295.1 Caulobacterales bacterium
CGCACATCGTCTGCAGGCCATAGCGCTTGCCGCGCGCCTTCAGGGCGTAGAGCAAGGTCGTCATCAGCTTGGTGCCCGAGGCGCCCAGCGGGTGGCCCAGCGCGATCGCGCCGCCGTTGACGTTGACCCGGTCCGGATCCGCGCCCAGGTGCTTGATGTAGGCCACCGGCACCGAGGCGAAGGCCTCGTTGACCTCGAACAGGTCGATGTCGTCGATGGACATGCCGGCCCGCTTCAGCGCGCGCTCGGTCGCCGGGATCGGCGCTTCCAGCATGATGACGGGGTCGTGGCCCAGCAGCGACAGGTGGTGGATGCGGGCCATCGGGGTGAGGTTGTGCTCCTTCAGCGCCTTTTCCGAGACGATCATCACGCCCGAGGCGCCGTCGCAGATCTGGCTGGAGGTCGCCGCGGTGATCCGGCCGCCTTCCTGCAGCAGCTTCACGGCGCGCATGCCGTCCAGACTGACGTCGTAGCGGATGCCCTCGTCGCTGTCGTGGCGGACGACCGCGCCCTCCTTGTCGACGCCGTCCAGCGCCAGGATCTCGTCGCGGAAGGCCCCGCCCTGGGTCGCGGCGATGGCGCGCTGGTGGGAATTGTAACCGAACTCGTCGAGCTGCTCCTTGGTCAGGCCGTACTTCGCCGCGACCATTTCGGCGCCCATGAACTGGCTGAACTGGATGTTGGGGTAGCGCTCTTCCATGCGCGGGCTCTTGGGAACGCCGAAGCCTTCCTTGGCCGCGAGCGTCACCGACAGGCCCATGGGCACGCGGGTCATGCTCTCGACGCCCGAGGCGATGACCACGTCCATGGTGCCGCTCATCACGGCCTGGGCCGCGAACTGCAGGGCCTGCTGGGACGAGCCGCACTGACGGTCAACAGAGGTGGCCGGAACACTTTCGGGCAGCCTCGAGGCCAGCACGGCGTTGCGGCCGATGTTGGTGGACTGCTCGCCCACCTGCATCACGCAGCCCATGATCACGTCCTCGATGGCGGCGGGGTCGACGCCGGTGCGGTCCACCAGCTCGTTGAGCACCGAGGCGCCCAGGTCGGCAGGGTGCCACCCCCGCATGCGTCCACCCTTGCGGCCACCGGCGGTGCGGGTGGCGGCGACGATATAAGCTTCAGCCATCGGCTTGCTCCTTGCGAAATCCGTGCGCCCCTGGCGCGTCGCCGCACATCTAGGGGGGCGCCGCCGCGTAAGACAAGATTTCCGAAGGCAGATGCCCGACGGCGTTCCCCTTACCCGTGGGGAGGGACAGGCCGTCTGAGATGGCCAGGGCACGGACCTGGGGGTCCGCGCGCCGAGTCCTTACCGCAAACCTGGATCGTCATCGCCGGGCTTGTCCCGGCCACGCATGATCTCCGCCTCAGGAGGTTTGCCTGAGCGGTTGCGTGGCTATGGATCCCCCGGACAAGCCCGGGGATGACGAGCTTTAGATTGGCAGGGGACGGAGGTCGGTGGGGGTTGGTCCAGGCGGCTAGCCGGGCTTTTCGAGGGGCGGGGCGGCGTCGAACTCGATTTCTTCGCTGTCGCTCTCCGGCTCCGGGCCCTTGAGGTCGAAGTCGGCGTAGAAGCGGGCGAGCTGGGCTTCCAGCGGCTCGAGGCCGAAGCCGTTCGAGCGACCGTAGAGCTCCAGGCGCTGTTCCAGCAGGTCGGTGAGATAGTCGGCCTGCTCCTTGTCCAGCGGCTCGACCTCGTCCCAGATGGCTTTCAGGAGCGGCTCGCGGATCTCGTCCTTGCGCCGGTCGATGCGGCGCTGGTCGCGGGGGATGTGGGAGAAGGCATCGGTGACCTCGGCGCGGAAGGTCTGCAGCTTGTGCTGCGCTTCCCGCTGATGGCGGTCAGCGGCCTGGGCGTCGCGCACCAGCTTGGCTTCCAGCGCGATGGACTGGCGGATGCCGCGCGAGACGCGGTGGAAGTTTAGGACCAGCTCGGCGGAGGCCTTGGGGTCGTCGGCCGTCATGGCCTGTTCGTGCAGACGCTCGGCATGGGCCAGGCCCAGCTCGGCGAGCCGCGCCAGTATGCGGCCGTGCCGCTCCGCCATTTCCGCTGCGTCCAACATGAACATAACAAGAACACGTCGAGCCGGCTCGTGTCAAAAATTCAGTTGGAAAAGCTTTCTGACTGAACCGGCGTGACGTTGAAACGACCGGCGTGACCCTCTCCCTACCCTCTCCCTCTCGCCTCGCGGCGGGAGTGGAGGTCTAGTCGGCGAAGGTGTCCTGCAGGATGCGCTCCAGCCATTCGGCGTCGACGCTGTCGAAGGCCGCGGGCTGGTCGGAGTCGACATCGAACACCGCGATCAGGTGGCCTTCGACATCCACCACCGGCACCACGATCTCGCTGAGGGTGTGGCTGTCGCAGGCGATGTGGCCAGGGAAGGCGTGGACGTCCTCGACCACCTGGGTCTGGCGGCTGCGCGCCGCCGCCCCACAGACGCCGCGTCCAAAGGCGATGCGCAGGCAGCCCAGCGTCCCCTGGTAGGGGCCGACCACGAGCTCGTCGGGTTTCAGCGGGTCGACGACATAGAAGCCAGTCCAGAAGTAGCTCTCAAAGGTATTGGCCAGCATCGATGACACGGTCGCCATGCGCGCGGTCAGGTTCGTCTCGCCCGCAAGCACCGAGGCGATCTCCTCGGCCACCGCGGCGTAGCGTTCGGCCTTCTCGGCGGGCAGGATTTTGTCGTTGAACGCTTCGGCCATGGCAGCCGGTGTAGCCCCACCGCGCCCGCTGGACAAACGGCGCGGCACAGCATTTCTAGGCCTCTTCAGTGACAGGGGCTTTCTGATGCGTCTCGCCTTGCTTGTTTCCGCCTTCGCGATCGCGTTGGCCGCGCCTTCCTACGCCCAGGTCGCGGAGGGGCCGTCACGGACCTTCCAGGGGCGCGACATTTTCGGCCTGCGTACGGCCGGAGACCCGCAGGTGCGGCCCGACGGCGGCGCCATCGCCTATGTGCGGACCACCTACGACATCATGACCGACGACGGTCACCCGTCGATCTGGCTGGTCGATCCCGCCACCGGGGCGCAGTCGCCGCTGGTGGTCGACGAGAAGGCCAACTTCCGCCCCCGCTGGTCGCCGGACGGCTCGCGGCTGGCCTATGTCGTGGCGGGCGAAGGCGGCGCCCAGATCTACGTCCGATGGATCGCCTCCGGCCGCTCGGCCAAGGTCGCCAACCTGGAGCAGTCGCCCAACGACATCGCCTGGTCCCCGGACGGCAGGACGCTGGCCTTCACCATGCTGACGCTGGACGACGGCAAGCCGCTGGGCTCTCCAATGTCGCCGCCCAAGGGGGCCAAATGGGCCGACGGCCTGAAGGTCATCGACCGGGTCACCTACCGGGCCGACGGCGCGGGCTATCTGAAGCCCGGTTACCGGCATCTGTTCGTGGTGACGGCGGACGGCGGCGCGCCGCGCCAGCTCACCTTCGGCAGGTTCGACGACGGCGGCCCGATCAACTTCACGGCGGACGGCAAGGCGGTTCTGTTCGCCACCGACCGCTCGCCGGATTGGGAGCGCAATCCCAACGAGGCCGAGGTCTACACGGCGGCGCTTGACGACGGCGCCCTGACCCGCCTGACCACCCGCGTGGGGCCGGACCTGGCGGCGGTCGCATCGCCCGATGGCTCGAAGATCGCCTACATCGGCTATGAGGACAGCCGCCACCGCGGCTACGAGAACATCCGCATTTCGGTCATGGACCGTGACGGAAAGAACAACCGCGTCATCACCGGGTCCTTCGACAACAGCTTCGGCGCGCCGCGCTGGGCCGCCGACGGCAAGAGCCTGATCGTCGACTACGTCGATCACGGGATCAGCAAGATCGGCCGTGTGAGCCTCGACGGGAAGGTCGAGACCCTGGCCAGCGGCATGGTCCCCGGCGACCTCGACCGACCCTATGCCGGCGGCGACTGGTCGGTGGGCAAGACCGGCCTGATCGCGTTCACGTCCGGCGACGCCAGTTCGCCCGCCGACATCTCGGTCAGCCAGGGCGGCAAGACCCGGCGGCTGACCCACCTCAACGACGACCTCTTCGCCGGCAAGACGCTGGCCAGGGTCGAGCCCATGGCGGTGACCTCCAGCTTCGACAAGCGGCCCATCGACGCCTGGATCGCCACCCCGCCCAACTTCGATCCGGCGAAGAAATATCCGCTGATCCTGGAGATCCACGGCGGCCCGTTCGCGGCCTACGGACCGGTGTTCTCCACCGACGTCCAGCAGTACGCCGAGGCCGGCTACATCGTCGTGTACTCGAACCCGCGAGGCTCCACGTCCTATGGCGACGAGTTCGCCAACACCATCGACCGAAATTATCCCAGCCACGACTACGACGACCTGATGAGCGTGGTGGACACCGCCATCGCCAGGGGCTCGGTGGACGCCGGCCACCTCTACGTCACGGGCGGCTCGGGCGGCGGGGCGCTGACCGCCTGGATCGTCGGCAAGACCGACCGCTTCAAGGCCGCGGCCACCCAGAAGCCGGTGATCAACTGGACCAGCGAGGTGCTGACCACCGACGGCTACACCGGCATGGCCGCGTCCTGGTTCGGCAAGATGCCGTGGGAGGATCCGCAAGGCTACTGGGCGCGCTCGCCGCTCTCGCTGGTCGGCAATGTGAAGACCCCGACCCTCGTCGTGGTGGGCGACGACGACCACCGCACCCCGCCCTCCGAGGCCGAGCAGTTCCACGCTGCCCTGACCCTGCGCGGCGTGCCGACCGCGCTGGTCTATGTGCCGGGCGCCTCGCACCACGGCCTGGCGGAGCGGCCGTCGCAATCGGTGGCCAAGGCGCGGGCGATCCTTGCCTGGTTCGGCCGCTACAAGTGAGAAAGCTTCTTCTTGCGGCAGCGATCTGCGGCCTCGCCACGTCGGCGTTGGGCCAGTCTCGCGCCGACGGCATCAAGGACCCGGACACCAGGGCCTGGTGGCGGATCGCCGAGGCGCTGTCGTCCGACGCCATGGAAGGCCGCGACACCGGCTCGCCAGGCTACGACCGCGCGGCCGAGATGGTGGCCCAGCGGTTCAAGGCCGCGGGCCTGAAGCCGGCCGGCGACGATGGGACATACTTTCAGACCTTCCCCGTCCACGAGGTAAAGGTCGAGACTGCGGGCACCTCTATCTACACCGTCCGCAGCGGCGCCGACGTGGGCCAGCCGATCCCCTTCCTGCGACAGATCTCGGTGCGGCCCACCGACAGCCTTCCCAGTCGGGCAGGCGGCCCCATGACGTTCCGCGGCTACTGCGGGGCGGGCGACCTCGCCGACGTAAAGGGCAAGGCCGTTGTCTGCTTCAACACCAAGCGCGCCGGCCTGCCCACGTCCGGCGAGCGGCTCGTTGCCGCCGGCAAAGCCGGCGCCGCGGCCCTGATCCAGGTCGACGATCCCTATTTTACGATCGAGCCGCCGCGCTGGCCTGCCGCATACGCGCGTTCCGTTAGCATTGTCGGCAGCCCGCCGCCCGCTGCGCCGACCCTGCCGGTGCTCACCATGAGCGCGGCTGCCTTTGCGGACATCATGACGGGCGCCGGCCAGGACCCAGACGCTATCCTGAAGCTTGGCGGGACCAAGCAGCCCCTGCCCGCCTTCGACATTCCCCGATGGTTCGGCGCGGTGTTCACGGTCACTTCCCGCAACTACACCGCCAAAAACGTGCTGGCCGTGCTGCCTGGTCGCGACGTCAAGCTGAAGGCGGAGCATCTCGTCCTCTCGGCCCACCTTGACGGCTACGGGTTCGGCGAGCCGGTGGGCGGCGATGCACTCTACAATGGCGCACTGGACGACGCGGCCTATGTCGGGACGCTGATCCGCTTCGCCGACAAGCATAAGGGCAAACCGCTACGCCGCAGCGTGGTGATCGCGGCCTTCACCGGCGAGGAAAAGGGCCTGCTCGGCGCTCACTGGTTCGTGGATCATCCGACCGTGCCCAAGGCCGCCATCGTCGCCGACCTCAACCTCGACCAGCTGCGCCCGCTGTTCCCGCTGGAAATTCTCACTGAACTGGCCGTCGACGACACCAGCCTGGGGACCACCGCCCGCGCGGTCGCCGCCTCCATGGCGATCCGCATCCAGGCGGACCCGGAACCGGAGCGCGCCCTGCTGACCCGGGCCGACCACTGGCCGTTCATGCAGGCGGGCATTCCCGGAACGGGCTTCATCTTCGGCTATGTGGCGGGGACGCAGGCCGAGCGGCGCTACCGCGAATGGTACCAGGTCCGCTACCACCGCCCGCAGGACGACCTCACCCAGCCGATGGATTTCCAGGCGGCGGGCAAGTTCAACCGCTTCTTCTACAAGCTCGCGGAAAGCGTGGCGGACGCCGAAGAGAGGCCGACCTGGACGCCGGGCAGCAAGCTCGCCCCGAAAGCTCCCTAGGCAACCTCGGCCATCGCACCGCCACCGGGCTTGGCCTGGGGCGGGACCGCGGCGCGGGTCAGGGCGGCGAACAGCTCGGCGACCTGGATCGGCTTGGCCACATGGCCGTCCATGCCCGCGGTGATGTACTGCTCGACCTGGTGCGACATGGCATTGGCGGTGAGCGCCACGAGGGGCGTGCGCGGCCGGCCCTCGGCCAGCTCCTTGGCGCGAATCTGGGCGGTGGCGGTCAGGCCATCC
>JBBREC010000186.1:0-6532 GCA_038203295.1 Caulobacterales bacterium
GTCGGCTGCTCGAACTATCCGGAATGCCGCTACACCCGCCCGATCGGCCAGGCCGAGGACGGCGACGCCCCCGCCGGGGACCGCGAGCTGGGCGTCGACGAGGCGACGGGGATGACCGTCTTCCTGAAGTCGGGCCGCTTCGGCGCCTACGTCCAGCTGGGCGACGGCGAGAAGCCCAAGCGCTCCAGCCTTCCCAAGGGCTGGTCGGCGCCGGACATGGACCTGGAGAAGGGCTTGCGGCTGCTGCGGCTGCCGCGCGAGGTGGGCCTGCACCCCGAGGACAGCCAGCCGATCCTGGCCGGCATCGGCCGCTTCGGCCCGTTCGTGCTTCATGCCGGCACCTACGCCAACCTCTCGGGCGCCGACGAGGTGTTCGAGGTGGGCCTGAACCGGGCCGTCGACCTCCTGGCCGAAAAGCGGGCCGGCGGCGCCGGACGACGCGGCGAAGCCACCGCGCTTAAGGACCTTGGCGCTCACCCGGCGGACGGGGCGCCGGTGCGTGTGCTCTCTGGCCGCTACGGCCCCTACATCAAGCACGGCGCCACCAACGCCAACGTGCCGCGCGGCTCCGACCCGCAGGACATGACCCTGGAGGCCGCGGTCCTGCTGCTGGCCGAACGCGCGGCCAAACCCGGTGGTGGCAAGAAGAAGCCCGCCCGCGCCGCCAAGGCCAAGGCCGTACCCAAGGCCGCGACCGCGAAGAAGGCGCCGGCCAAGACGAAGCCGGCCGCAAAGAAGAAGCCGGTGGCGAAAAAAGCCAAGGCGGAGGCCTGAAGACGAACGACTCAACGCAGAGTTTTGAAATGGCTGTCGCGCGATTTGACAACCTCGATCTCTACTACGAGCGCGCCGGCTCGGGCCCGCCGCTGCTGTTCATCTCGGGGACGGGCGGCGACCTGCGGACCAAGCCGAACGTCTTCGGCGGACCGCTCGCGAAACGGTTCGACCTTCTGGCCTACGACCAGAGAGGCCTCGGCCGGTCAGGCAAGCCAGATGTCCCCTATTCGATGGCCGACTATGCCGACGACGCCGCGGCGCTGATGGCCGACCAGGGCTGGGACGAGGCGCTGGTGATGGGCGTCTCGTTCGGCGGGATGGTGGCGCAGGAACTGGTGCTGCGGCATCCGCAGCGCGTGACACGATTGGTGTTGGCCTGCACTTCGCCAGGGGGAGAAGGCGGGGCGTCGTTCCCCTTCCACGACATCGAGCACCTGAAGGGCGAAGCGCGCGCCCGCCACATGATCCCGATCTCCGACACCCGCCGCGACGACGCCTGGACCGCGGCGAACCCCGCCGACCACGCGCTGTTCGTCCAGATGGCCGCCACCGACCCTTACGCTGACGAGCCCGGCCACGCCATGGGCGCCCGCCGCCAGATCGAGGCGCGCGCCCATCACGACACCTGGAACAGGCTGCCCGAGGTCGCCTGTCCCGTGATGATCGCCGCCGGCCGCTATGACGGCATCGCGCTCCCGGCCTCACAGGAGAAGATGGCCGCGCGTATCCCCGACGCCAGGCTGCAGTTCTTCGAAGGCGGCCACATGTTCATGATTCAGGATCGCAACGCGGTCCCGGCGATGGCGGACTTCCTGACCAAACCCTAGCTCTACCTTACAATTGCTGGGCCGATCGCCTATATAAAGCCGGCGCAGGGGGCATTTACGACGCCCCGACGAGAGCGATGCCGGGCTTCCGGCGCCCCGTCTTCGCGCAATCCACCCAACTGACAAGAACACCCAAGAAAGGTGCTAAGCACCAAATATGCCTAAGACTCGCGCCCCCAAGGGCTCCCGATTCCAGAACAATCCCGCCGGCAAGACCGCTGGCGCAAGCCGGGGCGACGCCAAGCCGGCCCCGAAAGCCGCACCCCGGGCCGCAAAGGGCGTCCCGGACAAGGACACCCTTCTCAAATACATCCGTGACAGCGGCCAGACCGACAAGGCCGAGATCGCCAAGGGGTTCAGCCTGAAGGGCGAAGAACGCCGGGCGCTGCGCCACCTGCTCCAGACCCTCGAAGCCGACGGCGCGCTGGGCCGCCGCGGCCGCAGCGGCTTCGCCGAAGCTGGCGCCCTGCCCGAAGTCGGCGTCGCCGACGTCGTGGACCGGACGGAAGACGGCGAACTGCTAGTCAAGCTCGTGAAGGGCGAGGACACCCCAATGGTCATCCTGGCCCCGGCCCGCAAGGGCGACGTGGGCTCCGCCCCGGGCCTCGGTGACCGCCTGCTGGTCCGCTTCGTGAAACTGGAGAACGGCGAGACCGAAGCCCGCGTCATCAAGCAGCTGGGCGCCGGCGCGCAGCGCGTGCTGGGCGTCATCCGCAAATCCCGCAAGGAAGTCCGCGTGGAGCCGGTGGACCGCCGCTCCAAGGAAAGCCTCATCCTCTCCGATCCCCAGGCTCAGGAGTTGCGCGACGGCGACCTGGTGCTTGCGCAGGCGGGAACTCCCGAGAGCCGCTTCGGCCCGCGCCGTGGCAAGCTGCTGGAAGTCATCGGCCGCGAGGACCAGCCCCGCGCCGCCTCGCTGATCGCCATCCACACCCACGGTATCCCCATGGGCTTCTCGGCCGACGCGGAAGCCGAGGCCGAAGCGGCCGAGCCGCCAACGCTGAAGGGCCGCGAGGACCTGCGCGACGTGCCGTTCGTAACGATCGACCCGGTCGACGCCCGCGACCACGACGACGCGGTCTTCGCCGAGCCCGACACCGACGACAAGAACCCGGGCGGCTGGATCGTCTGGGTCGCCATCGCCGATGTGGCCGCCTACGTGAAGCCGGGCTCCGCGCTGGACCGCGTGGCCAACGACAAGGGCAACAGCGTCTATTTCCCCGACCGCGTAGAGCCGATGCTGCCCGAGGTGCTCTCCAACGGCCTCTGCTCGCTGCGTGAGGGCGAGAACCGCGCGTGCCTGGCCGTGCGCATGGTCTTCGGCTCTGACGGCCGCAAGCGCGCCCACCGCTTCGTGCGCGGCCTGATGCGCTCGCAGGCCAAGCTCGCGTACGAGCAGGCTCAGGCCGCCATCGACGGCCATCCTGACGAGAAGACCCAGCCGCTGCTGGAGGCGGTCATCAAGCCGCTCTATGCGGCGTATGCCGTGTTGAACAAGGGGCGGCTGGTCCGCTCGCCGCTGGCCATCGAGAGCGCCGAGCGCAAGATCATGATCAGCCCCGAGGGGGAGGTCGCCTCGATCGAGCCCCGTCCGGTCCTCGAAGCCCACAAGCTGATTGAGGAGATGATGATCCAGGCCAACGTCTGCGCCGCCGAGACGCTGGAGTCCAAGCGCACGCCGCTGATCTATCGGATCCACGACACGCCCAGCGCAGAGAAGGTCCAGGCGCTGGCGGACTTCCTACAGACGTTGGACATTGCCTGGTCCAAGGGCGAGGCGCCGCGCACCGACCGCTTCAACAAGCTGCTGGCCGAGACCCGCGAGGGCCCGAACGCCGACATCGTCAACGAGGTGGTGCTGCGCAGCCAGATGCAGGCGATCTATTCGCCCGAAAACATCGGCCACTTCGGTCTGAACCTGGCCAAGTACGCCCACTTCACCTCGCCGATCCGCCGCTACGCCGACCTGATCGTGCACCGCGCGCTGATCCGGGCGCTGGGGCTGGGCGACGACGGGCTCACCGACCGCGACGTGGCCCAGATGAAGGACACCGCGGAGCGGATCACATTTGCCGAGCGCCGCGCCATGGCCGCCGAGCGCGACGCAACCGACCGCTATGTCGCAGCCTTCCTCTCCGACCGTATCGGCGCGGAGTTCGCGGGCCGGATCACCGGCGTCACCCGCTTTGGCCTGTTCGTCCGGCTGGCCGAGACGGGCGCGGACGGCCTCGTCCCGGTGTCTAAGCTGGGCGGCGAGTACTTCGTCCACGACGACACCGCCCACGCCCTGGTGGGCGAGCGCACCGGCGCACGCTGGCCGCTGGGCATGATGGTGACCGTGAAGCTTGTCGAAGCCACCCCGGTCACCGGCGGCCTGCTGTTCGAGATGATCAGCGAGCCCGCTCCGGCCGATCCCAACGCGCGGTCTCCACGCCTGGGCATGCGCGCCCGAGGAGACCGGCGTCCGGGCGGGCCCGGCAGCGCCTTCAGTGGCCCCAAGCGCGGGCCTCAGGGCCGGCCGAAGAACATCCGCACCGGCAAGAAGGGCGGACCACGGCGCTAGGCTGCCGGGACGGCTGGCGGGCTGGGCGCGGCGGGCGGCTTGAGCGCGACTTCGCATACCATGAACAAGAGCGGGATCAGGACCCAGCAGAACTGGGCCAGAACGCCCTGCCGCGCCGCCAGCAGCAAAAGGCCGGCGCCAAAGCCGATGCCGGGCGAAGCCGCCCGCGCGATCCGGTAGAATTTTTCCCGCCCCGTCATTCCGCCGGCCATGAGGCGGCCGCCCCCTCGCGAGCAGACCATGATCAGCAGAACGTTCATGAATGATGTGGCGACCAGAACCGCGCAGTAGACGCCCCAGATGAAGGCGTTTCCCAGTCCCTGCCCAAACCACGCCGATGCGAACGGAATAAGGCAGATGGGGAACAGGAACAGCAGATTCGCCAGGGCTGTCGGCCAGTCGAACTGAACCATTCGCCGCGTGGAATTCATGTGCGCCGCCCAGAAAACCCCGATCAAGGCGAAGCTCATGAAAAACGCCAGGAAGTGGGAACCCATTTCAGAGAAGGCCGCCGCCTGGCCTGCGGCGTCGCGCACCATCGGTGGCCTCAACTCGAGCACCAGCAGGGTCAGCACGATCGCAAAGACCGCGTCGGTAAAAAACAGCAGGCGGTGCAGCAGCCGCTCCTCGAGATCCTCGTGGCTGTGCCGTTCCATCGCGCCCTCCTCCGAACAGGTCGGGACATACTGCCGCGCCGCCCGCGTTCCGCAAGGTGAGGCTTTCCAGCGCGGCGCGCGGGGTCATACAGTTGTTTCATGAGTGAATCCCAAGCCGCCCCCCGCAAGCCCGATGGGCCGCCGCGCCAACCGGGCCAGCCCGCCGTTCGTCCGCGCGATGCGGCCACCCTCATCATCGTGCGCCGCGACGCCAGGAAGCCACGGGTGCTGATGGGCAAGCGAAACGCCGGCCACAGCTTCATGCCGAACCTTTGGGTGTTCCCCGGCGGCCGGATAGACCGCGCCGACTTCCGCGCCCCGCACGTCAGCGAACTGCGCCCTGCCGTCGCCGCGACCTTCAACGCCCACCTGCGGCCCGGTCGCGGCAAGGCCCTGGCCCTGGCCGCCATCCGCGAGACCTTCGAGGAAGCAGGCCTGCTGCTCGGCAAGCCGGCCGAGCCCCGCCCACTGGTCGGGCCCTGGCGCGAATTCCTTGCCCAAGGCGCATCGCCCGACCTTGAGGCCCTGGACATCGTGGCCCGCGCCATCACCCCGCCGATGGTCGCCAAGCGGTTCGACACCTGGTTCCTGATGGCCGAGGCCGAAAAGCTGATGAGCCTCGAGCGCCAGCCCGACTGCGGCGAACTGGAAGAGATCGCCTGGGTGGAGTTTGACGAGGCCCTGGCTCTGCCCTTGCCCGCCGTCACCCGCATGATGATCCGCGAAGCCGTCGCCCGGCTGGAGGATCCGTCGCGCCCGCAGCCCTTCATGCGGTTCAAGCAGGGCGCCATGCGGCCGCTGACGCTCTAGGCGCTAATTCCAGCCGCGCCATTGACTTTGGCCCGCGGATTCGTATTTTCCGCGGCTCTTCGAACACCCGCCGTCGGCTTGTCCGTCTGGCCCCGCCCAAGGAACTGCCATGGCGAAGCCCGCCTCAATCAAGATCCGCCTGAATTCGTCGGCGGACACCGGCTTCTTCTACGTCACCAAGAAGAACGCCCGCACCAAGACCGACAAGCTGGTCATGAAAAAGTACGATCCTGTCGTGCGCAAGCACGTCGAGTTCAAGGAAGGCAAGATCAAATAGATCTCGCAAACTTCTGACTTTGCAGGAAACGCCCGGCTCAGCCCGGGCGTTTTTCGTTTAGGCTACCTCGTTGGGACGAAGATCAGGCGGCGCGGGCGATGACCCGGTTGCGGCCCTTGGACTTGGCCTCGTACATCGCCTCGTCGGCGCGTTTGACGAGGTCGGCCGGGGTATCGAGCGCGCCAAGGCTGGCGGCGACGCCGATGGAGATGGTGACGGTCAGCAGTTCCTCGCCGCCCAACACCCGGAACGGCGAGCCGGCCACGTGCAGGCGGATGCGCTCGGCGATGCGGTGGGCGTGGTCGAGCTCGGTGTCGGGCATCACCACCACGAATTCCTCGCCGCCGAAGCGCACGGGAAGGTCGATAGCCCGCACGTTCGACGCCAGCCGCACGGCGAACTCGCGCAGCACCTCGTCGCCGACGGCGTGGCCGAAGCTGTCGTTGATCTTCTTGAAGTGGTCGATGTCGATGACCAGCACCGCCACGGGGTCGCCACCCGCCCCGGCCCGACGCACCAGCGCGTCGAGCTGGCTCGCCATGTAGCGGCGGTTGTGCAGGCCGGTGAGCTGGTCGGTGACCGCCAGCTCCAGCGACTGGTCGAGGTTGTCGCGCAGGTAGTC
>JBBREC010000187.1:0-6481 GCA_038203295.1 Caulobacterales bacterium
GAGGCCAGGCAGTCCGAGGCCAGGCCGAACGAGGCCAAGGCCGCCGGCGGCCGGCCGCAGGACGACCCCGCGGTAGACATGCTGTACGGCGTCCTTTCCATCGTCAGCCAGTTCGGCAGCGTCCTGCGCGAGCGTGGTCAGGAGTATCGCAGGAGCGGCGTCGGGGCAGCACTCGGCGGCCGCATCGAGAAGATCTATGCCGAGGTCAACGAGAGTGAGCGGAGCGTCCTCGACGTGCTGACCACCTCGCTCGGCACTCTCGCCGCGGCCCTCCGAGAGATCGAGGGCGGCCTCAACAGCGAGCGGACCCGAGGCGCCGGGCCGCGCAACGCCGAGCCGTCGGCGGCCCGCCCGCGGCACGACGAAGCGCAATAGGAGGCCGCTCATGCCGAGGATCGTCATCTCGTTGCACCTGGGCCCGATGGTGAAGATCGAAATAGAAGGCGACAGCTGTCCCGAGATCGTCGAGGCGCTGACCGGCTTCGAGAAGCTCAACCACACCGTCGACAGCATGTTTTCGGACCTCGCCCAGCGCGTCTTCCCCGAAGGGATCCCCGCCGGCGAAAAGGATGCGTCATGACCCATCGGCGGATCGATTTGGAGGGCCATCCCGCGCTCTCCACCCACGTGCGGATGCATCCCTTCAAGTTCGAGGTTGCGAGCAGCGGCACGGTCGAGCTGGCGCTGGGCGACGTCCACCTGCGCTTCGACGAGATCCCCATACAGATGCGGATCCCGTTCCTGCGCCGTCGAGTGCTGGCCGGCTCGATCGGCCCGTTCGGCGTGCACATGAAGCCGGTGGACGCGCGCATCCGAGCCTCTGAGATGGTGACCCGCGGCGTCATCGGCGGAGAGGAGTCCGGGGTCGACGTTCGCGTTGAGGGCGCCTGTCGGGCCACCATCGAGATCTCTGACAACGCCCGCAAGGACAAGTCGACCCGCAAGGACAAGTCGCAATGATGCCCGTCCATCATCATCGGCGAGGGCGACATCGCGGCGCGGTCGCCGACGTCTATCATCACATCGTCTGCCGTCATCAGGTGGAGATCGAGGTCTGGCCGCCCCGTGCCGAGGTCCACTTCCGCGACGACTGGACCGCCGACGTGGCGACCACCCAGGTCCGCTTCGAGGCCGAGGTCTACAACTCGTCCCAGGGGTACGTCTGGGACGTGCGCGATATCAACGGCGGGCTCGGGCAAGGCACGATCGACGCCTCGGGCCTCTATCGCGCTCCGCCCAAGGGCGTGCTCGCCAGCGGGACCACCGAGCTGGTTGTGGCGACCTCCCGGGAGGATCCGCTGCGCAAGGCTTTCGCGTGGGTGACCCTGGTGGGCCTCGGCCCCAGGCCGGCCAAGGCGCCCGAAGTGGCCATCTTCCCGCGGCGCATGAACCTCTACTACCGCCAGGGCGCCAACAACGACATGATCGACGACTGCAACAAGCGCTGCCAATTCCAGGCGATCGCATTCAACACGGGCACTCAGGTTGAGTGGCTGGTGAATGGCGCGCCGCAGGGCGTGATCGGACCGTGGTTCCTCTACCAGACGCCGGCGAATGGTGCGGCCGCCGTGATCACCGTCAGGGCCCGGCTGCAGGGTAATCCCGGTGTGTTCGACGAGGCCAAGGTTTCGCAACTCAACTACGACTGGCCGGGCATCTAGTACGCCCGCCGCCGCTCGGGAGGCGCAGTATGGATATAAAAGTCAAGTCCGTCCGTAACGTCGAGCCGCTGGAACTCAAGCCGCTGACGATCAACCCCTTGACCATCACGCCGGTGGCCGTACACCTGAAGGAGCTGAATCAGGTCGTCCCGCTCTCGGTGGAGTCGCTCAGGGTCGACCACGTGCGCCACGTCGATCCGCTGCAGATCGACCAGCTGAACATTACCAGCCTGCCGACGGTAAACCTGACGATGAGCCAGATGCCAGCGCTGGACATCAACGTGAGGCGCGTTCCCCCCGTGGCGGTGGCCCTTCATCAGCAGTTCGAGATGTGCTCGGACTACGCGATGACCGCGCGCGTTCTCGGCCTGCCGCTGATGCGCCTTTCGCTTTCGGGCCGCACTACCATCACGCCGAAGGATTGCGCCCGGCGCGAGCAGTCCAGGAGCCATGAGCGCAGCTTCCCGGACGTTGCCGCCCTCGGCAATCCCGCCATCCCGAGCCGCGCCATCGAGACCTGCGTCGAAACCAAGACCCGTCGGGTCGCGCCGTTGCCTGGTCACCGCCACGGCGTCCGTGCCGGCATGCCCCGCGCCGGCTTCTCCCTGCAGCAGGCCGAGACGCGCGCGCCGGCGGCCGATAGCGCCGTGAACGGAGGCTGAGCATGCGCCACCATCATCCCTCGCGCCTTGTCACCCTCGGCGAGAACCTCGCCGCCCTGGTCGAGACGGGGAGCCTCGCGGCCATCACCCTGGGGTCGCTCACCCGCGCGCTGATCGGCGCGCCCTTCCGCCAATTCGACGAAGGCTACCGGTCGGGGTGCAGCTGTGGTCCCGTCCGGCATCATTATCGCTGCTGTTACGAGCCGCCGGTTCACCGTTGCGGAGGCTGTTGAGATGTCGGGCGAGGCGCCTTCCGCCAAAGGCAACTCCGCGCCGGCTGGCGAGGAGGCCCCAGGGAAGCCGCCGCCCTCGGGACCGGGTGCGACGGGACCCGGAACGGGCGTGGATCTGCGCGAGCGGCTCGACCAGATGGGCTCCATCCTCGCCAAAGGACTCGACCTCGCGGAGGCCGGCGTCAGTCTCGGCGTGACCATCCTCAACCGGGTGAGTCTGGCCACACAGCAGAAGATGCGCGAGGGCCTCGAGGCTGCCGCGCAATCCCAGTCCGGGGCACAGTCCGGCTCACAGCCGGCGCCACCCGGCGTCGCGCCCGATGCGCCGGCGGAGGCGGCCGAGGCCGATCAGTATGGCCTGACCAACCGACTGCCGCTCACGCCGGGCGGCGAAGTGAGGATCTCCTTCTCGGTCAACAACGACTCCGTGACCGAAGTCAGAAAGGTCGAGTTCAAGGTGCAAGGCTTCGCCAGCGAGTCGCGCCAGGCGGCGATCGATGCCTCCTCCTTCGCCGTCAGGCCGGGGCAGAAGACCATCGCGCCGGCCGATTTCGATAAGTTCGTCCTGAAGGGGGTCGTGCCGGAGACGATCCCACCCGACGTCTATCGCGGCGTCGTGGTGGTTCGCTCGGACAAGGACCTCTTCATCCCCGTCATCCTGGTGGTGACTTCGCCTTGAGGTGAGCCGGATCAGATGAGCACGCTCTACGACGTCATCGTGGTGGGAGCCGGGCCCGGCGGATCGAGCGCCGCGACCTTCCTGGCGCGCGAGGGCGCGAGGGTGCTGGTGCTCGACAAGTCACCCTTCCCTCGCGACAAGGTCTGCGGCGACGGGCTGACCCCCCAAGGCGTCTATTGGCTCGACCGCCTGGGCTGCGCGGACGAGGTGCTCGCCCACACCAAAGGCTGCATCAAGAGCGCCGACATCATCATCAACAAGGAGAAGGTGCTGACCGGCGGCTATCCCGGCGACACCATCTATCCCGACTTCGCCATCATCCTGGACCGCCGCAGGCTCGACAACATCTTGCTGGAGCACGCCATCCATTGCGGGGCGGACTTCCGGGACGAAGTGCTGGTCAAGGACCTCGAAGTCGGTCCCGACCACGCCACCGTGATGGCCGAGCGCCGCGGCGAGATGGTCGAGTACCGCGCCCGAATCGTCATCGGCGCCGACGGCGTCAGCTCCGTGGTATCCCGTGTCATTGGCAACACCCTCAAGGACGGGGTGATGGCCGTATCGCTCAGGGCCTACTTCCGTGACTGCCGCTGTGACGGCGCCCAGATGAAGGTCTACTTCGACCGGGATTACTTCCCCGGCTACGGCTGGCTGTTCGTCGACGACGAAGGCTTCGCCAACATAGGGTTGGGTTGCCTGAAGGACCGGCGCTTCCCGCTGCGCCACAAGCTGGGGGCCAGCTTCCGCCGCTTCATCACCGACGACCTTGCCGACATCCTGGCTGACGCGACCCAGTGCGGGTCGGTATCCGGCGGCTCCTCTGGCTTCTTCCGGCCGAAGTCCATCTCTGCCGCGCGGGTCATGCTGGTCGGCGACGCCGCCAACCAGGCTGACCCACTGAACGGCGGCGGCATCCATAAGGCGATGGAGAGCGCCTGGTGCGCCGCCGAGGCCTGCCGCGCGGCGCTGGCCGAGGGAGACTTCTCGGCCGTCGCCATGCGGCGCTACGCCGACCTGTGGAGCCGTCAATGGGAAGCCGACTGGCGGGCGGCCGAACTGTTCATGTCGATCGCCAAGAACCCGAGCTTCAGCGACTTCGGCCTGTTCGTGCTGCGCCACATGGGCCGACTGACCATGTCCGACCCCAGATTCCGCGACTTCGCGGGGGGCATTTTCGCGGGCGTCGTTTCCCAGGATTCCTGGTTGGCGGTCCGAGCCCTCTATCACGCCTTCCCCAAGGACCTCGCCGCCTGGCTCGACCTCCTGCGCGCAAGCGGCCGCGAGGTCGGCGGCGAGATCGCCGCGGGGACCTTGAATCTTTCCGCCGGTTACATGGCCAACGCCGCCCGTGCCGCCGTCGCCATGGCCAAAGACCCCATCGCCAACATCAATTGGGGCCTCGACCTGGCGGCCAAGGCGGCCTGGCTCGCAGAGAACCGCCTGGGCGGCCGGCGCGTCGCGGGAGCGAAGCAGCCATGACCGTCCATGACGTCATCGTCGTGGGGGCCGGGGCCGGCGGATCCGCCGCTGCGAGCCTTTTGGCGCGTCGCGGCATCGACGTCCTGGTGCTCGACAATTCCGCTCCGCCCCGCGACACCGTCCGCAGCGACGGATTGATGCCCCAGGCGGTCTACTGGCTCGACCGGCTGGGCTGCGCCCCCGAGGTACTCGCCGAAGCCAGGGGCTGCATCAAGGGCTGCGACCTTTACCTCGACGGTCGCCACTTGCTGACCGGCCGCTTCCCCGACGACACGCTCTATCCGGATTTCGCTCTCCTGGTGCTGCGTCGTCGCTTCAACGAAATCCTGCAGGCCCACGCCGTACGCTCCGGCGCGTGCCTCGAGGGCGGCACCACGGTCCGCGGCGTCGAACGCGAAGAGAAGGCAGTACGCGTGTTCGCCGACGCCGGCCGCAAGGCCGTGGAGTATCGCGCCCGCATCGTCATCGGCGCGGATGGCGCAAGCTCGGCTGTCTCGCGCTCGATCGGCAACAACCTGAAGGACGGGGTACTCGGCTTGTCGGTGCGCACCACCTACGCCGGGGTGAAGTGCGACGCCGGCATTCGCGTCTACTTCAACCGCGATTACTTTCCGAGCTACGGCTGGATGTTCATCGACGAACACCAGACCGCCTGCGTGGGCGTAGGCTGCGCGGTCGATCCGAAGTTCCCGCCCACCGACAACCTGGGCTCGGCGCTGCGCCAGTTCATCGATGCGGACCTGAAGGTGACGCTGGGGAACGCACGCCGCATCGGTCCCTTCTCTGGCGGCATCGCCCCTCATTTCAGGCCCGAGGCCACGACCGCCGACGGAGTGCTCCTGATCGGGGATGCGGCCTGCCAGGCCGACCCGCTCAACCGCGGCGGCATCCACACCGCCATAGAGAGCGCCTTCTACGCCGCCGATGCCTGCCGCCTGGCGCTCGACGCCGGCGATTTCTCGCGCTCGACTCTCGCTCGCTACGAGTCGCTGTGGAGCGCCCACAGTGAGCCCGACTGGCGCACTTCCGAGCTCTTCATGTCTCTGGCCAAGAACCCGGGCCTGAAGGAGCTGGCGCTGTTCCTGCTGAAGCAGGTCGGAACGCTCGGCGAAGCCGACCCGCGTTTCGGCGCCTTCGCGAGCGGTGTCTTCAGCGGGGTGGTTTCCCAGTCGAGCTGGCTGAGCGTGCGCGCCCTCTCTCAGGCGGTGCCCAAAGACCTTGCCGCCTGGGCGGCCCTGCTGCGCCAGAACAGCAACGGCAAGGCGAGCGTCGCGGACGGCTCGGTACGTTTTCTGGCCGGAGCCATCGCCAGCGCGGGCCGCAGCGGCGCCGGGCTGGCGCGCAACCCCGGCGCATCGCTCGACTGGGGGCTCGAGGTCCTCACCAAGGCCTTCACCTTCGCCGACCAGCGCCTCTCGGCGCATGCAGTGGCATCACTGGAGAACTGAAACCGCAGGAGGTTATGTCATGGCGTCTCTGTTCGATTCCGTCAGGAGCCTCATCCACGACACCGCCAAGGGTCTGATCGACGCCCAGGTCACGACCAAGGTGTCGGATATGGTCACGAACTTCGTCACTTCGGGGCTGTCGGTGACCAACGACACCCTTAAGATCGTGCACGACATCACGCTGCCGCCACCGCCAGCCCCGCCTCCCGGGCCGTGAAAGCCCGCATCCTCACCGAAGCAGGAGGTCGTCATGTATACGGGATATTGGAGCCATTACGGCCATCATCCGGCCAAGTGTCATCACCTCTATCCAGCCATG
>JBBREC010000188.1:0-6477 GCA_038203295.1 Caulobacterales bacterium
TTGCCCGACGCGCCCGCGAAGAACAGGCCGTACCAGGAAACGTGCGGCGCGGTCTGGAAGAAGACATTGTCGATCATGAACATGCCGTCGGCCGAGTAGGACCAGAGCGGCTGGTTCGGATTGGCGATCAGGCCGGTCACCGCGTCGCCGTTCACGTCGCCGGTCAGGCCGGTCACATCAAAGCCGCCGACAGCGTTCAGCGTTTCTGAAGCGGTGAGCGTCAGGTCGGCCGTCATGGGCGCGCCGCCGGTCGACACGTAGTTCAGGAGCCAGGTCGAGGCCTGGGCCTGCGCGGCGAAGAACGTCATGGCCGTAGCGAGAGTAGCCGCCAGAATACGAAGACGCGTCATTGCGGAAACCCCAACCTCCTTGGCGCCGCTTCGTGGCGGGCCTTGCCGGAGATACGGAGGCTAGACGATCAAGGTTTCAGAACCGTGTTTGGACAACTTGTCGCAGCCAGCCGGGGTCGCGCGGGTCAGGCGTTGAAGTTCAGCTTCAGGCCCGGCCTGGGCCAACGGGCCTTGTAGAGCTTGCCGGTGGCGGAAGCTGTGATCCAGGCGTCCCTCATGTCCGCGCCGCCGAAGCAGATGTTGGTGCAGACCAGGTCCGGCACGGCGACATGCTCGACCGAGCCGTCCGGGTCGAAGATGGTGATCCCGCCGTTGATGATGGTGGCGACGCAGACCTTGCCCGAAGCTTCCACCGCGAGGCTGTCGAGGTAGGAGAAGCCGTCGAGGGTCTTTATCACACGGCCGGGCGCGAAGCCCGCGGCCGGCGCCAGTTCGCCGATCCCGGCGACATCGAACGCCCAAAGCCGCGCCAGCTGCGTGTCGGCCACGTAGACAGTCTTCTCGTCCGGCGAGAGGCCTACGCCATTGGGCGAGATGATGTGGTCGCGCTGGCGGCTGATGTGGCTGCCGTCGGTTTTTGCGTAGTAGAGCGCGCCGAACTTGCGGCCCTCCGGCGTCGAGCAACCGTGGTCGGTGAACCAGACGCCGCCCTGCTTGTCGAAGACCAGGTCGTTGGGGCCGATCAGCCGGCGGCCGTCGCAGCTATCGTAGACCGTGGTGAGCTTGCCCGTCTCCATGTCAAAGCGCTGGAGCATCCCGCCGGTGTGACTGGCGGGGGTGGGGCCGGGGATGGTCATGCCGCCCTGGTCCAGCCATTCGAACGCGCCGCCATTGTTGGTGATCCAGATGGCGCCGTCCGGGCCGATGGCCGCCCCGTTCGGGCCGCCACCCGTCTGGACAACGGCGGTCTTCGCGCCGTCGGGCGTGATGCGGGTCAGCCGCTGGCCCTTGATCTCGGTGAGGATCACCGAGCCGTCGGCCATGGCGATGGGGCCTTCGGGGAATTCGAGGCCCTCGGCGACCAGCTGCATATCCATGGCGTCCCTCACGTTTCTTGCTGGGAGCGACCATAGCGCCAGATCTATCTCGATCCAGAGGTCAGCGGCGGTCGAGCACCCGAATGATGAAGGGGTATTCGTCGTCCTCCGAGGCCTCGTGGCGTTCGGCGCGCACCTCGGTCCACTGGCTCTCGTCGATCGGGGCGAGGAAGGTGTCGCCGTCGATCTCGGCGTCGATGTCGGTGAGGTAGAGGCGCCTGGCCTTTACCAGCGCAAGCTCGAAGAGCGACGCCCCGCCGATCACGCAGTATTCGCCCACCCCGTCCTCCGCCGCCGTCTCGCGGGCCATGGCCAGCGCATCGGCGAAGTCCTCGCACACTACCGCGGTCTTCGGCTCGAACCGCCCGTCGCGGGAGAGCACGATGTTGGTGCGCCCCACTAGCGGCCGCTTGGGCAGGCTGTCCCAGGTCTTGCGGCCCATGATCACCGGCTTGCCCATGGTCACGGCGCGGAAGTTGGCCATGTCGGTCTTCAGCCGCCAGGGCAGGTGGCCATTGCGCCCAATGACGCCGTTGCGGGTGCGCGCGATGGGGCCGGCGACGAGGATGGGGGAGGGCATGGGGTGGTTCTTAGCGCGTGCGCGCTCAGACCGCGATGGGCGCCGGGATCGAGGGATGGGCGCTGTAGCCTTCGAGACGGAAATCCTCGAACTCGAAGGCGAAGAGGTCGGCCTTGTCGGCGACATGCATGAGGGCCAGCGGCAGGGGTTCGCGGGAGAGCTGCAGGCGGGCCTGGTCAAGGTGGTTCAGGTAGAGGTGGGCATCGCCCAGGGTATGGACGAACTCGCCCGGCTCCAGCCCCGTGACCTTGGCGACCATGAGCGTGAGCAACGCATAACTAGCGATGTTGAACGGCACGCCCAGGAAGACGTCGGCCGAGCGCTGGTATAGCTGGCAGCTCAGTTTTCCGTCTGCGACGAAGAACTGGAAGAGGCAGTGGCAGGGCGGCAGCGCCATGTCTTCCACCTCGGCCGGGTTCCAGGCCGAGACGATGTGGCGGCGGCTGTTGGGGTTGGTCTTCAGGCTCTCGACCACGGCGGCGATCTGGTCGATCACCCGGCCGTCGGGCGCGGTCCAGGAGCGCCACTGCTTGCCGTAGACCGGGCCGAGTTCGCCGGCGTCATCGGCCCACTCGTTCCAGATCGAGACCCCGCGCTCCTGCAGCCAGCGCACGTTGGTGTCGCCGCGCAGGAACCACAGCAGCTCCAGGATGATGGATTTGCGGTGCAGCTTCTTGGTGGTCAGGAGGGGGAAGCCCTTGGCCAGGTCGAAGCGCATCTGGCGGCCAAAGACGCCGAGCGTGCCGGTGCCGGTGCGGTCGCCGCGCTGCACGCCGTTGGCCAGGATGTCTTCCAGCAGCGCGAGATACTGGCGCTCCGGATGGTCCGGGGCGGCCTCGTAGATCGGCTGAAGGGTGGCGTGCGCGTTCACCGAAGTGATTCGCAGGTGATTCGGGGCGCCGGTGAATGAAGCGTATGCGAATGGGACGTCACGAAGCTGTGGACGATCATCCCGCGAAGCCGCCCTCGTCGAGGAATTCCTGTTCCTCCGGCGTGGTCTCGCGGCCAAGCGCTGTGTTGCGGTGCGGGAAGCGGCCGAAGCGGGCGATGATCTCGCGGTGGACGCCGGCCCATTTCACGCTGTCCTCGTTGCCGGCCTCGGCGCAGAGCGCCAGGCTGAAATCCTGGTCGGCGAGGTCCTCGGAGTGTTCGAAGGGCAGGTAGAAGAAGTTCCGCAACGCCGGATCGACCAGCCTGTCGAAGCCCGCCTCTATGGCGGCGCGAGCGATGGCGCGGGCCTTGGGGTCGGTGGCGAAGGCGTGGCCGGAGCTGCGCCAAAGGTTGCGCGGGAACTGGTCGAGCAGGATCAGCAGCGCCGCCGCGCCGTCCGCGCTGCTGGCCCAGGCGTCGTATTCGCCGCGGGCGGCGCGATGATGCACCGGCTCGAACTTCAGCCGGATGGCCTCGTCGAAGGCGTGCGACTTGGCGAACCACCGCCGGGGGCCGGCGTGGAGCCAGAAGCCCAGGACGTCTTGCGGAATGGCCGTCACGGTGGATTGCGTCCTTCAGGTCTGCGGCAAATGAGAGATCGCGCACCCGCCCGTTTCGTTCAAGCGCGGTTCACCCGCCAAGGTCCCATATGTTGGAGAACGGAACCGCTATTGGGCCGAAGAGGGCCGACAGACCGATGACGACGATCATTAAGACGACCACGATCAGCGCACTTGCCGCCCTGCTGCTGGCGTGCACGGCCGGCGGCGCCCTGGCGCAGGACGGCGGCCGCCATTTCCGCGGCGACGGCGGCCGCGGCCAGGAACGCGGCGGCGACCAGGCTGCGCCGCAGGACAACGAACGCCGCGACATGACCGGCGGCGAGGACCACCGGGGCCAGCGCCGCTCCGAATACCAGGCCGACCAGACGCCGGCGCCCGCGCCGGTCGCCCGCGCCGCGCCGACGCCGCCCGCTGCTGTCCAGGCGCCGGAGCTTCGCCAGCCGCGGGCCCAGTTCCGCGGCGACGGCGGCCAGGGCCTGGCCAACGGCCGTGGCCGCGAGCCCGGCTCGCAGGTCCAGACCGACGGTGGCCGCGATCGCGGCGACGCCAACCGCCAGGGCGATCCCCGTCGCTGGGATGGCGACCACAACCGTGGCGACAACCGTGGCTGGGACCGCCGCGACGACCGCGGTCGGCCGCACTGGCAACAGGGCCGCTATCCGCAGGTCTATCGCAGCCAGCAGCGCTATCGGTACTCGGGCTACTACCGCCCGCCGATCGGCTTCTATTCGCACAACTGGGCGTTCGACGAGTTCCTGCCGCGCGGTTGGTGGGGCCCGGACTACAGCCTGAACAGCTGGTGGAATTACGGCCTGCCCTATCCGCCCCCCGGCTACGACTGGGTCCGGGTCGGCCCGGACGCCCTGCTGATTGACGAATATTCGGGTCGCGTCGTCCAGGTGGTCCGCGACATCTTCTGGTGAGGGATGGGACCTATGTCCGGCACGCCGGGCACAGGCCCCGCGCTTCCAGCGTGATGCCCGAGACGGCGTAGCCGTGCGCCGCCGCGGCGGCCAGTTGCGGGGCGAAGTCGGGTTCGAACTCCTCGGCCGCGCCGCAGCACTCGCAGATCAGAAACGCTGCCTTGTGGCCCGCGCCGTCCAAGCGGCAGGGGACATAGGCGTTGAGGCTCTCGATACGGTGGGCGAAGCCCAGGCGCTCAAGGAACTCCAGCGCGCGGTAGACAGTCGGCGGCTTGGCCGGCTGGCCGGCCTCGCCGAAGGCGGCGATCAGGTCGTAGGCCTTGAGCGGCGCATCGGCCTCCAGCAACAGCTCCAGAACCCGCTTGCGCGGCGCCGTCAGCCGTTCCTGGGTGTCGGCGCAATGGCTCTCGGCCTGGCCAAGCGCGCGTTTCAGCGCCAGGCCTTTGAGCCCGGGATGGTCCCCGTCTTCGTGATGGCACGCCGCGTTCATAGCCTCAGCTAACTCCGGTCGCCGTTTCACCGCAACCAATCCCGGTTTCGGGAACGCTAAGGCCAAGCCTGCGTTCAGCATCGCAGGCCCGCTCAATGGCCTGATGTGTTGGGAGAGAGCGCAATGCTCAAGTGGGCTTTGATTTTCGCCGTGGTCGCGCTGATCGCCGGCGCCCTTGGTTTCACCGGCATGGCCGGCGCCGCGGCCGGCATCGCCAAGATCCTGTTCTTCCTGTTTGTCGTGGGCTTCCTGGTGTTCCTTGCGCTTGGCATCTTCGCCGGCCGGAAACTCAGCGGAAACTAGCGGCGCTGACATCGACAGAAGGGGCGCGGGACCGACCCGCGCCCCTTTTCGTGCCTACTTCTTCGCCAGCCAGGTCCTGGTCTCGGCGCCGACGATGTCGACCAGATTGCCCATGGCGAGGTTGGCGTCGATCAGGTGCAGGCCCCAGGATGCGTTGACCACGCCACCTGCCATCACGTCGCCGGCGATGTCATCGAGCCTCGGGTCGGCCGGGTCGCCGGCAACATGGACCTCCAGATAGCTGAAACCGTTCTTCTCGACGCAGGTCGCCGACAGCAGGCCGGGGACCGAGACGAACGGCGTCGCCGGGTTGGGCTTACCCTTCACCCACTCGATTTTGCGATTGCCCGAGTCGGCGATCAGCGCGCCGTTGGAAAGGTAGGCGTGCAGTTCGCCCTTGCCGCCGCCCAGCGCCGCCGGGTTTGAACAGGCCGCGATCTGTTCGCCGCTCGCCTTGCCGAACAGGCTGTTGGCGGGCTGCGGAATGGTGTCCCGGAAGCTGGCGTAGGCGATAACGCAACCGATCTGGCCGGCCGACTTGCAGAGCGGGATCGACTTGAAGAGGCCGGTGTCCTTGCCCTTGTCGACCGGCAGGCGGGTGCCCATCAGGATCGCCGAGATGACTTTGGCCTGCACCGGCTTGCCGTCGATCTCCTTGGCGATCAACTGGGTCAGCAGGCCCGAGCCCTGTGAGTGGCCGATCAGCACGACGCCGCGGCCCTTGTTCTCGTGCGCCAGATAGTAGTTCCAGCTGTCGAGCACGTCGTCATAGGTGGTCGCCGGGTTTACCCCGGTCATGTCCATCGGCTTGCCGGTCATCCGCGCCCGCAACGCCGTCAGGGTGAACTGGCGATAGAGCGGGGCGTAGATCCGGCACTTGCTCCCAAACCGCGCCAGCTGCGCCTTGACCACGCCCAGTTCCTCGGCGTCGGCGTGCATGTCCGACAGCACGCCCGGATCGTTGGAGACGGTTGGATAGACATAGAAGCAGTCGATCGGCGCCTTTGGGTTGGCCTTGAAGGTCTCGACGCTCGAAGATCCGTCCGCCTTGATCACCGTGGTGGTCATGTCGATGGCGCAGGCATCGCCCGGCTTTCCGGTCCAGCACAGCCAGGCGTCAGGCTTGGAATAGTCGTTCTTCGCCGTCTGCGCCTGCGCGCCGAACCCCGGCATCATGATCGCCGCGCTCAGACCGAGCGCGCTCAAAAGCTTCCTGGACATATCTTCCCCGCGGCAATGCTTGTTGGTCAGCAATGCCTGCAGGATCGCGCTAGCGACCAATGCGGTCCAGCCATTTCACC
>JBBREC010000189.1:0-6472 GCA_038203295.1 Caulobacterales bacterium
ACCGGCGCCAAGATCGACATCGGCGAAGACGGCACGATCAAGATCGCGGCCGCCGAGCAGTCCAAGATCGAAGCCGCCAAGACCTGGATCAAGTCGATCACCCAGGAAGCGGAAGTCGGCGCGATCTACACCGGCAAGGTCGTGAAGGTTGTCGACTTCGGCGCCTTCGTGAACTTCTTCGGCGCCAAGGACGGCCTGGTCCACGTGAGCCAGATCTCGTCCGAGCGCGTGAACAAGGTCTCCGACGTGCTCGTCGAAGGCCAGTCCGTGAAGGTGAAGCTCCTGGGCTTCGACGATCGCGGCAAGACGCGCCTCAGCATGAAGGTCGTCGACCAGGAAACCGGCGAAGACCTGAGCTCCAAGCAGCCGGAAGGCGCGGACGCCTAAGCGTCCCCCGCCCACCGCTAAAAAAGATCGGGGCGGCTGCAGCGATGCAGCCGCCCTTTTTCGTTTTGGGGGATCGTCGAAGCGAGCTCAGTGTTCAAAGGCGCCTGCTGACCGCGCCACAGGCACGTCCTTTAAGATCCCGGAGCCAGAGAAACTGGCCGGCATAGCCTTAAGGCGCAGTGGGGACGGGCCGCGTGTTGACCGCGCCGCTGTCATCGCCGATCTCTCCCTCCAACGATCGTCATGGTCTGGGTTGTCCGGGCCACCCGTAAACTCCGCCTCGGGGGATTTGCCTGAGCCGTTCCGTGTTTGTGGATCCCCCGGAGCAGCCGGAGGATGACGAGCTTCACAGTGAGAGCATCGTTGCGTATCGGTCCCGGACAAGCGCGCCGCGCTTTCCGGGATGACACCGTTTGGGGGACGGCGCGCTTACCGCGCCTTGCGGGCCGCGTAGCGGGCGTCGCGCTTGGCCTGGGCTTCGGCTTTGGTGAGCTGCTTGCGCTCCTTGCGGGCGCCGCGCTTCTCGGCCAAGGCGGCTTCCTCGTCGGCGAGGACGGCAGCAGCAGCGGCTGCGACCTTGTCGGCCGAGGCCAGCTTGGCGGCTTCCTTGTCGTTGGCGCGGGCCTCGCGCACGGCTTTCAGCGCGGCTTCTTTCGTCGCCGCCCGGGTTTCGCCCAGCGGCGCGTTGACGGTGGGCTTGGGCTTCAGCTTGGCGAGCAGCGCAGCCTTGGCTTCGGCCGCGGCCGCAAGGCGGTCGGTAAGGCCGGAGCCCTTTAGGTCTTTCATGGAGGCTTTCGATCATCCGCCGTGGCGCGGAGGTCGCCATGGTACAGGAATTGGGCCCGATCTGGCGCAAAAACGAAAAGGCCCGCCGTATCCGGCGGGCCCGTCGCCGGTCGCTCCCCTTGGGACTCTAGCCGCGCAGCTTGCGCAGCAGCAGATCGACGTCGCGGGCGATCTGCGGATCTTCGGCCTTCAACTGCTCGATGCGGCGCACCGCGTGCAGGACGGTCGTGTGGTCGCGCCCGCCGAACCGGCGGCCGATATCGGGCAGGGACCGAGTGGTGATCTGCTTGGCCAGCCACATGGCCACCTGGCGGGGCCGTGCGACCGCGCGGGCGCGCCGCTCGGAGATCAGGTCGGCCTGGGTCAGCCCAAAGTGCTCAGAGACGGTCTTCTGGATCATGTCCACCGTCACCTTGCGCTCCGTGCAGGACAGGTGGGGCCGCAGTATGTTCTGGGCCTCGTCCAGACTCACCCGGGCGATATCGCCGCCCACGCGCGCCACCAGGGTGTTCAAGGCCCCTTCCAGCTCGCGGACACTGTCGGTGAAGCGGTCGCCGAGAAACTGCAGGACCTCTGGCCGCGCCGACGGCAGGAACCTCCCCTGCTGGGCCAGGGTGGCCAGCTTGCGTTCCAGGATGCCCAGGCGGAGGTTCCGGTCGGCCGGCTCTATGCCGCAGACCAGGCCGGCCTGCAGGTGGCTTCGCAGGCGCGGCTCCATGTCGGACAGTTCGGTCGGCGAGCGGTCGGCGGTCATCACCACGCGGCGGCCGTCTTCCACCAGAGCGATCAGGGTGTGAAACAGTTCTTCCTGCGTCGAAGGCTTGCCGGCGACGAAGTGCACGTCGTCGATCAGCAGCAGGTCGGCATTGCGCAGTTCGTCCTTGAACGCAGCGGTCTGCTTGTCCTGGATCGCCTTCACGAAGGTCGAGGTGAAGCGTTCGGCGGTCAGGTAGACGACCCGCTTGGTCGGCTCGTTGCGCATGGCCTCCCAGGCAAGCGCATTGAGCAGGTGGGTCTTCCCGAAGCCATAGGGGCCGTGGAACAGCACGGGGTTGAAGTGTCCGTCAGACCAGGCGGCGACGCGGCGCGCCACCGCGAAGGCGAATTCGTTGGCAGGACCCGACACGAAGGTGTCGAACGAGAAGCGTTCCTGCAGGCCCAGCTGGCGGCCCTTGCCGGTGGTCGCGGGCGGAACCGCGGCTTCGATCTCGAAGACCTCGGGCGCGCTCGAAACCTCGACGTCGGCGACTGGGGCGGGCCCGGTGGCGGGGCCGGAATCCATCTCCATGCGCGACTTCAGATCGATGCGGCGGTTCAGAGGATCGTTCTGCGCCCAGAGCTCGCCGATGCGGCGCCAGGCATGGCGGCGGATCCAGTCGCGAGCGACGCCCGTGGCGGCCACCAGGCACACCTCGTCCCCGGTTTCCCGGAGCGCGGCTTGGCCAAGCCAGGAGCCGAACGTAGCTTCACCCAGCTCGCGTTTCAGGACCAAGCACGTCTTGGTCCACACAGCTCCGGCCGGTGCGCTCGCCATAGCTCCCGCAACCCCCCCGCTCATCATCTTTGCCAACCCCGTCCTGCCAGTCACAGCCGCAGCCCCGCGCTACAACCGCGCCGTTTTATTCAACACAAACAGGTTCTTATCCGGCGAACGCATGCGCTCCGCCGGCGCCCCGATATTGATCCGGGATCAGATGTAAGACGCCTGTAAGAAGCCCAACACTAGTGGGGGACCTTGGGGGGTCAACGGTGATTCTTAAGCGATCCAGCGGTTATTTTTGTTGACTCGCCGGGACCCGTTGAGGGGCCAAGGAAAACCCGGTTTTGGCCTCCGTGCGCGGAGAAAATTGGTCGCATCTGTCGCACTTGGGGTTCGCGTCGGACACGAAAAAACGACGCCCGCGAGGACGTCGTTTTGGCCGTTCAATTCCCATCGGGAAGCGGGGGAAAGAGCCCCGCGAAGTCGATCAGGCGGCGGACAGCTTTTTCAGCTGGGCGGCCAGGCGGGAAACCTTCCGCGAGCCGGTGTTCTTGTGCACGACGCCCTTGGTCACGGCGCGCATCAGTTCCGACTGGGCCACGATGAACGCGGCCTTGGCGGCGGCAGCGTCGCCGGCGGTCAGGGCTTCATCAAACTTGCGCAGGAAGGTGCGCACGCGCGACCGGCGGGCGGTGTTGACTTCGGTGCGGCGGGCGATCTTGCGGACCGCTTTCTTGGAGCCGGGCGTGTTGGCCATTCGTAAGTGCTCTCAATACCTATCGCGCCCGGCGAGAACCGGGCGGGCAAAATTGGAGGCGCGGATATACGGGAGGATGCGGCCGGGGTCAACGGATCGGGGGAATTATCCCCCGCACCTGCCAGGCCGCCTTTTCTCCGCCGTCCTACCGCCCGGTGAACTGCGGCTTACGCTTCTCGATGAAGGCCGCCATGCCTTCCTTTTGGTCATCGAAAGCGAAGAGGGAGTGAAAATAGCGCCGCTCGGTCTTCACGCCCTGGCTCAGCTGGGTCTCGTAGGCCGCGTTGACCAATTCCTTGGCGATCATCACCGCATTGGGCGATTGGGCGGCGATCTTGCGGGCGGTTTCCAGGGCATTAGCGACCAAGTCGGCCGCCGGGACCACCCGGCTGACCAGTCCGCAGCGCTCGGCCTCGGCCGCGTCCATCATGCGCGCGGTCAGCACCATCTCCATAGATTTCGACTTGCCGGCGAAGCGGGTCAGCCGCTGGGTGCCGCCGGCGCCAGGGATGACGCCCAGGTTGATCTCCGGCTGGCCGAACCTGGCGGTGTCGGCGGCGATGATGAAGTCGCACATCATGGCGAGCTCGCAGCCGCCGCCCAGCGCATAGCCGGCCACCGCGGCGATCACCGGCTTGCGGCAGCGCGTCACCCGCTCCCAGTTGCGGGTGATGAAGTCTTCCGTGAACACGTCGGCGTAGCTCTTGGACGCCATCTCCTTGATGTCGGCGCCGGCGGCGAAGGCGCGATCGGAGCCGGTGATCACGATGCAGCGGACGCCCGCGTCGACCTCGGCGGCGTCGAGGGCGGCGGTCAGCTCGTCCATCAGCTGGCCGTTCAGCGCGTTCAGCGCCTCCGGCCGGTTCAGGCGGATCAGGGTCACGGCCTGGTCGGTCTCGACGATCAGCGTCTGGTAGGCGGTCATGGATGTGGCTCCTTGGAGAGGTCGTTGCGCCTTAAGGCCCTGTGACGGAATAGCCAAGCGCCCGCAGCCGGGCCGGCACGCCGCCGGGCCCGATCAGGTGGCCGACGCCCACGACAACCACGGTGTGGCCGTGGCCCTTCAGTCGATCGTCAAGCGCCTTGGTCCAGCGGATATTGCGGTCGGTCACCAGGGTCTTGAAGAGAGTCGGCGCGGCCTTGCGCATCTCGGCGATCGCTTCGCGGTCCAGTCCGGCCAGGTCGCCGTCCACCCAGGCCTTCACCAGGGTCCCGAACTGGTCGGGTTTGGTCTCCATCTCCTCCATGGTCTGCCGCAGCGAGGCGATCTGCTCGTTGCGCGGCGCATTGGAGAGGATGGCCACCTGCTCGGCGGGAGTCTCGAAGGCGTGGCGCTCCGCGTCCGGGCGCGCGGCGGCGGAGATCGTCTTCTCAACGCCCGAGGCCGCGTCCGCGCCGGCCTTGCGATAGGCGCCGCCCGCCAGCGCTATCTCTGCCAGCCAGGGCCGCAGGCGGTCGAGCACTGCGGGCGAGACGCCGTAGAGGGCCGCGACCCTGGCCAGCTGCGCGGCGTCCTTCGGGACGAGCAGCTTGAACAGCGACTGATCGGGCGCCAGTAGCCCGGCCTCGGCGGCGATCCGGCTGGTCTCGGCGTCCGCCGCGCCATCGACAGGGATCTCGAACCACAGGTCGTCGGCTGCGGCGAGGGCGCGGGTCAGGGCAGGCGGCTCCCAGTCCAGCCCCGGCGGCAGGATGTGCACCGACCCGAACAGCACCACCTCGGAATCGGCGTCACGGACCACCCAGACGGGCGGCAGGGCCTGGGCGGCGCCCGCGGCCATAAGGGCGACCAGACCGACCAGGGTGGCTTTCATCGGCGCGCCGCCGCTCATATCTGGCAGACCGGGCAATAGAAGGTGGAACGCCCGGCCTGCACCTTGCGGCCGATCACGCCGCCGCACGCGTTCAGACAGGGCTCGCCCTCGCGGTCGTAGGTGCGGAAACGATGCTGGAAATAGCCCAGTGCCCCGTCCGTCTTGGCGAAGTCGCGCAGGGTGGAGCCGCCGGCGGCGATCGCCTCGGTGAGCACGGCGCGTATTTCCTCGACAAGTTTTTCCAGCCGCGCCTTCGAGATTCCGCCTGCGGCCCTGAACGGCGAAATGCGCGCGCGGTTCAGCGCCTCGCAGACATAGATATTGCCCAGGCCCGCCACGATCCGCTGGTCGAGCAGCAGTGTCTTTGCTCCCTGCTTCCGGCCCTTGAATGCGGCCTTGAGCAGGGTGGCGTCGAAGTCGTCCGACAGCGGCTCGGGGCCCAGCCCCGCGAACCAGGGGTGCAGCTGCAGGGTCGCGGTGTTGACCAGGGCCATGTAGCCGAACCGGCGAGGGTCGTAATAGGTGACCTTCGCCCCGGCCTCGGTGGTGAAGACGATGTGGGCGTGCTTGGCGTCCGGCTCGGGCGCGTAGTGGAATTCGCCGGGCCGGGTGGTCTCGCCCTGCGGCAGGGCGATCTCGAAGCGCCCGCTCATGCCCAGATGCATCACCAGCGTGTCTTCGCGGTCGGTCTGGGCCAGCAGGTACTTGGCGCGTCGGCGCAGGGCGACGACGGTCGCCCCGGTCAGCTCCTGGACGAAGTTCTCCGGCAGGGGAAATCGCAGGTCCGGGCGGCGCGCCTCGACTCGGGCCAGACGATGGCCCTCCAGCACAGGGGCGAGGCCGCCCCGTACCGTCTCGACCTCGGGAAGTTCAGGCATTTGTCAGGCTTGGCATGCCCGGGATGGCGCGCCAAGGCCCCTCACGTTATGAGACCGCCCATGACCGGACCCGCCGCCACATTCGGCTTTCGCGACGTCGACCCTTCGGAGAAGGCGGGCCTCGTGCGCGGGGTCTTCGACAGCGTCGCCAAACGCTACGACCTGATGAACGACCTGATGAGCGGTGGCGTCCACCGGCTCTGGAAGGACGCCGTCGCCGCGCGCCTCAATCCGCAGCCTGGCGAGACCATCGTCGACTGCGCGGGCGGCACCGGCGACATGGCCCGGCGGTTCGCGAAGTTGGCCCGCCGCGCCCAGATGCGCCGCGGCGGCGCCGACGCAAAGATATTCGTGGTCGACTACAATGCCG
>JBBREC010000190.1:0-6443 GCA_038203295.1 Caulobacterales bacterium
AAGGCCGCCGCCCCGGCGCCTGCCGTGAACAATCCTGCGCTCAGCGAACTCAACCAGATGCTGCGCACGGTGATGGTGTCAGGCACCGGCGTGAACGCGCGCGTCGCGGGCTATGACCTGGCGGGTAAGACCGGGACGACCTCGGACTACAAGGACGCCTGGTTCTGCGGGTTCACCGGCTGCTTCGCCAGCTGTGTCTGGATGGGTCGCGACGACGCCAAGCCGATGGTCAGGGTCGCCGGAGCCGGCGCGCCTTCCGAAGCCTGGCGCGGGTTCATGCAGACGGCGCTGAAGCGCGTGCCTCAGCGGGCGATCCCGCCGGGTCCGCCGCCACCACCACCGTCGGCGGCCGACGAGGCAGCGCCCCAACCCGTGGCGGGCGCGCCGATTTTGTGAGGATCGCCTTGGGCAGGGTCATGTAGACGGCCATGTTGCGGTGGACAATCTCGCTGATCGCCACGTCGACGGCCACGCTGATCAGCATGCAGGACTCGTCGCGGCTGAGCCTCGTGGCTGCGACGGCGGATGACAACGCGCCGCTTGCTTATCTCCGCGTCATTCGCGGCTTGATTGTTGTCGTCCGTCCCGTTTGAAGGCACGGTACGGCGAACGGTCGTTTGAATCTCCCGGAGTCGATACATGTCCGACACGCTTGACCCCAAGGCGCCGACGGCGGCTGAGGAGCTCGGCTTCGATCCCGACGCGCTGAAGGCGCGATACCGGGCCGAGCGCGACAAGCGGCTGCGCGGCGACGCCAATGCGCAGTACCAGGAGATCTCCGGATCGTTCGCCCACTACCTCGAAGATCCCTACGTCCCTCCAGGTTACACGCGCGAAGCGATTGCCGACGAAGCCGAGGTTGTCGTCATCGGGGGCGGCTTCGGGGGCCTGCTGGCCGCCGCGCGACTGCGCGAGGCGGGCGTCTCCGACATCCGTATCATCGAGAAGGGCGGCGATTTCGGGGGCACCTGGTACTGGAACCGGTACCCGGGCGCGGCCTGCGATATCGAGAGCTATATCTACCTGCCGCTGCTGGAAGAGGTCGGCTACCTACCGGTCGAGAAATATTCCCGCGCGCCGGAGATCCTGGCCCACACCCGCAAGATCGGCGAGCATTTCGACCTCTACAGGTCGGCGGTCTTCCAGACCGAGGTGACCGAGCTTCGCTGGGACGAGGAGATCTCGCGATGGATCGTCAGCACCAACCGCGGCGACGCCATCAAGGCCCGCTTCGTCGCGATGGCCAACGGGCCGCTGCACCGCCCGAAGCTGCCGGGCATCCCGGGCATCGAAAGCTACAAGGGCCACTCCTTTCACACCAGCCGCTGGGACTATGAGTACACCGGCGGCACGTCTGACGGCGGTCTCACCGGCCTGGCCGGCAAGCGGGTGGGCGTGATCGGCACCGGCGCGACGGCGGTGCAGTGCGTACCGCACCTGGGCGCCGCGGCTGGTGAACTGTTCGTCTTCCAGCGCACGCCGTCCTCCATCGACGTGCGCAACAACCGTCCCACCGATCCGGACTGGGCCCAGAGCCTCGAGTCCGGATGGCAACAGAAGCGGATGGACAACTTCAACGTCCTGGTCTCGGGCGGCTTCCAGGACGAAGACCTGGTCAACGACGGCTGGACCGACATCATCCAAAACCTGCTGGTCATGGCCCGCAAAAAAATGGCGGCCGGCGAATCCGTCGGCGACGTTCAGGCCATGATGCAGCTGGCTGACTTCAAGAAAATGGAGCAAGTGCGCGCCCGCGTTGATGAAACCGTTCGGGACAAGGCTACCGCCGAGGCGCTGAAGCCCTACTACAACCAGTTCTGCAAGCGGCCCTGCTTCCACGACGAGTACCTGGCGACGTTTAACCGCCCGAACGTCCATCTGATCGACACACAGGGGCACGGTGTCGAGCGGATCACCGAAAAGGGCGTGGTGGTCGACGGCGTTGAGTACGAGCTCGACTGCCTGATCTACGCCACCGGTTTCGAGGTCGGCACCTCCTATACTCGTCGCGCGGGCTATGAGGTCTACGGCCGCGGCGGCCAGACCCTGACGGAGAAGTGGGCGGACGGGGTCTCGACCCTGCACGGCTTCCACAGCCGGGGTTTTCCGAACTGCTTCATCATCTCCAACACCCAGTCGGGGTTCACCGCGAACTTCCCGCATATGATCAACGAGCAGTCGCGGCACGTCGCCTACATCGTGGCCCAGGCCTCGGAGCGTCAGGCGCGCGTGGTGGAGGCCTCCGAAGAGGCCGAGGCCAAGTGGGTGCAGACCATCATCGACCTGTCGATCATGCGCGAGAAGTTCCTCGAGGA
The DNA here is from genome assembly GCA_038203295.1 of Caulobacterales bacterium. Taxonomy (GTDB): domain Bacteria; phylum Pseudomonadota; class Alphaproteobacteria; order Caulobacterales; family Caulobacteraceae; genus Phenylobacterium. The sequence continues at coordinate 2,316 of JBBREC010000190.1, forward strand.
ATGCACCCCCGGCTACTACAACAACGAGGGTCAGGTCGCGCAGATGAACAAGCGCAACGGCTCCTACGGCGCGGGCCCGGTGGCCTTCGTCAAGGTGCTGGAGGACTGGCGCGCCGAGGGAAGCCTGAAGGGGCTGGAGCTCAGCTAGGCGCCTAGCCGGCGGTGTCGGCGGCCTCGGGTTTGCGGCCTTCGCGTTCGTCCTTGCGCGCGCCGGCCAGAATGCCGGGCAGGGCGTAATTGCCCTCGTGGCAGGCGTATTCGTAGACCGGACCGGCGGTGGCGTTCAGCGGCATCTCGGCCTTCCAGGTCTGGCTGTAGGTCGCCGGGTCCTCGACCGCGAACTGATAGAGGATCTGGGTTGGCGAGACGCGGGTGAAGCGCTCCGTCACCCTGGCGTCCGGCGACAGGTAGACGCTGTTGCCGAAATAGGGACGCAGGGCCTCGCCTGGATTGAAGTTGGCGGTCTCGACCACCAGGGTGTCACCCTCCCACCACCCGAAGCTGTCGCCCATCCAGGGCCGGATGTCGGCGGTGGGATGGCGTTTGTCGGACAGACGGATGATGCGGGTGTCGTGGTTCATTTCGACGACGATGGCCACATATCCGGGCGCCTGCGCGATCTGGTAGTTGTTATTATAGAGCACGTTCAGCATAGGCGGCCCGGCCGTCGAGCCGAACCCCAGGATGCAGCGCTCGCCCAGGGGGCGTGATTCCGGACCGTCGAACGTGGCCCGCGCATGCGCCAGCGTCTCGTCATAGGTCTTCTTGCCGGCCGGTGAATAGGGCAGCTGGCCGTTGGCCGGATCGACGATCCACGATGTGCGCACCTCGCCTCGAATACGGCCCATTGTGACGCCCGGGTCAGTCCATGAGGCGTTGTAGCCGCCCGGGTCGGAGCCGGAGGGCGGGGCTCCGGCGTTGGGGTCGCTGGGCCGGTCCTGGGCGGCGCGGGCGGCGGCGCGGCGCTTTTCCAGGGCGACCGCCTGGGCCTCGGTCAGGGTCATCCCCTTGAATGCTGCCGGCCTCTGCAGATTGGTCAGCGAGGCGTTGGTCCAGATCCCTTGCAGGTCCGGCTGGCCGAAGCTGGTGCGCGGCGTCTTGTATTCGGCGGCCTGGGCGGCTCCGGCCAGCAGCAGGGCGGCGAAGAGGGCGAGGGCTCGGGAAATCGTCGGCATGTCGAAAACCTAGCCCATCCGGCCCGCCAGATCGATACGCCTCAGGCCGAGGGGCGGGACACGATGTAGCCGCTGACCGCCAGGAGCAGGGCGCCAACCGCCGCGGTCAGGATCAGGTTGCGCGAGGTGAACCACAGGATCGCCAGACTTGTCGCCATCATGCTGACCGCCAGGATTTTGGCCCGTCGGGGAATGGCGCGTCGTTCCTCCCATTGCCTGACGAAGGGGCCGAGGCGGGGATGTCGGCGCACCCGCTCGGCCCACTCCGGCGAACCCTTGGCGAACGCCCAGAGCGCGATCAGCAGGAAGACGGTGGTGGGCATCAGCGGCAGGAAGACGCCGGCGGTTGCAAGCGCCACGCAGACGACGCCAAGGCCGCGATAGGCCAGCACCGCGACGCGTCCGGGAGGGGGCTTTGTGGGCGGGCCGTCGGTCATGGTCGGACTAGGCCAGATCGGCGCAGGGCTGCCAAGTCGCGCCCTTGCGGCGCCTGCCGGGCCGGGCGAAGCTGGCTGCGGCGAGGCGTGAGGGGCGACACATGGCGGACCGGCTGTTCGAGGCGCCCTGGCGTCACATCGCGGTGACGCGCGGCGAGGCGGTCGTCGAGGTTGCCCTTGCGCGCCCCGAAGCCCGCAATGCCCTGAACGGCGACCTGATGGAAGAGTTGACCGAGGCCGCGCGGCTGCTGCGGCTGCGGTCTGACGTGCTGGCGGTGATACTTACCGGAGCCGAGACCTATTTTTCAGCCGGCGCCGACCTGTCCGCCAGCCAGGCCCGCTCGGCGCAGGGTCTGCTCGAGGCGCGACGCGCGGTCATGGCCGGGCCTGACCTTTGCCGCGCCTGGGACGAGATCGAGGCCGTCACCATCGCCGCGATCGAGGGCTATTGCATCGGCGGCGCTTCGGCGCTGGTGGTGTCCTGCGATTTCCGGGTGATGGGCGAAGGCGCCTACATGCGTCTGCCCGAGGCGCCGCTCGGCATGAACATGAGCTGGCGGACGCTACCAAAGCTGGTGGCCCTGGCGGGACCCAGTCGCGCCAAGCAATACGTGATGTTCGGTGAGCCCGCCGACGCTCAGCGGTGCCTCGACTGGGGTCTGGCTGACGAGGTAGTCGCCACGGGCGCGGCGCTCGCCGCCGCGCGGCGTTGGGCGGACAAGGTCACGGCCCTTCCGCCACTTCCGGTGCGGATGACCAAAGAGGCGATCAACGCCATTGCCTCGGCCGGGGCGCACGCCAGCATCTACATGGATCGCGATCAGTTCCTGTTGACCACGCGCACCTCGGACTATCGCGAAGGCCTGGCGGCGTTTCGAGAGAAACGGCCGGGGACGTTTACTGGCGACTAGGGACGCTCAGTGCGGCGGGTCGTCGGCGATTGCGTTCAGCTCTGCGACCCGCTGTTCGTAGACGTCGGCGAGGTCGGCGGGTGAGCGGCCGGCGGCGTCCTCGCGGACGCTGAGCCAGGCCTGCTGCTCGGCCCGCAGCGTCTTGGCCGGCGCGCCGGACCTTAGCGCGCGCTGGAAGGCGCGTTCCATGTCCTGATCGGCCGCCGCGATGGCCGGGTCGGTGCAGAGCGTTACAGCGGCGCGGCTGCCGTTGGGGCTGCAGCCCCCGGCGGTCCTGACCGGCGCATCTGTCCGGGCGGCGACCTTGATCTTGCGGGGCGGATCGGCGCGCCTGGCTTCGGCGGGCGCGGCGACCGTCTCGGACGCGACGGGCTCCTGCGACGCCTCCACGGCGGGTGCGGCGTCCGGCGCCGCAAGGATGGGAGTCGTCGTCGAGGCCGGCAGCGTCGCTGTCATGGCGAGCGGCGCAGCCTGGGCGGGCGGCGCGAGGAAGGGATTGTTGTCGCCCAGCATCGGGGTCATCCAGACGCCGATGCCCATCCCGAGCCCAAGGGCGCCCACGATCGAAAGTACGATCGCCAGCTTTGCGTCATCGCGCATTTTCTCGCGGTCGGCCTCCACCTCCCCGAGCCGGGCGCCGGCGTTTGGCGCGACAGAGGCGGGCGTCGCGGCATTGCGCGGGCGCGGGCCCTCGTAGACCATGTAGGGTCGCTTGATGTCGTGCACACTCATGACGAAGCCTCCCCGCCCGTCCGGTTTCGCGAAGTCGTTAACTGACGACATAAATCCGCCGGCCAGTCAAAGGCTTGCGTCTGTGAGGTGAAGCTGGCCTAGGCGTTCCGCGCCATCAGGCCGCCGTCCACGGGGATGGTGACGCCGGTTATGAAGGACGCGGCGGGAAGGCATAGGCTGAGGGTCACGTGGGCCACTTCCTCCGGCCGGCCATACCGTCCCATGGCGGTGCGGCGCTTGGCGAAAGTCGCGCGGTCGGCCTCGGGGATCGCGTCGGTCATGCCGGTGAGGATCGGGCCGGGGCAGACGCAGTTGACGGTGATCCCCTCGCGGCCGAGTTCGACAGCCAAGGCACGGGTGAGGCCGGTGACACCTGCCTTGGCCGCCGCATAGGTGCTGTCACGGGCCGTGGCGCCCAGGGCCTCGGTGGAGGCGATGTTGACGATGCGCGGCGCGGAGGACTTGCGCAGCCAGGGCAGGGCGGCGCGGATGATCCGCTGGTGACTGGTCAGCATGACCGCCACCGAGCGGTCCCAGACCGCCTCATAGTTGGCGGCGTCGATGGCCGCGAAGCCACCGACGCCAGCGTTGTTGATGACGATGTCGATTCCGCCGAACCGGCCGGCGGCGGCCTCGACGACCGTCAGGATCGCGGCGGCGTCGGTCACGTCCAGGGTCCAGGCCTCGGCGCTCAGGCCGCGGTGAACCAGATCGTCGGCCACTTCGCGCACGCTCTCCGCGGCGATATCGGTCAGCGCCACATGGGCGCCCTCGGCGGCGAACACCTCGGCGGTGGCGCGGCCCATGCCGCTGGCGGCCCCGGTGATCAGGACCGTAGAGCCGGCGACGGAGCGGGAAAGGTTCACAGGCTGA
>JBBREC010000191.1:0-6436 GCA_038203295.1 Caulobacterales bacterium
GGTCCACCACGTCGAATTCCCAGACGGCAAGAAGATCATCGTGCTCAGCGAAGGCCGCCTGGTGAACCTCGGCAACGCCACCGGCCATCCGAGCTTCGTGATGAGCGCCTCCTTCACCAACCAGACGCTCGCCCAGATCGAGCTCTGGCAGAACGGCGCCAAGTACGAGATCGGCGTCCACGTCTTGCCCAAGCACCTCGACGAGAAGGTGGCCATGCTGCACCTGGCCAAGCTGGGCGCGAAGCTGACCACCATGTCCAAGGACCAGGCCGACTACATCGGCGTGCCGCAGGCCGGCCCGTTCAAGCCGGACCACTACCGCTACTAGGCGAACCTGCATCCTCCGGCCCGCGCCGCCGTGGGCGGTCGGAGGATGACAGCTGTTTGTAGCCGACGGCGGCCGCTAGGCTTCACCCATGACGCTGGCGCTGATTCTGTCCTCGTTCGTTGCGGCCAGCCGGATCGGCGGGGCCGCGCAGCAATACGTCCTGGCGGCGCACGGCATCGACCCCGTGCTGGCGCCCACCGTGATGTTCGGGCGCAGCCCCGCGCAGGGTTCGCAGGGTCAGGTAACGCCGCCGGACGTCTTCGCCCGCATGCTCGGCGACATCGAGGCCGACGCCATCTTCGGCATGGTCGACCTGGTGATAACCGGCCACTTCTCCCTGCCCGAACAGGTGGAGATCGCCGCGGGCGTGCTCGGCCGGGTGCGCGCCGCGTCCGAGCGGCCGCCGGTCATGGTTGTCGATCCGATCGTCGGTGACGCGCCGGGCGGGCTGTACGTGCGGCCCGAGGTGGCTCAGGCGGTGGCGCAGCAACTTGTCCCGCTGGCGGACTGGATCACGCCCAATCTCTGGGAACTCGGCTACCTGGCGGGCCACGAGATCATCGACCTGGTCGACGCCGTGGCCGCGGCCCGCGCGCTCGGCAAGCCCGCCGTGATCACCTCGGCGCCTGCGGGCCCCGACGAGATCGGTATTCTCTATGTCGACGCCGACACCGCCACCCTCTTCGCCCATCCCCGCCTGCTCAAGGGCCCCAACGGCACGGGCGACCTGGTCACCGCCAGCTTCGGCGCCGGCCTGGTCGAAGGCCTGGCCCCGGTCGCCGCCACCGAACGCGCCGCCCGCGCTGCATTCCAGGCCGTGCAGGCCGCCCAGGACTGGCGCCAGCCCGAGCTGCCGATCATCGCTCTGGGCCTGCAGCTGGTGCGCCCCACCGCCCCGCTGCGTATAGAACGCCTCTAGCCCCGGAGGCCTCATGGTCGAGATCGCTGGCACAGCCGCGCCGCGCTTCGCCGCGGTGAAGGACGCCTTCGCCGCCAACTTCGCCGCGGGCGAGGAACTGGGCGCGCGCTTCACCCTGGTCGAGGCGGGCGAGGTGGTGGTGGACCTGTGGGCCGGCCACGCCGACCGGGCGCGCTCGAAGCCGTTTGACGACCGCACGCTCACCACCATCTTCTCGACCACCAAGGCGATCGCGGCCCTCTTGATGGCGCGGCTGGTGGGCGAGGGGAAGCTCGACTACGGCCAGACCGTCGCCTCCGTCTGGCCGGCGTTCGCCGCGGCCGGCAAGGCACAGATCACTGTCGAACAGATGCTGTCGCACCAGGACGGGCTCTCTGGCTTTCCGGACAGGATGGACCCGGTGGACTGGTTCGACTGGGACCTGATCTGCACGCGGCTGGCGGCCATGGCGCCGATCTGGCCGCCCGGGACGGCCAGCGGCTACCACCCGATCACCTTCGGCTACCTGGCCGGCGAGGTGTTCCGGCGCGTGGACGGCCGCAGCATGGGGACCGCCCTGCGCGAGGATCTGGCCGAGCCGTTCGGGCTCGATCTGTTCATCGGCCTGCCGCCGGACGAGGCCGAGCGGGTCGCCGAGCTGCAGCGGCCCACCGCCCTGCCGGATTTCGGCGACCACAACGCCGCCACCCGGGCGGCCTTCCTGACCCCCTGGTCGGCCGCGGCCGGCAAGAGCCAGGCCGAATGGCGCAGCATGGAAATCCCCTCGACCAATGGCCACGCGACAGCGCATTCGCTCGCCCGGGTGATGGGTGCGCTGGCCAACGACGGCTGGCTGGACGGCGCCGACATTCTCTCGCCCGCCCTGATCGCCGAGGCGGCCCGCCAGCGGATCCGCGGGCAGGACCTGGTGCTGCCGTTCGAGATGAGCTGGGGCGCGGGGTTCATGCGCAACGAGACGGTGCACCCCTGGGGACCGGGCGACCAGACGTTCGGCCATTCCGGCTGGGGCGGCTCCTGCGTCTTCGCCGACCCGGAGCGCAAGCTGGGCGGGGCCTACGTCATGAACCGCCAGTCCAACGAGCTTCTGGGCGATCGTCGCCCGAAGCGCCTGATCGAAGCGGCCTACGCCGGCCTCTGAGGCGCAAGGCCGAATGGTCTGGATGTCGGCCGCATGTTCGTGCCACCAATCGCTGCGGATATGGGCAGCGGCGGGGCGATCGCGTGAGCGTTTATGCCAACGACCAGGTCGACAGGATCGTGGCGATCGATGACGCCCACGCATCCCTGGTCGCGTCCTTGGTGGCGTGCCGCAAGCCAAGGACGGTCCTGGAACTGGGCTTTGGCGCGGGCCGGTCGTGCCGCTCGATACTGCAGGGTCTGGAATTCAACGGCCAGACCTATGAATTCGACCTCGTCGACAGCTGGTACGACTTCAACGGGCGGCCGCCGGAAGAGATCGGCAAGCCGGAATACGGCCACGTGAATTTCATCACCGCGAAGGAGGAGGCGTTCGTAATCTCAGCTGAGAAGACCTACGACTTCATCTTCTCCGACGCCGATCATTTCCGCACCCAGGAGTGGTTCCTCCACGTCTACGAAAACCTGCTCCGGCCCGAGGGCATCCTGATCTACCACGACGTCACCAACGCCCAGCTGTTCCCGAACCTCCTGCGGATCTACGCCGACGCCGTGCGCCACGGCTTCCACCACATGCTGTTCAACTACAACTCCCGCGAGGACGAGCGCTGCGATCGCGGACTGCTGGTCATCTTCAAGCACTGACCGGACCTTGGACACGAAAAAGGGCCCCGAAGGGCCCTCATCCGAATGGTCTGGATGTCAGGAGAAGGTCAGAGCGTGACGCCGGCGGTGGCGACGGCGGTCATCAGGCCGATCAGCAGGAACAGGACCGGGGCGAGGCGGTCGGCTTGGCGTTCGATTTGAGCGAAGAAGGTCATGGCGGCTATCCTTGAGGTCTCTGGTGAGCCCGCCGGGTGGCTGGGCTGTCCGTCTGGACACTGTTTAGATAGCATCATCTGAACGATGCATAGATCAGCATTTTTGCCTGATCGCTATGCGTTTCCGCATGAGTGCCTATGTGGCTGGTGCGCGCTCCGCATCGGCGATGGCGGCCATCAGCGCGCGGGACCGGCGCCAGGCGCCCCAGGCGAACACCGCCGCGCCCAGCCAGATGAAGGCGAAGGACGCCGCGCGCAGGGGTCCGAACGCCTCGCCCTCGATGACGCCGATGCCGATGCCGATGGTCGGGCCGATGAACTGCATGAAGCCCATGACCGACAGGGGTAGCCGCCGCGCGCACCAGGAAAACAGCACCAGGGGCGCCGCGGTGATCGGCCCCGACGCGATCAGCCACAGCGTCGTCTCCGTCGACTGGGTGAAGTGGCTCTGGCCATGGCTCGCCAGCCAGAGCGCATAGGCCAGCCCCGGTCCGGCGAGCAGCAGGCACTCGATGAACAGCCCGGTCTGGGCGTCGGCCTGCACCTGCTTGCGCACCACGCCATAGCCGCCGAACAAGACGGCCAGCACCAGGGAGACCAGCGGCAGGTGGCCGATGGCCGCCGTCTGGATCGCCACCCCGACCATGGCCAGGCCGATCGCCACCGCGCCGATGCGGTCGATCCGCTCGCGGAACAGCAGCGCGCCGGCCGCCATGTTGAGTAGGGGCGTGATGTAGTAGCCGAGGCTGGATTCCAGAACGTGTCCGTTGGTCACCGCCCAGATGAACACGCTCCAGTTGGTGGCGATCAACGCCGCCGACAGGGTCAGCCAGGCGAGCACGCGGCCGTTGGAGAAGACGCTGACCACCTGGCGCCATTGGCCGGCCATCAGCACGAAGATCAGCGCCGTGGGCGTGCCCCAGAGCGTGCGGTGGGCCAGGATTTCCCATGAGCCGACGCCGAGGGCGCCGATGGCCTGGAAGACCAGCGGCACGAAGCCCCAGATCAGGTAGCAGCCGATGCCCGCCAGCAGCGCGGGACCATTTCCAGCCGAAGTGGACGCCGGCTCGGCGTTGGAAATGGTCAAGGCCAAAATCCTCTGAGTTCGGCGACTCTACGAGCCGGCGAACTCGGGGCGGGCCTCGGCCCCTGGCGCCGATGACGTGGGCATGAGGCTAGGCTAGCGCTTTCTGGCGGATCAGGCCACGGGCGTGGAGCAACTCGGCGATCTGCACCGCGTTCAGCGCCGCGCCCTTGCGCAGGTTGTCGGAGACCACCCACATGTTCAGGCCGTTCTCGATGGTCGGATCGTTGCGGATCCGGCTGACGAACACCGAGAACTCCCCCTGGGCTTCCTTCGGCGTCATGTAGCCGGTGGAATCGCGCTTATCGATCACCACCACGCCCGGCGCGTCGCGCAGGATTTCGCGCGCGTCGTCCTCGTCCAGCGGTTCGTGGAATTCGATATTCACGGCTTCCGAATGCCCGACCATCACCGGCACGCGAACGCAGGTGACCGTCAGCTTGATGGCGGGATCGAGCATCTTGTGGGTCTCGTTCCACATCTTCTGCTCTTCGTCGGTGTAGCCGTCGTCCTTGAACTCGCCGATGCAGGGAATGACGTTGAAGGCGATCTGCTTGGGGAACTTCTTCGGCGGCGTTGCGCCCAGGACGAAGACGTTCTTCGTCTGGTCGAACAGCTCGTCCATGCCTTCCTTGCCCGCGCCGGAGACCGACTGGTAGGTCGAGACCACCACACGCTTGATGCGCGCGGCGTCGTGCAGCGGCTTCAGGGCGACCACCAGCTGGATGGTGGAGCAGTTGGGGTTGGCGATGATGTTCTTTCGGTTCGCCCATTCCGCGTCGTCCGGGTTCACTTCCGGCACGATCAGCGGGACGTCCGGGTCCATGCGCCAGGCCGACGAATTGTCGATGACGATCGCCCCGGCCGCGCCGATCCGCGGCGACCATTCGCGCGAAAAGGCGCCGGAGACGCTCATCAGCACGATGTCGACCGTGGAGAAGTCGAATTGGGCGATGTCCTCGCACTTGATGATCTGAGAGCCGAACGAGACCTCGACGCCGATGGATTTGCGCGACGCGATCGCGTGAATCTTGTCCACGGGGAAGTTCACTTCCTCGAGGATATTCAGCATCTCACGGCCCACATTGCCCGTGGCGCCGACGACGGCCACCCGGTAACCCATGGCAAATCTCCCTAAGCTTGAGGGTGCGTCACCTAAGCCCTGCGGCCCTCATGTGCAAGGCGAGCGATCCTGCGGGAGGCGTCAGCCTGGCTGTAATGGCGTCCTCCCGCGCAGCGGTCGGTGCTATCCGCCTCACCTCTTCCGTTGCCCAACGCTGCGGATTGGCGTCTCCTTGTCCAGCGCGCCCGCCCGGAGGCGCGCGGGAGGACGGCCATGGCTGACGGCGCGACGAGGCTCACTGACGAGGCCCGCGACAAGGCCTATTCGATGCCGCTTGAGGACTTTCATCCCGGCGATCCGGAGCTGTTCCGCACCAACACACACTGGCCCTATTTCGAGCGCCTGCGCGCCGAGGACCCGGTGCACTTCACGCCGGGCAGCGAGTTCGGCCCCTACTGGTCGGTGACCCGCTACAACGACATCATGGCGGTGGACACCAATCACGGCGTGTTCTCGTCGGAGGCGGCGCTGGGCGGGATCACCATCCGCGACGCCCGTCCTGACCTGCGGCGCCCCAGTTTCATCGCCATGGACCCGCCGAAGCACGACGCTCAGCGCAAGGCGGTCAGCCCCATCGTGGCGCCGGCCAACCTGGCGGCCATGGAGGGGATCATCCGCGAGCGCGCGGCCAGAATCCTCGACGCCCTGCCCGTCGGAGAGACCTTCGACTGGGTCGAGCGGGTCTCGATCGAACTCACCACCCAGATGCTGGCGACGCTGTTCGACTTCCCCTTCGAGGAGCGGCGCAAGCTGACCCGCTGGTCGGACATGGCCACCTGTATTCCGGCGCCCGGCCAGATCGCCGAGACGGAAGAGGCGCGGCAGGCCGAGCTGATGGAGTGTCTGGCCTACTTCACCCGGCTGTGGAACGAGCGGGCGAACGAAGACCCGCGCGGCGACCTGATCTCGATGATGGCCCACAGCGACGCGACCCGGAACATGAGTCCCGAGGAATACCTCGGCAACGTCATCCTGCTGATCGTCGGCGGCAACGACACGACGCGCAATTCCATGTCGGGGGCGG